>NZ_JABBFX010000003.1:300000-600000 GCF_012927085.1 Ramlibacter agri | reverse complement strand
TTTTGGAATGGATTCGGCGACGGTGGCGATGCGCTCCAACGTGTCCGAGTCGACCGACCTGCTATACCGATGCGTCCCGAAACGCCCTCAACACACTGTTGATGCGCGTTTGGTAGCCTGGCCCTTGCGCCTTGAACCACTCTAGGACGTCCTGGTCTACGCGCAATGAGATTGATGCCTTGGAGGGAAGAGGCTGCAGCCCACGCCTCACTACTCCGCGAACGATGTGCTTGACGTCCGCCTCGGGATGCTCGGCGGTCGTAGAGGGCTTGCCAGCCTTCAGGCGGTCCCAATCAGTCTTGGATTTCACTGAAGTAGATTTGCGCTTCGCGCTTTGTGGCTTGTCGGAACGAGATGATGCGGATTTCACTTTCACTCTCCGTATGAACGACTGAGACGGGAATGCCGGCAAGCAGGCCCAGAGTCACAAAGCGCTGCTCACCGTAGGAGAACCGATCGTCTTCGAATGTGAAAGTCACGCCCTCAAACACCAAAAGTGCATCAACAAAGTCGAGCCCATGTGCCTTGACGTTCGCCGCGCGCTTTGCCTCGGACCAGGTGAACCCCATCGCCTCAGTGTATATACACGGTGTAGTGACGTCAACCGACTGCCTCAGCGGTGTAGCGCGATGTAGGCCGCGCCCCGCGGTTGACGATGTACCAGCCCCCTGGACAGCTTTCCATGTTCCCATGCTACCGTGTCACTCCACTCGCAAGGAACCACGATGCCGCGCCCGATCCTCGATGAATCCAGCATCCATGCCGCCATCCGCGCGAAGATCGCCGGCTGGAACCACGGCATCGTCGATGAAGTCAAGGCGGCAGCGGCCGCCAACGACGTCCTGGTGGTCGGGATGAAGCAGAACCCGTTTCCTGCCAAGGCGCGCAAGGCACTCGATGCCATCGGGCAGCCGTTCAAGTATCTCGAGTACGGCAGCTACTTCAAGATGTGGCGTCCGCGCAGCGCCTTGAAGATGTGGACCGGCTGGCCGACCTTCCCCATGGTTTTCGTCAAAGGCGTCCTGGTCGGCGGATCGAGCGAACTGCAGGCACTCATAGCCAGCGGCGAATTGAAGTCCATGCTGCACTGACGCCATGGACGCCGACATCCAATCCGCTGAATTCCGGGCCCGGTTCACCCGCGCACTGGCGGAGGCCGCGAAGCACGCGGGCGCGCTGGCGAGCTTTGCGCCCCCCAGCGGGCTGGAAGCCGCGCCTGCCAGGCTCGTGGACTGCCTCCGGGCCCTGGACGGCGACCTGACGCGGCTCGGTTTGCGGCCCAAGGAGCATCACCGGGAGCGGCACCGCCTGCTCCTGGTGCTGGCCGAATCGCCGCTGGCCCGCGAAGATGCGCTGTTCCTCTTCGATACCCTGGCGCGGTGGCACCACGGCCACGAGGCCCAGTTGGGCATCGAGCTGGTAGCACGTGCGCTGCGGCACAAGACCTGGCGCGACGAAGCGATCGCAAGGCACCCGGGTCTCTTCGCCGCGGCACGCAACCGTCCACTCTGGCCGCGCGATGCGCTCGCCAGCTTCGCCGACACATGGCGCGGGCGAATTCCTGACGAGACCGACGAATCGGCACTCACGACCGTGCGCCAGCTGAAAGCATTGCCCTGGAAACCCGGCGCGCCGGACGTGGACGAAGCATTTTTTTTCGCCCTGCGAACCCGCTCGCCTTGCATCCTTCGCGCGTTCATCCGCGAGTTCCCCGAGGAGATGGCGCGGCGCAGCGGCGGCCTCACGGTGCTGCACCGCGCGGCTTGCGCGGACCGCTCGACGGCGAACATCGCCGTGCTGGTCGAAGCCGGCGCCGATCCGCATGCGTGCAACGACGAAGGCGAAACGCCCTTGCAATACGCCCTTCGCGAAGGCTGGAAAGAGAGCGCGCAGGCCTTGCAACGCTACGAATAGCCATGGCCCCTGGCTGGCGCAGTGACAGATTCCTGTCAGCCCCGCCCCCCTCTGTTCAGGGGGTGCGCAACTTCCGCACCACATCTAAAGTCGATGACGCTCCGTCCCCAACCCCGTCATGTCATCGAACGCAACCGCGCCCCAGGCGTTCCTTCTGCTGCGCAAGATCAATGGCCAGGTCGTCACCACCGTCGGCCCGGCCAGCGACATCGAAGACACCTTCGACGCGATGGGCTATGAGTACCTGGGCTCGTTGATCGACGCGAACCTGCCCGGGCCGCTGCAGGGCGCTCCGCGCTTCGCGGGCCTGGCCGGCCCGAGGCTGGAGGGGGAGGCCCTCCTTTACGTGGCTTTCGGCACGACAGACTGACCGGGCGCCGTCCTGCTATAGTGGGCCTGTGCGTTCCATGAGCATCATGACGATCACCATGATTACCACGCCCTCCCGGGGCGAGGTGGTCGTGCATCGCAGTTAGCGCACTCATCACCCAACCCCGCCAAGCGGCCGGGGTTGCAGCGTTTTCTCCCCCTCCCCCGCGAGGCAGACAGGAGAAAACGGAAATGCAAGCACCTCTCGCCCCTCCGCCCGCACTGCGTGCCGGCTTGCTGGGCTTCGGCGTGGTCGGCTCCGGCACCCACGGCGTGCTCGCGGCCAATCGCGACACCATCCGGGCGCGCGCCGGCTGCGCCATCGAACTCGCCGTGGTGGCCACCCGCAACGCCTCGCGCGCACGCGCGGCCATGGAGGACGGCATCGAGGTGCTGACGGACCCGATGCAGGTGGCGCGCCACCCGGGCGTGGACGTCGTCATCGAAGCCATCGGCGGCACCACCGACGCGCGTGACTGCGTGCTGGCCGCCATCGCCGAGGGCAAGCACGTGGTCACCGCCAACAAGGCGCTGCTGGCGATGCATGGCGAGGAGATCTTCGCCGCCGCCAGCGCGCGCGGCGTCACGGTGGGCTTCGAGGCGGCCGTGGCCGTGAGCATCCCCATCGTGAAGGCGCTGCGCGAAGGGCTGGTGGCCAACGAGATCGAGTGGCTCGCCGGCATCGTCAACGGCACCAGCAACTACGTCCTCACCCAGATGGCCGCGGCCGGACGCAGCTACGCCGACGCCCTGGCCTCGGCCCAGTCGCTGGGTTATGCCGAGGCCGACCCGGCGCTCGACGTGGGCGGCGGCGACGCCGCACACAAGCTCGCGCTGCTGGCGGCCATGGCCTTCGGCGGCCCGCCGCGGCTGGACGCCGTGCACGTGGAAGGCATAGCCACGCTGCAGGCCGTGGACTTCCTGCACGCCGCGCGCTTGGGCTACGCCGTCAAGCTGCTGGCCGTGGCGCGGCGCAGCGGCGACGAACTGCAGCTGCGCGTACACCCCGCATTGGTCCCGCGCGAGTCCCTGCTGGCGCGCGTCGACGGGCGCATGAACGGCATCATGGTCAAGGGCAACGCCGCGGGCGTCACCATGTACTACGGCGCGGGCGCCGGATCGAGCGAGACGGCGTCGGCCGTGGTCGCCGACCTGGTGGACCTGGCGCGCGCCGTGCGCGGCGGCGGCCAGGTGCGCGTTCCGCCCTTGGGCTTCTGGGAAGGCGTGCCGCAGCCGCGCGCCGCCAGCCTGGGTGACACGCGCCTGCGCAACTACCTGCGCGTGGAGTTGCTGAATGCGGATTCGGCGGTCTTGGTGCTCGAGGCACTCAGCCGGCACCATGTGCCGGTGATCAAGGGAACGCAATCCCGCAACACCTTCGTCGTCCTGAGCGGCGAAGTCCTGGAATCCGCCATGGCGGCGGCCCTCCGGGAGATCGAAGGGATGCCAGGTGTGCAAGCGCTGACGCGGTTGCGGGTGGAACAACTCGAATAGCTGGAGAACGGCATGCGCGTGAAGTTCACTGCCTTGGCGATGTCTGCTCACCGACTCCGCTCATGCCCCCGCACCTGCGTCGGCGCAAACCCGAACCTCTCCCGGAACCGCACCGCAAACCGCGAGGGCGACTCGTAGCCGACCTGCAGCGCGATGTCGGACACGGGCCGCGTGGTCGCCTGCAGCAAGGTCAGCGCCGCGGACATCCTGGCGTCCACCAGCAACTCCGCGAACGTGGTTCCTTCCGCGGCCAGGCGGCGCCGGCAGGTCGCCTCGGACATGGCCAGCTCGCTGGCAACGCCTTGGGTGGTCCATGCTGCGTCCAGGCGGTTCGCGACGAGGTCGCGGACTGCGACGGAGACCGCCGACTGGGGCGACCGGCTCTGGAACACGATGCCCAGCTCCAGCAACCAGTGCATCACCTCCAGCATGCGTTGCCGCGCGATCGGAACGGGCGTCGAGGAAGCAGGCCCCAGCGCCTCCGAGGCACGCTGGAAGGCGGCGGTCAATGCATCGGGAACCTGTTCGAGCAGGCGCGCCGGGGACGACGAAGCCTGCAAGGCGCTCGCCCTGCTCCGCCAGTACGCATCCCCCTCCAGCGCAGGATCGAACACCAGCCACCGCGCTTCGTAGTTCGCGCCGTCGGCAACCGTGTTCTTGAAATCCACCGCCTGGTTGCCGGCCAGCGCGATCGCCTGTCCCGGCCGCGCGCGCACGGGGGCGCCCCGCTCCGGCCGGACCTCCTTGACGCCCTGGGTGACCAGGATCAGGACCGGATGCTCCACCCGCATGCGCAGGATCTGCAGGCTGCTCGATTGCAGGATGTGCGCCGCGATGCCCACGTCCGCCAGGGCGTGGAGTTCCCGGGCCAGCGCGGAGGGGTCGGTTGCGGGACGCACGCCGGCCAGTCTAACCAGGCATGGGCTGCAGGTCCGGGTCGCCGGCGGCCATCGCGCGCTGGTAGGCAAGCCGCTCGCCGATCCGCCGCAGCCAGCCCCGGATGTTCACGTACGGTCCCAGGTCCATGGGCAGGAACAGCCGCATCGTGGTGAACGACACGACCGTCATCACGTCGGCAGCAGTGAATTCGGAGCCGGCGAGATACGGCGCCTGCCCCAGCCTGCTTTCCACGAGGCGCAGGCAGCGGTCCAGCCGCCCCTGGACGGCCGCCTGCACGGGATGGCCGGCCGGCAACTGCAGGCGCTGGAAGAACATCAGCCGGCCGATCGCCGGCTGCAGGTTGCCATTGGCGAAGTGGAACCAGAAGAGGAACTGGGCGTAGTCGGCGTCGCCGACGCCCGGCTTCAGCCGGCCGCTGCCGTGCACCGCGATGAGGTACTCCACGATCGCCGCCGACTCGGCGAGCTTCAACTCGCCGTCCTCGATGACCGGGGCGGCCTCCATCGGGTGCAGCGCCTGCAGTTCAGGCGGCGCCAGCCGCGTGACGGGATCGCGCTCGTAGCGCACCAGGCGGTAAGGCAGGCCCAGCTCCTCGCAGAGCCAGACGATGCGCTCGGACTGGGAGTGGCCCAGGTGGTGGATGGTGATCATGGGCAGGGAGTCTAGGAACTGCCCCGCCGCCGCGGTGTGCGCAGCCGGTCGGCTTTGGTGCCGATCCGATCAATCGTCAGCGCGCCTTTCCGGTATCGGCATCGATCACGACGACGCGCATTTCGCCTGCCGCGCTCAGCACGCGGACGCGCCAGACCACCTTGTTTTCCAGGTCGATGCCATGCTCCACCGCCAGCACGCGGCCCGGGGCCGTGCGTTGCGCCAGGGAAACCGCTTCGTCACGGCTGACGGCGGCCCAGGCGGCGGGCAACAGGAAACCCAGCGCCAGGAAGAAGGCAACGCTGGAGCGGGCAAGGCGGGTCATGGAGGCTCCTTGGTGAGGTTGCGTCCACGATAACGCGCGCTCCATGAACGATCGATGAACGGCGCCTCCTCACGATCCCGCCGGCGGCCGGTCCGCCTCGGCAGTCGCCTCCAGCAGCGCACGGTACTTCGCATCGGCGCGATGGCTCGCCATGACGATCGCCGCCGTCCGCGTGACGAGTTCGGCCAGCTCCCGGTCGGCCGCTGCGGGCTCCCGGGGCGTGCGAAAGTACATCGCGAAGGTGCCGATCGCCAGCCGCTCGCGCGTCTGGATGGGGAACGACCAGCAGCCACGGTCGCCGGCCGGATCGAGCTCAGCCTCCGGCATGTCGCCCGCGCCGCGCACCGGGTGCAGCTGCGCGCCAGCCGCGTCGGCCATGTAGAAAGCCGTGCGCGCTTCGCCCTGCGTTTCCTCCGCGACCATGCGCGCCAGGATCGCAAGCGACTCCTGCATGGGCGCGCCACGCACGACGGCCTGCAAGGCCTCGTTCTGCCGGCGCGTGCGTTCTGCACTCGTGCTGAGCCCGAGCAGGAAGCCCTGGCGCGCCTCGCTGGCCTGCAGGACCGCCTCGGCCTTCGCGCGTTCGACGGCAGCCCAGGTGCGCTCGGCGGTCTCTTCGAGCAGCGACACCTCCGCGTCCGTCCACTGGCGGGGCGCCGTCTGGTGCAGGCTGACGATCGCACGCACGCGCCCCTCCTTGACCAGCGGCACGCCGACGGCGGCGCCGACCTGGATGGCATCGAAATTCGGGCGCGCCTTGGCGGAGACGAGGGGATGGTCCCGCACGTCGTGGATCACCACCGTCTGGCCCGCGAGGTACCACGCCGCCATGTCGGCGTCGAAGTCCGAGAACTTCACGTGCCCCTCCAGCGGGAAGGTGCCCTTGCTGAACCCGGGGCCGATCGCGAGCGTGTCGCCGTCGTCCTGCGCGTCACCGTAGAAGGCGCGGTTCACCTTCATGTGCGTGCCGAGCACCTGCATGGCGGCCTGCTGGATCGCGATCGGGTCGCGCAGCGGGCGCAGCGCGTCGCTCAGGCGCAGCAGGAAGGCCTGCCGCATCTCGGCGAGCTTGCGCTCGGTGATGTCCTCGTACAGCGCGTTGAACCGGTCGCCGCCGGAAGGATAGAAATCGGTCTCGAACCAGGCACCCAGCGCAGCCGCTTCGTGCTCGATGTGCTCACGGCGGTTCAGGCGCACCACGCGGTCGGCGGTGTCGATCCAGGACCGTTCGATGCCGGGGAGGAAGTCGAGCACGTCGCGGCCCCGGCAGGCGGCGGCGGGCAAGCCGGTCAGCCGCTCCCACGCCGGGTTGGCGTCGAGCACCCGGTAGGAGACCGCGCGTCCCTGGTCGTCGCGCACGATCTCGCACTCGCTGTAACCCTGCCTCATCGTCTCGAAGAGCGTGCGGAAGCGGAGCTCGCTCGCGCGCAGCGCGGCGTCCACGCGCGCGCGGTCGACCACCGCCTGCACCCGCGCCAGCAGTTCGCGCGGCGAGAACGGCTTGGCGATGTAGTCGTCGGCGCCCGCGAGCAGGCTCTCGATGGCGGCCGCCTCGCCCGCCCGCGCCGTGACCAGCACCACGGGCGTGTGCCGCAGTTCGCGGTCGGCGCGCACGCGGCGCAGCAGCTCGAAGCCGTCGATGCCCCCCATCATCACGTCGGCCAGCACCGCCTGCGGGCGCAAGCGATGGATGGCGGCCAGGCCTGTTTCGCCGTCGCTGGCGGTCTCGACGACCCAGCGGCCACCGAGCAGGCGCTGCAGGTAGCGGCGCATGTCGGCGTTGTCGTCGACCACGACGATCGCACCCACCGGTTCGACAGCAGGCGCAGCGGACCGCCCACCGGACTGGGCCACCAGGTCGTGCAGCACGCCGGCGGGCGCGTCGTCCTCGACCCAGCGCGCCGCCTGGTCCGCCAGGTCGGCCGCCAGGTCGGACGCCGCGCGTGGCACGGGGTCCGGCTCGGCGCCGGCCTGCATGCGGTAGGACTTGTAGGGCAGCCAGACCATGAACTCCGAGCCGCAGCCCGAGCGGCTGCGCACCCGCACCTGGCCGCCCATGCGCTGGACGAGGTCCTGCACCATCGACAGGCCGATGCCCGCGCCCTCGGACGTGCGGGCACGCGCGCCGCGCACGCGATGGAAGCGCTTGAAGACGTTCCCCAGTTCACTCTCGGCGATGCCGATGCCGGTGTCCGACACCACCAGCTCCGCGTGCAGCTTCAGGGCGCGCAGCTTCACCGCGATCTCGCCCTCGAACGTGAACTTCAGCGCGTTCGAGACGAGGTTGGACACGACGGTGGTCCACATCTCGGGATCGACCGGCACTTCGAGCAGCTGCTCGTCGAACTCCATCCGCAGTTGCAGGCCCGCGGCGCCGATCGCGCTGCGGAAGTGGCTCACGACCTCGGCCGTCAACGTGCGCAGGTCCAGCGGCGCCAGCCGGGCGGGCTTGCGCCGCGATTCCGCCTGCGAGAAGTCGAGCAGGTTGGTCACGAGCGCGAGCAGCCGCCGGGCGTTGCGGACCGCGACGTCCACGTCGGCGGCCAGGCTGGCGGGCAGGCTGTCCTGCCGGCGCAGCAGCTCCTCCAGCGGCGCGAGCAACAGCGTGAGCGGCGTGCGGAATTCGTGGCTGACGTCGGCGAAGAACAGCATCTTCTCGCGGTCAAGCGCGGCGAGGCGCTCGCGCCGCTCGCGCTCGAGTTCGGTCGCGCGGCCCTGCCCGATGCCGGCCGCCAGCTGCACCGCGACGAGATCCAGGAAGGCGCGATAGCCCTCGTCGAACTGCCGGTGCGGACTGAGCCCCAGCACCATCACGCCCACGGGCGGCTCGTCGGCCGACGCGCGCAGCGGCCGCAGCAGCGCCGACTGCGGCGGCAGCGCGCCCTCGCGCGCCAGGGGCACCGGCGGCAGGCCGGCGCAACGGTTCGCGAGGTCGGACAACAGCACTTGCGCGTCCGGAACGCTGCCGAGGACCGCCAGCAGCGGCCAGGGCGTGCCCACGTCCAGCGGGAGCAGGTGCGGCGCGCAGGCCGCCCCAGGTGCCACGCCCGCTGCCGCTGCGAGCACGCCCTGGCGGCGCTGCGCATCGAGCAGGTAGAACAGCGCGAAGGGCAGGTCCTGCGGGTCGCTGCCCAGTGCCGTGGCGGCGCGCTCGCAGGCGTCGCGCATGCCCTGGGCGGCAGCCAGCTGGGCGCCCAGCGTGCGCAGCGCCTGCAGCCGCCGTTCGGCCACCACGTAATGCGTGGTCTCCCAGACGTTGTGGTGGACGCCCAGGACCGCGCCCGCGGCATCGCGCACCGGCGCATAGGAGAAATCGGCAAACACCTCTTCGACGTACTCGTCGCGCTGCACGAGCAGCAGGTAGCCCTTGCCGGCCTCGGCGACGCCCGTGGCCATCACGCGCGCGACCATGGGGCCGATGTCGTGCCAGACCTCGGGCCAGCTCGCGGCCGCCGGCCCGCCCAGGGCCTGCGGGTGCTTCCGCACGCCCAGGAAGACGCGCCAGGCGTCGTTGTAGACCTGGGTCAGCTGGGGCCCCCACCACAAGGCCTGGGGGTTGGACGCGTCCATGATGGTGCGCGCCGGGATGCGCAGCGCCTCCGGCCAGTCGACCGCCGGCCCCAGCGGCGTGCGCGACCAGTCGACCTCGCGCGCGCGTGCCGCCATCTCGCCGTGGTCGCCGAACACGCGGCGCACCGCCTCCACTTCAGAGCGCATCTCGCGGCGCGGCGTGCGCGTGAGCAATTCGCCGACGAGGTGGCCCAGTTCGCCCAGCGGGATCACGATGCTCGCGGAACCGGCGGCGATGGCGGACGCCGGCATCGCCGGGTACTCGGCGCTGGCCTCGCTCTGCACGACGACCTGGCCGCCCGCACGGTGCAGCTCCAGCGCGCCCGCCGCGCCGTCGTTGCCCATGCCCGTGAGCACCACGCCGATCGCGCGGCTCGCGAAGCTCTGCGCGACGGAGCCGAGGAAGCGGTCCAGCGGCTTTTCGAGGGCGCCGCCCTCGCAGGGCGACAGCTGGCAGCTGCCATCGGGAAGGATGTCCAGGAACTGCCGCGGCGGGCACAGCAACAAGCGGCCCGCTGCCAGCAGCGACCCCTGCCGCGCCCACACCACCTCGAATGGCGCGCGTGCGAACACCTGGTCCAGCACGGAGTCAGGCGCGAGGTGGAAGGCCGCGATCAGCGGCACGCTGAAGCCCGGCGGCAAGTCGCGCAGCACCTGCAGGCCGGCCGGGCCGGCGCCCGCCGAGCCCACGAGCGCGACGACGTCGAAGTCGCCGGTCTCGATGCTGGGGAGGTGGGATGGGCGATCCATGGTGCTCAACCGGCACGGGCGGGCAGTCGAGCGCAGTATGCGCTTCGCCCCCACGAGGGGAAAGGCCTGGAGTCGCTACAGAGCGGGCGCGCCGCGGGACGCCCGCCGCCGGCCTCAATGCAGCACGGGTTGCTCGCCCAACTGCGCGCGCAGGCGGCGCGCGCTCTCCTGCAGCCGGCTGACCTCCGCGATGGCGGCTTCGACCCGCTCCGCCGGCGCGCCGGCCTGCTGGAGGTCGAAGGCGCGCTCGAACGCGCGTTCGGTACTCCTGTCGATCGCCGTGAGCTGCGAGCGGAGGGGGGCAAAGTTGATGATGGATTCGTTGGTCATCGAAGTCTCCCGGCGGAAGCGCCGATGGACGCAGTGTCGGCTCGCCCCGCCGGCCGATCCTGTAGGTCAGACGCTGATCCGTCCCCGGAAGCCTCTTGCCGCGTAGTAGGACTCCGCGCCGTTGTGATACACGAACACCTGGCCATAGCGGCGATCGCAAAAGAGCGCGCCATCGAGCGAGCGCACTTCCGGGGGCGTGAGGACCCAGCTGGAAGTTTTCGTGTCGAACTCCCCGATCTCCTGCAGCGCCCGGTACTGGCCTTCGGTGAGGAGCTCGATGCCCATCGCCGCCGCCTCTTCGACGGCGCTGCTGCGCGGCTTGTTCTCCTTGCGCGCGCGGCGCGCTTCGGGGTCGTAGCAGCAGCTCCTGCGGCCGGCGGGACTCTGGGCCGAGCAGTCGCAGAACACGAAGCGCTGGCCGTCCTGCGCAATGACGTCCGGCTCGCCACCCGTGTCCTCCATGGCCTGCAGGGAGCGCAGCGCGTCCGGTTGCGAGGCCAGGTTCGCCAGCACGTCCTTCCAGGCGAGGCCGCGGTGGCGATGCATGTGCGTTTCGAAACGTGCCTGCAATGCGGACAGCAGCGTGTCCCAGTCTCCCGCACTCATGCGTCCTCCTGATGCGAAGTCACGGTTATACGTGGGGGGCACAGCGAAAGGCTGCGGGTTGCTCCCGTCGGCGCGGCGGCTGCGCTTGGGCAGAATCGCACGTCGAAGGAATTCGTTCGCGTCCATGAAGAACTCTGCGCAGTTGCTGTCCACACTGAAGGACTGGCGTGCATCGGCGGCTTGCCTGGCGGCGGGCCTGCTTCTGTGGTTTGCCTGGCTGTACCCGCTGCTACCGAGGACGCGCAACGGTTGGATCGCCGCGTTCGTGTTCGGGACCGTAGTCATCGTCTTCGCCGCCCTGGCGACCTTCCTCATCTTCTGGCTGGGCGAGCGCACCCGTTTCGTTTTCCTGTGCAAGGTCGCCGCGGTCGTCCTCGCCCTGGCTTTGGGAGCGGCCATCCTTGCCGCCGCCTACTGGCAGCAGCAGTTCCTGAGGCAGGACTTCGGGTACTTCGAATCGCGATAGCGTACGCTTGCGAACAGGCCAGCCAGGCGCGGCGCATTGCACGGCCTGGGATCTTCCAACTGCGAGGTTCGAACAATGAAAGTCACCGGCGCCTGCCACTGCGGGCAAATCACCTACGAAGCCGAAGTCGACCCGGAGCGCAGCGGCATCTGCCATTGCACCGACTGCCAGGTGCTGACGGGCACGGCGTACCGGGTCTCGATTCCGACGCTGCCCGGCACCTTCCGCCTGCTCACCGGCAAGCCGAGCGTCTACCTCAAGACCACCGCCGACAGCGGCGCCAGGCGCCGGCACGCTTTCTGCCCCAACTGCGGCTCCCCGGTGTACGCGAGCGCCGACGAAGACAACCCGTCCACGCGCGGCGTGCGCGTGGGCGGCCTGGCGCAGCGGGAGCAGCTGGCGCCCAGGCGCCAGATCTGGTGCCAGTCCGCGCTGCCGTGGTCGCAGGACATCGCGGACTTGCCAGGCGTTCCCAAGCAATAGCGCTCAGTCGATCTTCGCGCCCGACTCCTTGACGGTCACGCCCCAGCGCGCGATGTCCTCGCGGATCAGCTTCGCAAACTGCTCCGGCGTGCCGCCGAGGACGTCCGCGCCCTGCGCGTCCATCTTCCTCTTCAACTCCGGGTCCTTCAGCGCCTTGTCGATGTCGGCGTTCAGCTTCGTGACCATGTCCTTGGGCAGGCCCGCCGGGCCCAGGATGCCGAACCAGGTCACAGCCTCGAAGCCCTTGTAGCCCGACTCGGCGACGGTCGGCACCTGCGCCAGGTCGGCCACGCGCTGCAGCGAGGTCACCGCCAGCGGCCGCATCTTGCCGCTCTTGATGTGCGGCAGCAGCGTGGGAATGGACGAGACGTACAGCTGCACCGCGCCGCTGATCACGTCGGTCGCGCCCTGCGACGCGCCCTTGTAGGGAACGTGCGTGAGCTGGATGCCGGCGACCCTCTCGAAGGAGACGGTGGCCAGGTGCGCCACCGTGCCGTTGCCGGACGAAGCGAAGTTGATGCTGCCGGGATGCGCCTTCGCTTCCTTCACCACGTCGGCCAGCGTGTGGAAGGGCGAGTTGGCGCTGGCGACGATGACCAGCGGCGAACTGGCGACCAGGGCGACCGGCGTCAAGTCCTTGGCGGGCGAATAGGGCAAGTTGGTGTACAGGCTGGGCGCGATCGCCAGGTTGCTGGTCTGGCCCATGACGAAGGTGTAGCCATCGGGCGCCGACTTGGCCGCGGCGTCGACACCCAGGTTGCCGCCGGCGCCCGGCTTGTTGTCGATGACGAAGTTGTAGCCGGCCAGCTTGTTCGCGAGCTCGCGCGCGAGGATGTCCGTGCCGCCGCCCGCCGGGAAGGGCACGACCAGCCAGATCGGCTTGGCCGGCCAGGCCTGGGCAAAGGCGGTGGAAGCCAGGGAAGCGGCGGCGAAAGCGAGGGCCGCCCGGCGTGAAAACTGCATCGTTGTCTCCTTGTGTGCCGCGAATCTAGACGCACGTTGCGCTGGCTACAATTCCGTTTCACACAGCGAACCCCGGTGCGACATGCGAAACACACCCAAGGATGATGCCGCGGGCGCCGAAGGCGGCGTGACCGCGGTGACGCGGGCGCTTTCCCTGATGGAAGCCTTCGAGGTCGGTGAGTCCTCGCTGAGCCTGGCCGAACTGAGCCGCCGCTCCGGCATGCACAAGACCACGGCGCTGCGCCTCGCGCGCACGCTCGCACTTTCGCAGTACATGGTGCAGACCGACGACGGCCAGTGGCGCCTGGGCCCCGCGGCCGGCTGGCTGGGCGCGCGCTACCAGGCGGGCTTCGACGTCAACCGCGTGGTCGAGCCCGCGCTGCACCAGCTGGTCAAGGAGACCGGCGAAAGCGCGTCCTTCTACGTGCGCGAAGGCGACATCCGCTCCTGCGTGGCACGCGTGGAAGGGCCGCAGTCGGTGCGCCACAACGTGCGCATCGGCGAGCGCCTGCCGCTGAACAAGGGCGCGCCGGGCCGTGTGATCCTCGCCTTCAGCGGCGCCGCGGGCGAGCCCTACGAGTCGATCCGCGAGCGCGGCTGCCACATCTCCCTGGGCGAGCGCGAGGCCGAGGTCGCCAGCGTGGCGGCGCCGGTGTTCGGCCTCAACTGGCGGCTGCTGGGCTCGATGTGCATCTCGGGCCCGAGCTCGCGCCTGACCAAGCCCAAGCTCGAGAAGCACGCCAAGCTCGTCATCCGCGCCGCGAACCAGCTCTCCTACGCGCTGGCGGGCAGCCGCTCGGCGGCGACGCCGCCGGCGTTGTCACGCTGGCATCCCTGAGAGGGCGAGCCCGCTTCCGCCGCGGCCAGGCGGTACAGGATCTGCCGCATCATCAGCCCCGGCTTGTCGGGCGCGAAGTTCAGGTCGAACTGCGGCTGGCTGTCGTTGCGAACCACGTCCAGGATCCATTCGAGCGCGTCCACGTCCTCCTGGTAGGCCTTGGCCGAGGACTCGTACAAGTGCGCGTCGGCGGCCGCGTCGTCCAGCTTGAAGTTGCGGCTGCAGAACCACCAGTAGTGGATGGCGCCGTTGCTCTCCGGCGTGAAGATGTGCGTGATGTTGAAGCGGTAGGTGCGCGGCGCGCCGCTGGCGTCGTTGTTGTCCACGATGCGCGCGTAAGCCGTGTGCAGCGCCGGCGAGACGAAACGCGCGTCGGAGAAACGGTCCACGGGCCGGCCCGTGAGGCCGGTGGGCACGCCGTAGACGCCGGGCGGCGGCGAATTGCGCAGCTCGCGGTCGATGATGACCATGTCGCCCTCCTCGCGCACCTTCAGCTTCGAGCGCGCGTATTCCGGCGTGCCGATGGCGCCCGGGTGCAGGAAGGGAAAGTGCGTCTGGTCCAGCAGGTTCTCGTGCATGGCGACGTAGTCGCTCTCGATGTGGAAGCCGCCGGTGACGGACTTCCATTCGGCGCTGTCCAGCCAGCTGGTGTCCGGCACCTTGGCCTCGTCGGCATGGTCCGGGTCGCCCATCCAGATCCACACCAGCGGGCCGCGTTCCGCCGTGGGGAAGCTGCGCACGCTGGCGTTGGTCGGCGTGATCGGCATGGCCGGCATGCTGACGCAGCGGCCCGAGGGATCGAACTGCATGCCGTGGTAGCCGCACACGAGCACGTCACCCACCAGCTTGCCCTTGGCCAGCGGGAAGGAACGGTGCGGACAGCGGTTGCGCACCGCCACCACTTCGCCGGCCAGCGTGCGGTACAGCGCGACGTCCACGCCCAGCAGGCGGCGGCTGATGATCTCGCGGCCCACTTCGGCGGCGCGCGCGGCCACGTACCAGCAGTTGCGCACGAGCGGCGTGGCGTGGTCGGCGATACCGCCCAGCATGATCTCGTTCATGGTGATTCCTTCAAGAAGGTGTCAGGCGTCGAGCACGAGCTCGCCGCCGCGCGTGCGCGACACGCAGATGCATAGCGTCTCGCCCGCGGCCTTTTCCTCGGCGGACAGGTAGCGGTCGTGGTGTTCGATGGCGCCATTGCAGGAGACGACGGGCAGCGGGCACAGGCCGCATTCGCCGCGGCGGCAGTCCCACAGCACCGGCACGCCTTCGTTCAGGAGCGCGTCGAGGATGCTGGTGTCGGCGCCCACGTGCACCGTGCGGCCGCTGCGGCGCAGGCGCACCTCGAAAGGCGTGGCGACGCCGGAGAAGCCGGCGCCGAACATCTCGCTGCGCACGCGCGCCGGCGCCCAGCCCAGGCGCGCCGCCGCAGCCTGCGTGGCTTCGATCATGCGGGCCGGCCCGCAGACGTAGACGGTCGTGCCTTCCGCTTGCTCGCGCAGCAGCGCTTCCAGGTCCGGATGGCCTTGCGTGTCGCTGTAGTGGAAGCGCACCCGCTCGCCGGCCAGCTGCGCCAATTCGCCGTGGTAAGCCATGCCCTCTGCGTTGCGGCCCGCGTAGAAGACGCGGAAGTTCCGCTGCCTGCGCACCAGGCTGCGCGCCATCGAGAAGATGGGCGTGATGCCGATGCCGCCCGCCAGCAGCAACACGTTCGCATCGCGGCGGTCCAGCGGGAAGTTGTTCAGCGGCGGGCCGATGCGCAGCCGCGTGCCCACCTCGAAGCTGGCGTGGATGTGCGCCGAGCCGCGCGCATGGTCTTCGCGCTGCACCGCGATGCGATAGGTGTCGCGCGCATCGTCCGCGAGGTCCTGGCCGCCCACCAGCGAGTAGTGGCGCACGATCAGGCCGCGCTCGGCCGACATCGTGTGCAGCGCCACGTGGGCGCCGGCTGTGTACTCCGGCAGCGGCGCACCGCCAGCGGAGCGCAGCAGGAATTCGCGCACGCGCGGCGTCAGCTGGCGGATGCCCGCCACCACGACTTCGAAGTTGCCCTGGGCCATCGCGCCGTCCTCAATCCAGGCGGATGCCGGACTTCTGGATCAGCGGGCCCCAGTCGGCCACTTCCTTGTCCATCAGCTTCGCCATGTCGGCGCTCGACATCGTGTAGGGCTCGTAGGTGAACAGGGCCAGCTTCTGGCGGATGTCGGGCGACTGCATCGCCTTGGCGATCTCGGTGTTCAGGCGCTGGACGATTTCCTTCGGCGTGCCCTTGGGCGCCAGCAGGCCGTTCCAGCCGCTGACCGACCAGTCCTTCGGGCCGCCGGCTTCGGCGGCGGTCGGCACGCGCTCGTAGCCGGCGATGCGCTGCGGGCCGGCCACCGCGAGGAAGCGGACCTTCTTCGCCTGCAGCATCGGGCCGGCCGACACGGCGGAGCCGATCGCCCAGTCGGTCTCGCCACTGGCTACGCCGGCATAGAGCTGCGTCGACTCCTTGTAGGGCACGTGGCGCATGTGCGTGCCGGTGGCCGCTTCCAGCAGCAGGCCGCCCAGGTGCGCGGGCGTCGCGATGCCCCAGGAGCCGTAGGTGACGGCGTCCGGCCTGGCCTTGGCGGCGGCGACCAGGTCGCCCATCGTCTGCCACCTGGAAGTGGCGGGCACCACGACGAAGAAGTAGTTGCGCACCAGCGGCGTGACCGGATCGAAGTCCTTCGTCGCGCTGTAGGGCAGCTTGGCAAACAGGTGCGGTTGCGTGCCGATGTGGTAGCTGTCCATCTGCACCAGCGTGTAGCCGTCGGCCGGTGCCGCCTTCGCGGCCTGGAAAGCGATGAAGCCGCTGCCGCCCGGCTTGTTCTCGATGATGACCGGCTGGCCCAGCGCAACGGTGAGCTTCTCCGACAGTGCGCGCAGCAGCACGTCCGGCCCCTGGCCCGGCGGGAAGGGGGTGACGATCTTGATCGGCTTCGCCGGCCAGGCCTGCGCGCCGGCAGCGCCGGCCAGGCCCTGCAGCGCGGCCAGCGCCAGCAGCGAGAGAAGCATGCGCTTCCGGTTCATCGGTGTCTCCTGGGTCTTGTGAAGCGCCAGTTTATTGATGCCGATCAAAGTCAATTAGACTGATTTCTGGTTTTCAGTTGACGCTTTTCAGAATCAATGGACGTCACCACCCACATCCGCACCTTCACCGCCGTGGTCCGCTGCGGCGGCTTCTCCGAGGCGGCGCGCCAGCTGGGCGTGGTGCCTTCGGTGGTGGCCAAGCGCATCGCGCAGCTGGAAGGCGAGCTGCAGGCGCGCCTGTTCGAGCGCACCACCCGCAAGGTCACGCTCACCGAGGCCGGCGACCGCTTCTACGCGCGCGCCTCCGGCGTGGTGGCCGAGTTCGAAGACCTGCTCGCTTCGGTGCGGCGCGACGAAGGCAAACCCGAAGGCCACCTGCGCGTGATGGCGCCGACGACGCTGACGCTCGAGCAGCTGGGCCCGGTGTTCTGCGCCTTCCTGGCCGCCCACCCGGCGATCACGATGGAACTCGCGCTGGTCGACCGCTCGGCCAACCCGGCGGAAGGCGACTTCGACCTGGCGATCAGCGGACGCGCCGCCACCTACGAGGGAGTCGTCGACATCCCCTTGTGTCCGGTGCGGCCGGTGCTGTGCGCGTCGCCCGCCTATCTTGCGCAGCACGCCGAGCCCGCGCACCCGCGCGAACTGGCCGATCGCGATTGCCTGATGTTCTCCGCCACCGGCACCAGCTGGGCTTTCCAGAGCAGCCGCGGAACGCTGGCCATCGACGTGCACGCACGCCTGCTCGCCGACGACAACCTCACCCTGCTGCATGCGGCCGTCGGGGGACTGGGCATCGCGCTGCTGCCCACCTACATTGCGGCCGATGCGTTGCAGACAGGAAAGTTGCAGCCCGTGCTGCCCAAGTTCGCGCCGCAGGAGAACTGGTTCAAGGCCTACGTGCCGAAGCGCAAGCTGCGGGTGGCCCGGGTCGACGCCCTGCTGCGCTACCTGCAGCAGCACTGGGCGGCCTGAAGAGCCTGACCGCATCAGGGTCTAGGGGCCGCCCATTTCGTCCTGGCTCGGCTGGACGCATCATGCGCAGCATCCTGCACCTGGGAAGGAGGACGACATGGCGATGCTCCAGATCAATGGCAAGCCGACGACCGTCGACGCACCCGAGGACACCCCGCTGCTATGGGTGCTGCGTGACCACGCAGGGCTCACCGGCACCAAGTTCGGTTGCGGCATGGCGCTGTGCGGCGCCTGCACCGTGCACCTCGATGGCCAGCCGGTGCGCTCCTGCGTGACGCCGCTCTCCGCGGCCGCCGGCCACAAGGTCACCACCATCGAAGGCGTGGGCGCAACGCCGGTCGGCAAGTCGGTGCAAGCCGCGTGGCTAAAGGTGGGCGTGCCGCAATGCGGCTACTGCCAGGCCGGCCAGATCATGAGCGCCTGCGCGCTGCTGCAGGCCAAGCCCAAGCCCAGCGATTCGGACATCGAAGGCGCGATGAGCGGCAACATCTGCCGCTGCGGCACCTACACGCGCATCCGCAGCGCGATCAAGCTCGCCGCCGGCGTGCAGGAGGAGCGCGCATGAACACCGCCCTCGCCTCCGCGCCCGCCAGCGTCAGCCGGCGCACCCTGCTGAAGGGCATTCCGGCCACCGGCCTCGTCCTCGCCATCGGCCTGCCGTGGACCGGCAGCGCCCAGGAGCCGCAGAAGTACGGCGGCGACGGCATGCCGCACGGGCTGCGCGACAGCCCGCTGGTCTTCGTCTCCATCGCGCCGGACGGCATCGTGCGCATCGTCTGCCATCGCGGCGAGATGGGGCAAGGCGTGCGCACCAGCCTGCCGAAGATCGTGGCCGACGAGCTGGAGGCCGACTGGAAGCGCGTGCGCGTCGTCCAGGCCGAAGGCAACGAGGAACGCTACGGCAACCAGGACACCGACGGCTCGCGCTCCACGCGCCACTGGTTCGAGCCGCTGCGCCGCAGCGGCGCCGCCGCCCGCCAGATGCTGGAGCAGGCCGCCGCCGAACGCTGGAAGGTGCCCGTGAGCGAAGTGGAGGCGCGCAATCACGAGGTCGTCCACAAGCCCAGCGGGCGCAAGCTCGGTTACGGCGCGCTGGCCGTGGCCGCCGCCAAGCTGGACGTGCCCACGAATCTCAAACTGAAAGATCCTTCGCGCTTCCGTTACATCGGCAAGACCGACACCTTCCTCACCGACGGCCAGGCCATCGTCACCGGCAAGACGCAGTACGGCATCGACACGCGCCTGCCCGGCATGGTCTATGCCGTCATCGCGCGGCCGCCGGTGCTGGGCGGCAAGGTGAAGTCGGTCGACACGTCCGAAGCCGAGAAGGTGCCCGGCGTCCTCAAGATCTTCCAGCTGGAAGGCACGCCGCCGCCTTCGGAGTTCCAGCCGGTCGGCGGCGTGGTCGTGGTGGGCAAGGACACCTGGGCCGCGATCAAGGCGCGCCGCGCGCTGAAGATCGAATGGGACGATGGCCCGCACGGCAGCTACGACTCCGAGGCCTTCCGCGGCGAGATCGAACAGGCGGTGCTGAAGCCCGGTGGCAAGGTGGTGCGCAACGATGGCGACGCGATGGCGGCGCTGGCCTCCGCCGCGAAGCGCGTCGAGGCGGACTACTACGTGCCGCACTACGCGCACGCGTCGATGGAATGCCCGGCAGCGGTCGCCCGCATCCAGGGCGGCGCCTGTGAAGTCTGGGCGCCGACGCAGTCACCGCAGGCCGCACGCGACCGGCTGGCCAAGCGGCTCGGGCTGGCCGAGGACAAGGTCACCGTCAACGTCACCTTGCTGGGCGGCGGCTTCGGCCGCAAGTCCAAGCAGGACTTCGTGCTGGAGGCCGCGCTGGTCTCGAAGGAGATGGGCGGCCAGCCGGTGAAGCTGACGTGGACCCGCGAGGACGACCTGCACAACGACTACTTCCACGCCGTATCGGCGCAGCACGTGGAAGCGGGGCTCGATGCGAACGGCAAGGTCGTGGCCTGGCTGCAGCGGACCTCCGAGCCGACGATCATCTCGATCTTCGCGCCGGACCCGAAACAGCTGGCGCCTTTCGAGCTCGGGCTGGGATTGGTGGGCCTGCCCTATGCCATCCCCAACGTGCGCATCGAGAACCCGGCGACCACGGCGCATACGCGCATCGGCTGGCTGCGCTCGGTCAACAACATCCAGCATGCCTTCGCCTCGCAGTCCTTCGTCGCCGAGATCGCGCATGCGCTGGGCAAGGACCACAAGGACTACCTGCTGGAACTGCTGGGGCCGGACCGGCAGATCGACCCCGGCAAGATCGGCGAAGGCTGGAACCACGGCGAGTCGCCGCAGCGCTACCCGATCAACACCGGGCGGCTGCGCCAGGTGGTGCTGAAGGCGACGCAGGAAGCGGGCTGGGGCAGGAAGCTGCCGGCGGGCCAGGGGCTCGGGCTGGCGGCGCACTACAGCTTCGTCAGCTACATCGCCGCGGTGGTGCACGTGGAGATCAGCCCCAAGGGCGACATCGTGATCCCGCGCGTCGACGTGGCGGTCGACTGCGGACCGTCGGTGAACCCGGACCGCGTGCGCTCGCAGATGGAAGGCGCCTGCATCATGGGCCTGAGCCAGGCGGTGCTGAGCGAAGTGACCTTCAAGAACGGGCGGGCGCAGCAGGACAACTTCCACCAGTTCGAGGTGGCGCGCATGAACATGGCGCCGAAGAAGATCGTCGTGCACATCCTGCCGTCCACCTGGGACGTGCCGCTGGGCGGCGTCGGCGAGCCGGGCGTGCCCGTGATCGCGCCGGCGTTGATGAATGCGATCCATGCGGCGACGGGGAAGCGGGTGCGCTCGTTGCCGCTGCGGAGCCAGTTGACGCCGCCGGTGTGAGTCCGGTCGGGGATCGATGTGGGTTGTAGGGTGCCAGTCAGTCCCCGACGATGCGGAGCACCAGCTTCCCCACATGCTGGTCCGCCTCCATGCGCTCCTTCGCCGCCGGCAACTGCGCGAACGAGTACACCTCGTCGACCAGCGGCACGATACGGCCGGCGGCAAAGTGCGGCAGCACCTCCGCCACGAAGCGCGGAATGCCCGACGCGCGCTGGGCCTTGCTGCGCAGCTTGTTGGAGACGCCGAACAGCGTCAACCGCTGGCGGTGCAGCAGCTCCAGGTCGATTTCGGCCCGCAGCACGCCGTCGACATGGCCGACCATCGCCAGCCGCCCCTCGAAAGCCAGTGCGCGCATCTCTTCCTCGAAGGCGGTGCCGCCCACGGTGTTGATGGCCAGGTTGGCGCCCTTCTTGTCCGTCGCGGCCAGCACGGCCTGAGCGAACTCGCCGCCGTGCGGGACCGCGAGGCCGACGTCCAGGCCCAGCGGCTTCAGCCGATCCAGCTTCGCCTGCGAGCCCGAAGTGCCGATGACCTGGGCGCCGATCGCCTTGGCCAGCTGGACGCAGGCGACACCGACGCCGGAGGACACGCCGTTCACCAGCAGCCATTCGCCCTGCTGCAACTGGCCCTTCAGCACCAGCATGTCGAAAGCGACGAGGAAGGTCAGCGGAATGCCCGCGGCCTGCTCCCACGAGAGCTCGCCGGGCATCGGCATCGCTTCATTGGCTTCCATCAGCGCGTACTGCGCGAAAGCGCCGGCGGCGCGGCCCATCACGCGGTCACCGGGGCTCAGCGTCGTCACGCCGGCGCCGACACTCACCACCTCGCCGGCGCCCTCGCCGCCCGCCGCCTTGGCCGCGCCCGGCTTGCCGCCGCTCTCGCGAAAGGCCAGCAGCTCGCCGCGGTTCAGGCCGGCCGCATGCATGCGAACCAGCACCTGCCCGGCGCCGGCTTGCGGGACCGGCACTTCGCGTTGTTCGAGGCTCACGCCAGCGTCGCTGGCCTGCATCCACCAGGATTGCATCATCGGTTGTTCTTCCTAGAGTTTCTTCAGCACGTAGTTCTGCGCAAGAGCGCCGGTGATCGGCAGCCCTTCGCGATCCAGCAACGCCAGCGAACCCTCGCGCACCTGGAAGCGCCAGGACTGCAGCTCGATGCTGCGGCCCTCGGCGTCCCAGGTAAAGGTGCCACGCGAAACCCGCGGCGCGGCGTCGCGGTCGATGTAGCGCAAGGACAGCACGTAGGTCTGGTCGAGCGCAAGTTCGACGCGGGTCGCGATGCCGGGGCAGTCGGCGCAGGGCAAGGTGCCTTCGTAGGCGCCCGCCCAGTCCAGCGAATTGCGGCTGTTGTGGACCATGCCCTGCATGTCGGGCGTGGGCGCCGCGCAAGCGCCCAGCAGCATCGCGAACAGCACGCCCAGGACGAGCTTCATCGCCGCCTCAGTGGCGCAGGCCCGCGAAGTAGGCGCGCATGATCGCGCGCAGGCGGTCCGCGCCGTCACGGCCCCAATCGCGCTGCAGCTCGCAAGCGAGACCCAGCACCGTGATCGGATGCGCGCCGGCTTGCACCATGCGCTCCATGGCGGAATCGTGCGCCACCTTGCTGACGCCGCCGATGGCATCGGCCACCACGTACACGTCGTAGCCCGCGGCCAGCGCGTCGAGCGCCGGGAAGGCGACGCACACTTCCGTCCACAGGCCGGCCAGGATCAGCTTCTTGCGGCCGCTGGCCTCCACCGCGCCGCGGAAGTCCGCGTCCTCCCAGGAATTCATGGTGGTACGGTCGACCTCCGGCACGCCGGGCAGCGCTTCGCGCAGTTCCGCGTTGGTGGCGCCCATGCCGTGCTTGACGTACACCGTGCTCAGGACAACCGGTAGCTCGAAGGTCGTCGCCACGCGCCCGAGCATGGTCACGTGGTGCAGCAGCACCTCGTGGCTGACCGACGCGACGCCCCGGTACTGCTCGGGCTGGTAGTCGATCATCGCCAGCACCGCGTTCTGCGGCGTGATCAGGCGGTCGGAGTTCGGGTCGCGGATGGGGGTGGTGTCTGACATGGGCGGCCTCGGGCTTGGAAACTGCGGGGCCCGATTGTGCGCCCGGCGCCGATATCGGCTATGGAAGGGGTCAGTTGTCCAGGGATATCTTCAGCTTCTGCACCACCGGCCGATAGGTGTCCAACCCCTTGCGGACCAGCGCGGCCGTCTCGGCGGGACCGACGATGAAGGGGTCGTGCGCGATCGGCTTCAGGCGCGCCGCGAACTCCGGGTTCTGCGCGCCCTTGGCCACCGCGGCCCGCACCTTCTCGATGATTTCCGGCGGCGTGCCGCGCGGTGCCGCGACGCCGTAGAACACCGGCCCGAACACCAATTCGCCGAAGCCCTGGCCTGCCAGCGTCGGAATGTTGGGGAACTCGGGCGAATGCTGGCTGCCGCCGATGGCCAGCGGGCGCAGGCGGTTGGCCTTCAGCAGCTCGATGAAACTCGTGCCGGCCACGATGTCGACTTCACCCGCGACCGCGGCCTGGTAGGACGGCCCACCGCCCTTGTACGGGATGTGCAGCATCTTCGTGCCGTAGCGCTCGTTGAAGATCTCGAAACCGAGCTGCACGGAACTGCCGACGCCATAGGTGCCGTAGTTCATCTGTTTCTTGCCGCTCTTGGCGTAGTCGATGAACTCCGCGAAGGTCTTGGCCGGTGAACTCTCCGGCACCGCCAGGATGAAGCCGCCGCTGCGAACCGTGGTCGTGATGAAGGCGAAATCCTCCAGCGGGTCGTAGGCGTTCTTGTAGACCAGCGGGGCCACCTGCATCTGGTCGCTGTAGAAGGCCAGCAGCGTGTAGCCGTCCGGCTTGGCGCGCGCGACGTTGCGCGCCGCGATCGTGCCGTTGGCGCCGGGCTGGTTGTCGACGATGGTCGTGCCCAGGTTCTTGCTCAGGACTTCGGCTACCAGCCGGGCCGCGGCGTCGGTGGTCGCCCCGGGCGCCACGCCCACCACCAGCTTGATCGGCCGCGAGGGATAGGCGTCCTCGGCGTGGGCGGACGAAAGCATCGCGCTCGCGGCAAGCGCAACGCAGGCCAACAGGTTTCGTTTGTTCATGTGCGTCTCTCTCCGGTTTTCAATCACCAAATGCCATCAGCAGCCCGGCGACGCGGTCCGTCACTTCCGGCATGCCGATCAGGTAGTGGGGGGCGCCTTTGATGTCGTGCGTCGTGCAGCGGCCCGCGGCTGCGGCCTGCCACGCAGCAACGTGGCTGGGGAACACCGTCTGGTCGGCGGTGTAGTTCAGCAACAGCACGGGCACGTTGGTGGCGGCGAGGCAGCGCGGACCCTCGGCCCGGGTGTGCCGCACGCTCCACTGGCTGAGGAAGGAGCGCAGCGTGCAGAAGCGCGCCAGCCCGTTGGCGGCCTCGTTGTAGTTGCGCGCGTCGCCGCCCAGCGAACCCTGCTTGCGGTCGTTGGCATCCAGCAGCAGGTCCATGTTGCGCGGGTCCGCCTGCGTGCGGCGGATGACGAAAGCGTCGTCGGCCACGTCCGCATGCCGGGTCCGGTCCAGGTCCTGCAATCGCTGCACCACCCAGTCGGTGATTCGGTCCAGCCGGCGCGCCTGCGCGGCGCGGAAGCGGGCGACGAACTCGGGCGAGTACGCCGGCCCGTGCCGCGGGTCGAACATGTCCAGCGAAGCGTCGATCGCCGGCGCATCCGACTCATCCAGCACGCTGGGGTCGATCTTGGCAAGCAGTTGCGAGGCCCGGCCCGGATGTGCGGCGACGAGCGCCAGCGCATCGGCGGGATGCAGCGGGTCGCTCGCCATGTCGAAGGGCCGGCCATCCGGCGTGCTCGTCACGGTCACGCGCGTCGCCTGCTCCTGGTAAAAGGCAGCCAGCGAGCCGCCGCCCGAATTGCCGATCATGATGATGCGCTTGTAGCCCTGCTCGCGCAGGAAGCGCATGCCGGCACCGACGTCCTGGATCGCGCGCTCCATGATCAGCATCGAGTCGTTGCCCACGTAGCGCGTGTTCAGCGCCAGCACGCCTGCGCCCAGCCGGGACAGCGGCTCGACCAGGTAATGGCCGTGGAAATTGCTCGTTGGGTGGAAGACGATGAAGGCAAGATCGCGGCCACCGCCCTTGGGCGGGGCGTAGCGGCAATAGATGCGCGGCCGGCCGCGCTGCAGGCCGCTCTGGCTTTCCATGTAGGCCCCGGGCGTCGTGTCCAGCGCGACCAGTCCGCCCTCTTCGCGGGCTGTCTCTCGAACTCCGCTCATGCCGCACCCTTGGGACGGCGCGCGAGGTAGGCGTCGCGTTCCTGCTTCCAGGCCTCCAGGTCCTCCACGGCCCGCTTGGCGCAAGCGGCGTCATCCAGCGTCAGCGGCACGGCCAATTCCATCCGGTTGCCGCTGGGGTCGTAGAAATACAGCGCGCGCACGGTGTGGCCGGTGCGCGGGCCGTCCACCTCGATGCCGCGCGCTTCCAGGCGCTTCCTGGCTTCCTGCAGCGCGGCTTCGTCGTCCACCCGCAGCGACAGGTGCTGCACCCAGCGCGGCGTGTTCGCATCGAAGCCCATCTCGGCTTCTTCCGGCAACTCGAAGAAGGCGATGTAGCTGCCATCGGCCATCTTGAAGAAGATGTGGATGTAGGGGCAGCGCTGGCCCTTGTAGGTGTCCGTCTTCACGCTGTGCGCGTACTCGAGGCCGAGCACGTTCGTGTAGAACTCGTGCGTCTCGACGGCGTCGCGGCAGCGGTAGGCGACGTGGTGCAGCCCGCGCAGGATGAGGGGATGGTTGCTGTTGCTTGGCATGCTGGAGGTCTCGCTGGTTTCAGTTCGCCGAGTAGCCGCCGTCGACGGGCAGCACCAGGCCGGTGATGTACTTGGACAGGTCGGACGCCAGGAAAAGCAGCGGACCCGTCAGGTCGTCCGGGTGGGCGACGCGCTTCAGCAAGGTGCGCTGCGTGACCTTTTCGGCGCGCGAGCCGGGCCCTTGCAGGTCCGCCGTGAGCGGCGTCACGACGAAGCCGGGCGCCAGCGCGTTGACGCGCACGCCCGCAGCCGCGAGGTCGCGGGCCAGGAACTTCGTCGCCTGCGCCACGGCGCCCTTGGAGGCCGCGTAGGGAATGCTGGCGAACGACGCGAGCAGCGAAGCAATCGACGCGATGTTGACGACGCTGCCGCGGCTGGCCTCCAGCTGCGGAACGAAGGCGCGCGTCAGGTTGAGGACGCCCTTGAGGTTGACCGCCATCACGCGGTCGATCTCGTCGTTGAAGTTGGGGTCCGCCAGTTGGGCACGGGTGGAGACACCGGCGTTGTTCACGAGGACGGACACGTCGCCCAGCGCCGCCTTCACCTGGCGGGCGGCGGCGCCGCAGCTTTCGACATCTCGCACGTCGCAGGCCAGCGCGATCGCTTCACCGCCTTGTTCGCGGATCGAGCGCGCCACCTGGTCGGCGTGCGCGGCATCCAGGTCGAGGATGGCGACGCGCGCGCCGGCGCCGGACAGCGCGCGGGCGAAAGCCTCGCCGAGGCCCTGGCCGGCGCCGCTGACGACCGCGGCGCGGCCTTCCAGGAGTCTTGATTCATTCATGCTGGGTTCCTTCGTGCGTGCTGCATGGCACGGTAGGCAAAGACGAGTGCGGGCCCGATGGTGATGCCCGGCCCGGGGTAGGCGCCTCGCGTGAACGAGGCCATGTCGTTTCCGCAGGCATAGAGGCCGGGAATCGGGTTGCCGCTGGCATCGACGACGCGCGCATCGGCATCGGTCTTGAGGCCGGCGGCGATGGCTATCGTGCACGGCAGGATCTCCATCGCGTAGAACGGCCCGCGTGCGATCGGCGCAAGGCACGGGTTCGGCTGGACGGCCGGGTCACCGTTGTAGCGGTTGAACGCGGTCGATCCCTTGCGGAAATCCGAGTCGTTCCCGCTCGCGGCAAACGCGTTGTGGCGGGCGACCTCGGCTTCCAGACCCGCGGCATCGACGCCGATCTCCACGGCCAGTTCGCGTACGGTCGCCCCGCGCCGGAGGTAGCCGCTGCGCACGTGCTGCCAGACCGGGAACGGCGCCGGCTTGGCCAGACCCAGGCCGTACTTGCGGATGAAATCGCTGTCGCAGACGATGAAGGCGGCGTCGTGCGGCGCGAACTTCCGGCGCTCGAACATCGCCAGCACGACGTGGTGGTACGAGTCCGCTTCGTTGACGAAGCGGCGGCCATTGCGGTCCACGATGATCGCGCCCGGCTTGCCGCGGTCCATGTGGCCGTAGGGGAACAGGGTTTCGCGCCCCTTCGCGTCGACCACCCGCGAAGCAGGCGTCCAGAAGCCCGGGCTTTCGAGGCGATCGTCGATCACGGCCCCGATGGCGAGCGCGGCCTCCGCCGCATCGCCGGTGCTTTCCGGCGCCGCCAGCGAATGGTGGTGCGGATGCTTCGGGGAATGGGCATCGCGCAGGCGCGCGCCATGCGGGAAGCCGCCGGTGGCCAGCACCACGGCGCGCGCGGCGCGGACGCGGACCTCGGCGCCGTCCAGGCGCACGGTGGCGCCCGTGACGCGCTGGCCTTCACGCTGCAAGGAGACGAGGGCGGCCTTCGTATGGAAGACGACGCCCAGGCGCAGCGCCGAATGCAGCGCACGCGCGACCAGCGCGTTGCCCATGAGCAGGCGAGTGCCGCGGGAAAAGCGCAGGCGGTCCGCCGCGTAGCGCGCCAGCGTGCGCGTGACGTGCGCGAAGGACTTCCACGACGCCAGCGGCCGCAGGAACATCGGGATCTCGCGGCGGCCGATCATCAGCCCGCCGAGGATCATGAAGGCCGGGCGCGGCGCGCGCACCAGCGCGAAGTCGCGTCCCAGCAGCCGGCCGTCGAAGGGCAGCGGCGCCAGCGCGCGGCCCTTCAGGGAAGCGCCGCGCTTGTCGCTCACATAGTCCGGGCTCGGCAGGATCTCGAAGCGGACGTCCGTGCGCTCGGCGAGGTAGTCCACGGCCTCGGCGCCCGAGGCGAGATAGGCATCGACCAGGTCGGCCCGCCAGCTGGCGCCGAGTTCATCTTGCAGCAGGCAGCGGGCATCCTCGACCGAGTCCGGCGCGCCGGCGGCCCGTGCCGCGCTGTTCCCGGGAATCCAGGCCGCGCCGCCGGACGTGGCAGTCGTGCCGCCCAGCGCGTCCGCCTTCTCGAAGACGCAGACCTTCAGGCCTTCGCACGCGGCCACCAGCGCGGCGCCGAGTCCCGCGGCCCCGCTGCCGAACACGGCCACGTCGCAATCGATGACCGGCTTCACCGGACTTCCTTCGCCAGCGGCAGCAACAGCCAGGCCTGCAGGCTCGCCAGCATCGGGCGGATCGAGGCGCGGTACGCGGACCAGTCCGGGTCTTGCATCGCCGCGCTGCGGGCCGCCATGCGCTGCTGCAGGTTTTCGTAGGCCCACAGGTGCACGGCGATCTCGACGTCCCGCTCGCTCGATTTCCAGACCGCGGCACAGGGCGAGTAGCGTTCGCGGAAGGGCAGCGCCTGCAGCAGCGCCGCGAGGAAGTCGTCGCACTGCCCGGGTCGCGCGGCATACATGCGCAGTTCCAGGCACGGGGCGGACAGGAGCTCGGGCCGCACGGCGCGGCGCACCTGCAGGCGGCGCGCGAGCGAACGCGGATGCAGCCAGTCGTCGGCTGCGGCTTCTTCTTCCGGCCGCGGGTCAGCGGGAGCGGCCCACAGGCTGACGACGCGGTTCAGCGGCCCGTACTCGGTGGACCAGGCCCCGATGCGCGCGCCGCCACGGGCGGCGTGCGCCGCCAGCACGCCGCCCTGCCCGCCCAGCGCATGCGGCTCCACCAGCAACTCATGAACGCTTCCGGTCTCCACGGCACCACCTTCAACTACTTATGTTCATATGAGTTTATAGCATTTGGCACGGTGCTGCCAAGCCGCCCTGTGGCAAGATGCGGGACATGGCGAAGACGACCCCAGAAACCCACGCCGTCGTGGCCTCGGACGTTCCGCTCTACCACCAGATCTACCTGCACCTGCGCGCGGAAATCCTGGACGGCGGCTGGATCGGCCGCGACGATTTCCCGGGGGAAGCGGAGCTCGCCCGGCAGTTCGGCGTCAGCGTGATCACGTCGCGGAAGGCGCTGGCGCGCCTGGTCGAGGACGGCTTCATCGAGCGCTCGCGCGGCAAGCGCACCCGCGTGCTGCGCGGCCCCGAAGTGGCGCGCCGCGGCACGGTCCCGGCGATCATCCAGACGACCATCGGCGCCCCGCGCGCCTTCACCTACCGCGTGCTGTCGCGTGGCGTCGGCGTGGCGCCGGTCGAAGCCTGCGAAGCCTTCGGCATGCCGGCGGGTGCGCGCCTGTGGCTTTGCAGCCGGCTGCGCAGCTTCAAGGGGCGGCCGCACAGCGTGACGCTCAACGCCCAGCGCGTGGACGTGGGCGAGCAGCTGACGCTGGCCGAACTGCAGAAGTACCCGATGACGCAGCTGCTGCGCGAGCATGGCGTGCAGTTCTCGCGCCTCACGCGGCGCGTGAGCGCCAGCATCGCCCCGCCACATGTCGCGCGCCAGCTCAAGCTGGTGCTGAACGAGCCGACGCTGGTCTACACGTTCACGCACCACGACGACCAGGGCGGCGTCGTGCAATGGGTGCGCATCTGGGTCCGGCCCGATGAGCCGAGCCCGGAGGAAAGCTTCAGTTATGCCACGGGCATGTGGTCGATGAGCACGGCGATGTAAGGCCGCGGCCCTTTCTCCACGATCCCTCCCAGATGGCCGCCCATGCTGGCGGCCATGAAGAAGAATATCCCCCGCCTTGCGCGCCTCAGCGGTGGCGCGCTCATCCTGTTCCTGTCACTCTCCGCCGCGGCGCAGATGGGCCCCGGCGGCATGCCGGGCATGCGCGGCGGTCCGCACCAGGGTGGCCCCGAAGCGGGCCGAAGTGGCCCGCCGCCGGCCTCGCCGATCGAGATGCTCACCAACCAGCTGCTGCAGGCGCGGCTGCGGCTGCTGATCTCGCGCGAGCAAGCGCCGGCCTGGGAGCGCTTCTACGGCGCCTTGATGGCAGTGCACGCGCACGGCGCGCCGCGACCCGGTGACGACGTGCAGCTCACCGCTCAGCAAGCGATGCAACTGCAGCTCACCGGCGCGAAGGACCGCTACGCGCGCAGCGAAGACCTCGCCGACGCCCTGCGCGAACTGCTTGGGAAACTCGATGACAAGCAGAAGCAGGTGGCCGACGAAGTGCTGCCGCGCCTGCTGCTGGCGCCGCCGGAAGGCGGCCGGCCGGGCGCCGGCATGCCGCCGCGCGGCTAGACGGCCGATCCCGCAGCCGTGGCCAGCGGTGCCGGCTGCGGTTTCGCGGGTGCGGCGCTGTTCGCCGCCGGCTCCTCCCAGCGCGAGGTGCGCATCTCGATCGTCTGGGCACGCTCCTTGGCGATGGCGTCTTCCACCCGCTCCACCAGCAGCACGAAGCTGTCGGCCTGCGCCTTGTTGCGGTAAGGGCCGGCGTTCGCCTGGTACAGGCAGGACTCCTGGCGCAGGAAGGATTTCATCAGGTCGTAGTTCTTCCAGTGCTCGCGGAAGTGGAAGACGCCTTCCAGCGTCACCAGCACGGTGACGAGCAGGCTCAGGAGCGTGGGGACGATCGTGGGCACGTTGCTCAGGTTGATCAGCACGGGAACGGTGGCGCCGGCGACCGCGGCCAGCGAGCTCATCGCCAGGTAGGACTTGCGATAGCGGTCGCCCTTGCGCGTGTAGACGTCGGTCTTGTAATCGAGCCGCGTCTTCAGGTAGTCCTCCGGGCTACGCGCGGAGTAGGTGGAAGCAGCAGTCATGACTTCACCTCCTGGGCCGACTTTGGCAACAGCTTGCCGGCCGGTCAAGGTCGCGCGTAACAACTGGAATCCGGCCGTTCAGTCTCCCTTGCTCGCTCCGGCCATCGCCGCAGCCAGTTCCGCCTGCCCGCGCTCCTGCAGTCCCGCCACGGCGCCTTGCAGGTCGCGCGGCTCGCGGTTCTGCCCCAGCTTGCGCTTGCCTTCCAGCCGCGTGATCTCCACTTCGATGCCGACGATCATGCCCACCATCTGGTCGAGGTAGTCGGCGGGCGCATCGCCCATCTTCCAGGGCCTGGCCAGGCTGGCTTCGTGCCGCCGCGTGAGGCGCGCCACGATGCCGCGCACGAACTTCTCGTCGTCCAGGATCCGCAGCCGCCCATGGGCATGCACCACCTCGTAGTTCCAGGTGGGCACGTGCCGGTGCGTCTCCTGCTTGCTCGGGTACCAGTTCGGCGAGATGTAGCCCTGCGGCCCGCGAAAGATCACCAGCACCTGCGCGCCATCGGCCGCACCGGTCCAGACGGGATTGGCGCGTGCCACGTGGCCCTGCAGCGTGCCGTGCGCCCCGCGCGCCGCATCGAGCTCGAAGGGAATGTGGTTCGCATCGAAGCCCTGCTCCGTGTGCGTCACGAGCGCGCCGAGCGGGTGCTCGCGCAGGATGCGGTGGAGTTCCTCGGTGCGCGTTTCCGCGAAGGCTGCCGGCTGGTACATGGCGCGAGTATGGCCCGGGCGTGGCATGATGAAAACGTCCAGTTTCCGCCCATTTCGCTGTGCCAGTTTCCCGACCCCGCGGCCGTGGCCAGGCCCTGTACGAGGAGGTCAAGGCCCGCATCCTCGACGGAACCTATGCCGCCGGCACGGCGCTTGCGTCGACGCGCGCCAGCGCGGCCGAGCGCGGCCTGTCGCGGACCACGGTCACCGCCGTCCACGAGCAGCTCGCGGCCGAAGGCTTCCTCGAGACGCGGCCGGGGGCGGCGAGCCGGGTCGCCTTCGGGGCCGGGCCGGCACTCGTCCCGAACGCGGCGAGGCGCATCGGGAAAGCCGCCGCGTCCCGCCTGTCCGCCTTCGGCCAACGCGTCGCGGCGCTGGAGCTCGCACAGCCGCAGCCGGCCCCCGCGGGCGCCATCGACTTCCTGTACGGCCCGCTGGCCGGCGCCGACTTCCCGACGCTCGCGTGGATGAAAGCCTCGCGCCAGGTGGAGCGCGAGCGCCCGGCCCGGCTGGCGTACGCGGATCCGCGCGGCGACCCGGGCCTGCGCCGCGCACTGCAGGCCTACCTGGCTCGTGCCCGCGGCATCTCCTGCAGCGTCGAGCAGTTGCTGGTCGTCAATGGCTCGCAGCAGGCGCTGGACCTGTGCGCGCGCCTGCTGGTCGACCCAGGCGACAAGGTGGTGGTCGAAGACCCGGGCTACCGCATGGCGCACCACGTGTTCACCGCGCAGGGCGCGCGCCTGCACGGCATCGCCGTCGACCGGCACGGGTTGCGCACCGACGATCTCGCCCGCGTGCGCCAGGCCGCGCTGGCCTACGTGACCCCGACGCACCAGTTCCCACTGGGCGCCTTCCTGGCCATGCCGCGGCGCCAGGCGCTGCTGCAATGGGCGGCGAAGACGGGAGCGTGGATCCTCGAGGACGACTACGACAGCGAATACCGCTACGCCGTGCGCCCCGAGGCGTCGCTGCAGTCCCTGGACGACGCGGGCTCCGTCATCTACATCGGAACCTTCTCCAAGACCTTGTCGCCCGAATTGCGGCTTGGCTACATGGTGGTGCCGCAGCGCGTGGCCGAGGCCTTCGCATCCGCCAAGCGGCTGGCTGACCGCCACTCGTCCTCGCATGCGCAACGCACGCTGGCCCTGCTGCTGGAAGAAGGCACATACGAGCGGCACGTGCGCCGCGTGCGGCGAGCGCAGGACGCGCGCCGCACGGCGCTGCTGCAGGCGATCGACCGCCATCTCGCCGGCCAGCTCACGGTGGAAGGCGCAGCCAGCGGCCTGCACCTGGTCGCCTGGGCCGACCAGCTGCCCGCGTCACGCGAGGCCGAACTCGTGGCCGCGGCCCGGCGCGAACGGGTGCTGGTGTATCCGCTGGGCGCGCTCTACCTGCCGCAGCGGGCTACGGCGGCCAAGCGGCCAGCCGGCCTGGTCCTGGGTTATGCCTTGCTCGATCCGGGGGAGATCGAGCTGGGCATCAAGCGGCTGGCGGTGGCGATGCGCAAGCTCTGACGGGCCTCAGCCCGCCTCGCGCGCCAGCTTCTTGCGCCTGGCGATCTCCTTCTCGCTCGGCTCGTCCTGCACGTGGGAGCCAGGCGGGATTTCGCCGGCAGGCACGTAAGTGCTCATCACGACACCGCGCGCCGAAGTCTCCGAGCCGAGCAGCCGCAGCGCCCCTGGCTTCGCATCCGCCTCGAACAGCCGCTTGCCGCGCCCGAGCACGACCGGAAAGGTCCACACGTTGTATTCGTCGACCAGCCCCGCGGCCCACAGCGACTGCACCAGGTTGCCGCTGCCGATGATCTGCAGGTCCTGCCCGTCCTGCGCCTTCAGCGCGGCGACGGCGGTGGCCACGTCGCCTTGCAGCAGCGCGGAGTTGTTCCAGTCCAGCTTTTTCAGGGTACGCGAAGCCACGTGCTTGCGCGCCGCATTGAGGTTGCGCGCGATCGGGTTGTCGGCCGGCTGGTAGGGCCAGTAGGCCTCGAAGATCTCGTAGGTCCGGCGGCCGAGCAGCAGTTCGCGGTCCTTGCCGTCGAAGCCCTTCATGTCGCGGCCCATGCTGTCGTCCCAGTAGGGGAAGGTCCAGCCACCGCTGGCGAAGCCTCCGCTGGGGTCCTCCTGCGGGCCGCCCGGCGCCTGCATGATGCCGTCGAGGGACACAAAAGTGGATGCGATGAGCTTTCTCATGGGGTCTCCGTGGGTCGTTCATCTCCACGACGCACGAGGGCGGCGTTTCTCGACATCAGCCCCGCTGGAACTGCCGCAGGTCCAGCGGCCAGTCCTGGCCCAGCCAGTACGCGAAGTCCGTGTGGTCCTTGAGTGCGTCGCCGCTCAGGCCGTGCACGAAGACGTCGAGGCCGCCGCGGTGCTCGTCGAGCCAGGGTACGATGCGGTCGAATTCGGCCGCCGAGAAGGCCAGCTGGCAGCTCCAGCGCGGGTGCGGCCCCACCAGCTTCTCGTGCACGCGGCCCACCGCCACATGGAACAGGCGGCCCGCCTCTTCGCACAAGGCGCGCGCCTGGGCGACGGTGGCGGCATCGAAATAGACGTGGGCGTGGTAGGCGGAATGGACGTTGACGGGGCGGCGCGGCATGCCGCCATTGTGGCGCGGCCGCCCGCGGCTCAGAACAGCTGCCGGAACAGCCAGTAGAGTGCGCCCGACAGCAGGATAGCCGCCGGCAGGGTCAGCACCCAGGCCATCAGCAGGTTGCGGACCGTCGCCATCTGCAGGCCCGACTTGTTCGCAGCCATCGTCCCGGCGACGCCAGACGAGAGCACGTGCGTCGTCGAGACCGGCAGGCCGTAGACGTCGGCGGCACCGATCGTCAGCATCGCCACCAGCTCCGCCGACGCGCCCTGGCCATAGGTGAGGTGCGTCTTGCCGATCCGCTCGCCGACGGTGACGACGATGCGCCTCCAGCCCACCATGGTCCCCAAGCCCAGCGCAATGGCCACAGCGACCTTGACCCAGAGGGGGATGAACTTGGTCGCGTCGTCCATCAGCCGGCGGAAGGCCTTGAGGTTGGATTTCGACTCCGCCGACAGGCCGGCGGCGGGCTCCTTTTCCAGGAAGCGGATCGCCTCCGAGGCGATGTACATGTCGTTGCGCACGTTGGCAACCGCTTCGGTCGGCAGCTTGTTCAGCGCGCCGTATTGCCGGATCTGCTCGCCGATGTTCCCCACCACGACGGCCAGCGCCGGCACCACCTGCGGCTGCAGCTGCCGGGTGCGCACGTACTCGGACAGGGCGGCGCGCGGGTCGGCCGGCGCCGCCACCAGCGCGTCCTTGCGCAGCGACTGCTGCGTGGCCTGCGCCATCGCGGCGAAGGGAATCATCTCGTCGACCGGCATCGCCCGGTTCAGCGCGTAAGCCGTCGGCACGGTGCCGACCAGGATCAGCATGATCAGGCCCATGCCCTTCTGGCCGTCGTTGGAGCCATGCGCGAAGGACACGCCGGTGCAGGTCAGGATCAGCAGCGCGCGGATCCACAACGGCGGTGGCGCGTTGCCCTTGGGTGCTTCGTAGAGCTCCTTGTTCTTCACCAGCGCCTTGAGCGCCAGGAACAGCAGCGCCGCGCAGGCGAAGCCCACCACGGGCGACAGCAGCAGCGAATAGCCGACCTTGAGGGCCTGCGACCAGTCGACGCCGCTGGTGCCGTCCCGTCCGTGCATGAGCGCATTGGCGATGCCCACGCCGATGATCGAGCCGATCAGCGTGTGCGACGACGAAGCCGGCAGGCCCAGCCACCAGGTGCCCAGGTTCCACAGGATCGCCGCGATCAGCAGCGCGAACACCATCGCGAAGCCGGCGCTGGAGCCGACCTGCAGGATCAGCTCCACCGGCAGCAGCGAGATGATGCCGAAGGCCACCGCGCCGCTGGAGACCATCACGCCCAGGAAGTTGAAGAAGCCGGACCACACCACGGCGAAATTCGGCGCCAGCGAGTGGGTGTAGATGACGGTGGCGACCGCGTTGGCGGTGTCGTGGAAGCCATTGACGAACTCGAAGCCCAGGGCGATCAGCAAGGCCACGCCGAGCAGGATGTAGGGCAGCCAGGTGCTGCTCGCCGGCGGCGCCTCGCTGACGTCGCCGAACAGGCTGTACGCCGTGTAGAACAGGCCGATGGCCAGCAGGAACAGGAAGGCGACGATCGTCACCACGCTGGTCTTGCCGTCCAGGTGCGGCGCGGAGCCGGCGCGCTGCGGCAGCGCAGCGACGGTACTGGTGTTCATGGGCCTGCCCTCCGGGGTGCTGGGATTTCCAGCCACCCTATGACGGGTCCGTGACAGTCCGATGACGACGCGCCGTTACTGCCGCGCTTGCAGCACCACCACCCAGGGCCGGCGGCCGAGGTGTTCGCGTTGCGGCCCCGGGCGCGTGAAGTAGGCCGCGCCCAGCACCTTGTTCGCGTTCAAGGTCATCCGCGACAAGGTCACGGACTGGATCACGTTGCCGCCGATCGTCTCGACCTTGGCGTCGCCGCCTGCGTCGGAGCGGACGACCAGGTCGCAGTGCATCGGGAAGGGCTGGCCCGGCGCACGCGCTGCCAGCGCGGCGGCCAGGGCGTCGAAGCGCTTGACGTCCGCCGTGTTGGCGCGCGTCGCGCAAAGCAGGTCGCCCGCGCGTGGCGTCGTGGTGGTGACATCGCAGGCGCGGAAGGCGTAGCTGGCAGGACGGCCCGCTGCTTCTTCAGCCCCGGCCGCGAAAGCCGCCTGCACGTAGTCGGCATGGCTGTCCGAGAACGCGAACTCGGTGCGCGCGAAGCCCGCCGTCTTCATCACATGGCTGATGAACGCGGCGGACCAGGGCGTGTCGACGATGGCGGCGCGCAGCAGGGATTCGCGGATGGCGACGCTTGCTTCGGGGACGGCGCGCAGCGCTTCCGAACGCGCCACCAGCCCGGCACTGGTGATGAGGTCCGGCGGGTCGGCGTCGGACAGCGATTGCCAGAACGCCGCCACCCGCTGCCAGGTGGCCATGGATTCGCCGGGAGCCCGGTCCCACTCGGCCTCGTAGTGGCCGACGCGGTACATGCCGCCATCGCGCGCTATCGCCTGGCCGCCGAACAGCTGGTGCTGGCGGCGCGCTTCGGCGACGGCGGCTTGCAGGCGCGGATCGGTGGGGGCGTGGCGCGCGGTGGCCGCACAGGCGGAAGCGGCGACAGAGGGCGAACTGAAGCCCGCGCAAAGCAGTGCGGCAGCAAGCCATCCGGGCAGGGAGCACATCATGCCCCCATTGTGCGCAGGCGCGCTAGGCTTGCGGCGCGCCCTCGCCCTGCTGTTCCTGCAGCTGCATGGAGACGGAGAACAGCTTGGCCTTGCCCTTGTAGTAGCGGTCCAGGCGCCATTCGCTCAGGATCTCGAGCGCGAGCTCGAAGTTCTCCAGCTGCAGGTCGTACAGGCGGCGCAGCGGGAACTCCACCTCGGTTTCCAGCGCCAGCACCAGCGCGGACAGCGCCGCGGCGTCGGCGTGCTCAGGTTGGCTCTCGATGAACTGGCGTGCGGTCTTGATGGCGTTCATGGCGGACTGTGGCGTCTGCTCCCAGCTTATCCGCCCGACATGTCGGTTCCGTGACAGTCCCGTGGCGCATCTCGGCGCCCTGGACGATGTAGATGATGCACTCGGCGATGTTCCGGGCGTGGTGGCCGATGCGCTCGATGGCCTTGGCCGCCATCACCAGGTCCACCCCGGGCGCCACCGACCGGGGCCGGAGGGCCATGCGCGTCGCGAGCGTCGCCAGGCAGCGGGCGAACTCGCGGTCGAGCATGCGGTCGTCCGCGATCACGGCCAGCGCGTCGGCCGTGTCCAGCCGCACCAGCGCGTCCAGCGCGCGGCGCAGTTGCGAAGCGGCCAGGGTCGCGGCGGTTTCCAGGTCGGCGGGCAGCAGGTTGGCCAGCTCCGTCGGGTGGCGGGCGATGGACTGCACGGCGCGGGCGATGCGCTCGGCCTCGTCGCCGGCGCGTTCGAGGTGGCTGGTGGCCCGGGCCATGGCGGTGAGCAGGCGCAGCTCGGAGGCCTTCGGCTGGCGGCGTCCGCAGGCGGAGGACAGGTCGCGGTCGATCTCCACCTCCAGGCGGTCGACCAGCCACTCCGTGGCCAGCACCTCCTGCGCGCCGGGCACATCGACCGCCATCAGCGCGCGGGTGGCGTCGCGCGCCTGCTTTTCGACGAGGCCGCCCAGCGCCATGACGCGCAGGACGAGGACGTTGATGTTGCGATCGAATCGGCTGGCGATGTGTTGGTCCGCCATGATGGGGGCGCTTACTGCTTACTGCCAGGCCACTGTCGCAGCACGTCATGACATGCTTGTGACGGGATGTTTTACACCGGCGGCGCGAGCGTGTCCTTCAACACCCGCAGCACGAAGCTGGACTTGCTGTGGCGGATGCCGGGGATCTTGTACAACTTTTCTCGCAGCAGCCTTTCGTAGTCGCGCGTGTCCTTCACCGCGATGCGAATGAGATAGTCGTAATCGCCCGAGACCAGGTAGGCCTCCATCACCTCGGGAATGGCCGCCAGCGTGCGGCCGAACTGGTACAGCGTTTCGTCGGTGTGGCTTTCCAGCGTGACCTGCACCAGCACCGTGTCCTTGTAGCCCAGCCGGCCGCGGTCCACGAGCACCGTGTACTGCTTGATGACGCCTTCGCTTTCCAGCCGCTTGATGCGCCCCCAGCAGGTGGTGGGCGAAAGTTTTACGGCGGCACTGATCTCCTGCAGGGTGCGGCGCGAGTCCGCCAGCAGCTCGCGCAGGATGGCGAGGTCGAACTTGTCGAAGCTGACCGACGGGGTTTCTTCGGGCGTGTCCAGGAGGGGCTTGTTGCGCTTCATGCGGTAATTCAACGGTGGATTCCGCCATTCTCCGAAAACTCTTCGGACCTTGTCCAGGGCAGGCCCCGAAATCAGACGCCTTTTCGGCGGCAAGCCGCGAAGAATGGATGCCCATGGAGACCCTCGCCACCACCGCCCCGTCCGCCGTGCTCGAAGCCAACGGCGCCGAAATCCTGCTGGACACCCTGCTGGCCTGTGGCATCGACACGATCTTCGGCTACCCGGGCGGCGCCGCCCTGCCCCTGTACGACGCGCTGCATGCCCGCCCGCAGCTGCGGCATATCCTGGTGCGGCACGAGCAGGCCGCCGTGCATGCGGCCGAAGGCTATGCGCGCACCACCGGCCGCGTCGGCGTGGTGCTGGTGACCTCCGGTCCCGGCGTCAGCAACACCATGACCGGCTTGCTGGACGCCATCAGCGATTCCATCCCGGTCGTCTGCATCAGCGGCCAGGTGGCCACCGGCGTGATCGGCACCCAGGCTTTCCAGGAATGCGACGCCCTCGGCATGTCGCGGCCGGTGACCAAGTGGAACCACCAGGTGCGTTCGGCGGCCGAAGTCGAAGAGGCCGTGCGCAAGGCGCTGCACATCGCAGCCACGGGCCGCCCCGGCCCGGTGCTGATCGACGTGCCCAAGGACGTGCAACTGGAACGGGTCGCGGTCGTGCCGCCGGCGCCGGCGCCAAAAGCGCCCGCCGCCGCGGTGACGACGCTGTCGCTGGACGACCTCCAGCGCGCCGCCGACCTCCTGGGCACCGCGCGCCGCCCTGTGCTTTACGGCGGCGGTGGCCTGGTCAACTCGGGCCCCGACGCTTGCGCCGCCTTCACTGCGCTCGCCCGCGCCTGGAACCTGCCGACCACGCTGACCCTGATGGGCCTGGGCGCCCTGCCCGCCTCCGACCCGCACTTCCTGGGCATGCTGGGCATGCACGGCACCGTGGAGGCGAACCTGGCGATGCACCACGCGGACCTGATCGTCTGCGTCGGCGCCCGCTTCGACGACCGCATCACCGGCAAGCTGTCGGAGTTCGCGCCCGGCGCCCGCAAGATCCACATCGACATCGCGCCGGAAAACATCAACAAGGTGATCCAGGTCGACGCCGCATTGGTGGGCGATTGCGGCGCCGTGCTGCGCAAGCTGCTCGAAGCGCTGCCCGCGCAGCCGGAGGCTTCGCGCCTGGACGCCTGGTGGAAGCGCATCACGCACTGGCGCGCCAGCCGCTGCCTGGACTTCGAGCCCCATGCAACGCAGATCCTGCCGCAGCGCCTGCTGTCGCAGCTGCAGCAGCGCCTGGAAGGCCGCGACGCCATCGTCGCCACCGACGTCGGCCAGCACCAGATGTGGTCCGCGCAGTACCTGCGCTTCGAGCAGCCGCGCCGCTGGCTCACCTCCGGCGGCGCCGGCACCATGGGCTACGGCCTGCCCGCCGCCATCGGCGCGCAGGTTGCGCACCCGGACAAGACCGTGGTGTGCGTGAGCGGCGACGCCTCGGTGCTGATGAACATCCAGGAGCTGTCCACCGCGACACAGCACCAGACGCCGGTGAAGCTGGTTCTCTCGAACAACAGCTACATGGGCATGGTGCGCCAGTGGCAGCAGTTGAACCACGGCAACCGCATCAGCCACAGCTGGAACGCCGCGCTGCCCGACTTCGTCGCGCTGGCCAAGGCCTTCGGCTGGGGCGCGGCGCGCGTCACCGACCCCGCTGAACTGGGCGCGGCGCTCGACGCCTGCCTGGCCTACCCCGGCCCGTTCTTCCTGGACGTGCACGTGGTGCAGCTGGAAAACTGCTACCCGATGATCCCCGCCGGACGCGGCCACCACGAGCTGATGCTGTCCGACACCGAGTGGTACCGGGATGAAGGCGAGGTGCCCGCCTCCGCCTGAACCCGCCTTCCAATCGCGCCTTTCCCTCGCGACGCGCGCCCTATCCGGGCGTGCGCGCAAGCGCGGCCCGCCCAGCACCCCGGGCAGGCCGCGTTCCCCGACGGCTCCCACCGGAATCGCCCATGCTCGATGTCTCTCTGGACGACAAATACACCGCCACGTCCGGGCGGATCTACCTCAGCGGCATCCAGGCGCTCGTGCGCCTCATGCTCGTGCAACAGCGCCGCGACGCGTCCCAGGGCCTGCGCACCGCGGGCTTCGTCTCCGGCTACCGCGGCTCGCCGCTGGGCGGCCTGGATGAGGCCTTCTGGAAGGCCGAGAAGCTGCTGAAGGAACATGAGGTCAAGTTCCTTCCCGGCGTCAACGAGGAACTGGCTGCCACCGCGGTGTGGGGCACGCAGCAGGTCCACCTCACCGGTGGCAGCGACTACGACGGCGTGTTCGCCATGTGGTACGGCAAGGGCCCCGGCGTCGACCGCTGCGGCGACGTCTTCAAGCACATGGCCCACGCGGGCACCGCGCCGCGCGGCGGCGTGTTGCTGGTGGCGGGCGACGACCACGGCGCGTATTCGTCCACCTTACCGAACCAGAGCGACCATATCTTCGCGGCGTCGATGATCCCGATGCTCTATCCGCAGAGCGTGGACGAATACCTGGAGCTGGGCCTGCACGGCTTCGCGATGTCGCGCTTCGCCGGGCTGCCCGTGGGCTTCAAGGCGCTGGCCGACACCGTGGAATCCTCGTCCTCCATTCCCGCGGACCCGGACATCGAGATCAAGCTTCCGGAAGACGTGGCCGTTCCCGGCGGCGGCTTCCATGCGCGCCTGTCCACCGACACGCTGGGCGTGCAGGCGCGCAAGCAGGAAGCGCTGATGCAGGACCACAAGATCTATGCAGCCATCGCCTATGCGCGCGCCAACCGCCTGAACCGCATCACGATCGATTCCGCGCAGCCCAAGCTGGGCATCGTCGCCTCGGGCAAGTCCTACCGCGACGTGCTGGAAGCGCTGGAAGGCCTGGGCCTGGATGAAGAGGCGGCCGGCCGCATCGGCATCCGCCTGTTCAAGGTGGCCATGCCCTGGCCGCTGGAGCCGGACTCGGTGCGCGAGTTCGCCGACGGCCTGGAGGAGATCCTCGTCATCGAGGAGAAGCGCCAGATCGTCGAATACCAGCTGAAGGAACACCTGTACAACTGGCGCGAAGACGTGCGGCCGCGCGTGATCGGCAAGTTCGACGAGACCGGCGAATGGGGTTGCCACCCGCGCGGCAACTGGTTGCTGCCCGCCACCGCGGACTTCTCGGTGGCGCAGGTGGCCCGCGTCATCGCGGCGCGGCTGGCGCGCTTCCACGAAAGCGAACAGATCCGCGAGCGGCTGCGCCTGCTGGACGAGAAAGACGAAGTGCTGCGCAAGGCCGTGGGCACGCCGCCGCGGCCGGCCTGGTACTGCTCCGGCTGCCCGCACAACACCTCCACCAAGGTGCCCGAGGGCAGCCTGGCGCTGGCGGGCATCGGCTGCCACGTGATGGCCACGGCCATCTACCCGGAGCACAACAAGACCACCACGCACATGGGCGGCGAAGGCGCGCCCTGGCTGGGGCAGGCCTGGTTTTCCAAGCGCGAGCATGTGTTCGCCAACCTCGGCGACGGCACCTACTACCACTCGGGTTCGATGGCGATCCGCGCGGCGGTGGCGGCCGGCGTCAACATCACTTACAAAGTCCTCTACAACGATGCGGTCGCCATGACCGGCGGCCAGCCGGTGGATGGGCCGATCAGCCTGCCGCGCATCGCGCACCAGCTCGCCGCCGAAGGCGTGCAGCGCATCGCGCTGGTGGCGGAAGACGTCTCGCGCTGGAAAGACACGAGCGCCTTGCCCATGGGCCGCCCCGGCCTGCAGTTCACGATCCACCCACGCAAGGACATGGATGCGGTGCAGCGGGAACTGCGCGAACACCAGGGCGTGTCGGTGCTGCTGTACGACCAGGTCTGCGCGGCGGAGAAGCGCCGCCGCCGCAAGAAGGGCGAGTTCCCGGCGGCCAAGCGGCGCGTGGTGATCAACGAGCGCGTCTGCGAAGGCTGCGGCGATTGCGGTGAGCAGTCCAACTGCACTTCGCTTCTGCCGCAGTCCACGGACTTCGGCTTGAAGCGGCGCGTGGACCAGTCGTCCTGCAACGCCGACGAGTCCTGCATCCAGGGCTTCTGCCCCAGCTTCGTGACGGTGGAAGGCGTGCAGCCGCGCAAGCAGGCCGGCGTGGCGCCTGCCGCTGGCGACGTGCCGCTGCCGGAGCCCGCGCTACCGGCGCTCACCGGCACGCACAACATCCTGATCACCGGCATCGGCGGCACCGGCGTCATCACGCTGGGCGCGCTGATCGGCATGGCGGCCCACTTGGAAGGCAAGGGCGTGTCGGTCCTGGACATGACGGGCATGTCGCAGAAGAACGGCTCCGTCACCTCGCACGTGCGGCTGGCCGCCGACGCCGGCAAGCTCCGCGCGCAGCGCATCCCCACCGGCGAGGCCGACGTCGTGCTGGGTTGCGACATGCTCACCGCCGGCGCGCCGGACGCCATCGCCAAGATGCGGCCAGGCCGCACGCACGCCCTGATCAACACCTTCGAGCAGCCGACCGGCCACTTCGCGCAGGACCCCGACTGGGCCTATCCGGCGGAACAGGTGCGCGGCCTCATCGCCGAAGCCGCCGGCGCCAATTCCGAGTTCCTCGACGCGACGAGCCTGGCCACGCGCCTGTGCGGCGACGCGATCGCGACCAACCTGTTCATGCTCGGCTTCGCTTTCCAGAAGGGCCTGGTGCCGCTGTCGTCGCAGGCGCTACAGAAAGCGATCGAGATCAATGGGGTTGCCGTGCGCGCCAACCAGGCGGCCTTCGCCTGGGGCCGGCGCGCCGCCTTGGACCTGGCGGCGGTGCAGCGCTGCGTGTCGCCGGTGCAGCCCGTGCAGTTCGTCGTCAACAAGCCGCTGGCTGGAGTCATCGACATGCTGTCGCAGGACTTGACGCAGTACCAGGACGCCCGCTATGCGCGTTCCTATCTCGACTTCGTGCAGCGGGTGCGCGCGGCGGAGAGCGCCGCGTGGGGTTCCGAACGCCTGACGCGCGCCGTCGCCCAGAACCTGCACAAGCTGATGGCGTACAAGGACGAATACGAAGTGGCGCGGCTGTCGACGCGACCCGAGTTCCTGCGCCAGCTGGCAGAGCAGTTCGAAGGCAAGCCGCGGCTGACCTTCCACCTGGCGCCGCCCTCACTGGGCACCAGCAAGCGGGCCTTTGGTCCGTGGATGCTGTGGGGCTTTCGCGCGCTGGCGAAGCTGCGCTTCCTGCGCGGCACAGCTCTCGACCCCTTCGGGCGGACGGCGGAGCGGCGGCAGGAGCGCGCGCTGGTGGAGGAGTACCTGGCGCAGATCGATGCCCTGCTCCCGCGCCTTGGGGATCTGGATCGGGATGCGGTGGTGCAGCTGGCACAGTTGCCGGCGCAGATCCGCGGTTATGGGCACGTGAAAGCGCGGAGCATCGAGGCGGTGGCGGTCCGGCGGGAGGAGCTTGTTCGGAAGCTTTCCGATGCACCCGACCTTGGCGACGCGGGTCTTAGGGTTCGCAGCTTCGTTGCGCACCAGTAACAACGTCCGCGTGCGGTGCGCAGCGGAGTTGCGCACCCTACATCGAGCGGCGGCGTCCGCGCGTGGACCGAATCAACGCCGCCGCCACATCCTCCCCGCGGCGCGCGAGAGGATCCCCCACCAGTTCGCCCAGTTCAGCGGGCAGATGCAAAGCAGCATGTCGCCCTCCGCATGCCCCGGATTCGCTTCGACGTAGTACGCGATGTCCGGGTTGCGCAGCTTGTCCGCATCGACCCGCGCCGTGCCCGGCAGCAGCCGCTTGTGCGGCGAGCGCCGCACGATGCCCGCCTCACCCCAGTCCTCGCCATAGCGCAGGCGGCCGTAGTGGTCCATGAAAGCCGCCTCCCACTCCGGCGTGGCCCGTTCGCGCCGCGGCCAGAAGGCGTGCATGTTGCGCGTCAACAGCAGGTAGCTGCGGTAGCTGAAGGTGTCGAACACCCAGAACTTGCTGCGCAGCGGATGCCGCAGGCAGCTGCGCAGGTAGGTGCGCGCGCCGGCGCGCTGCAGCAGGTTGTGGCCGCGAAAGCGCTCGTCCACGATGGCGTGCGAAGTGAAGATCACCACCAGCTTGCGGCCGCGGAACTCCAGCGGCTCCACGTGGATGGCGGCCATGCCGACCAGGCTGCCGTCGCCCGGGTCCCGGTACAGCGCCAGCTCCCCGTGCTCCTTCAGCCGCGCCTCGACATAGGCGCGCTCCGCGTCATAGAAGCGGCAGCTGAATTGCCAGAGCTCGTCCCACGTGGGAGCCGGGACGTCCGGAGTCGCGACGATCTGCATGGTGGGGCGCATGGGCCCCGCGATTCTCCATCACTGCTCCTGGTAGTTCCAGAGCAGCCCGCCGTCCACCACAAGGGTGGTGCCCGTGATGTAGCCCGCATCGTCCGAGGCCAGGAAGGCCACCGCGCCGGCCACGTCGCCGGGCTCGCCCAAGCGGCCTGCAGGGATCTGTGCCAGCAGCGCGTCCAGCATAGGCTGGTTCGCGAGCAGGTCCTGGTTGATCGGCGTGCGGATGGCGCCGGGCGCCACGTTGTTCACGGTGATGCGCAGCGGCGCGAGCTCCAGCGCCAGCGTGCGCATCGCCATCTTCAGCCCGCCCTTGCTGGCGCAGTAGGGCGCGAAGTGCGGGAAAGGCAGCTCCTCGTGCACGGAGCTGATGTTGACGATGCGGCCGCCCTGCCCTTGCTGGCGGACGTGCAGCGCGAAGGCCTGCGCCAGGAACAGCGGGCCCTTGAGGTTGGTGGCCAGCACGCGGTCGTAGTCTTCCTCGGTGATGTCCAGGGCCCCGGCATTGCGTTCGATGCCGGCGTTGTTCACCAGGATGTCGAGACGGCCCATGCGCGCCACGACCTCGTCGACCAGCCGGCGGCCTTCCGCCGGCAGGGCCACGTCCGCCGTGAACACCTCGCAGCGCCCACCCGCGGCGGCCACCAGCTGCTGCGCGGCGCGCGAGCGCTCGTCCTCGCGATGCACGTTCAGCGCCAGCTGCGCGCCCTCGCGCGCCAGCCGCTCGGCGATGCCGAGGCCGATGCCCTGGGCCGCGCCGGTCACCAGCGCGACCTTGCCTTGCAAGCGGAGGTCCACGCGAGCGTTGTAGCGCGTTCCTGCCGCGGCGGCAGTAGGCCGTAGCGCCGTTCAGCGCCTGCCGTAGTACTGCAGCTGCCACTCGTGGAACAGCGCGTTGCGCTGCTCCACCGCTGTCCCGAAGTAAGGCGAGCGCTCGGTCGCGCCCACGGAACGCTCGGCAAACCACAGGTAGGTCCCGTGGTTCGCGGTGCTCGCCTGCGGCCAGGCCGGCAGCCCCGGGCCGTTGGGGTCGCCCGTCTTCACGAAGTTCGCCCACAGGGTCGAGGCCTGCTCCGCCAGCTGGAAATCGTAGGGGGACCACTGGCGCTGCCCCGGCTCGTTGCGCAGCGAAGCCAGCACGTACCAGAGGTCGGAGGAATGCCAGCTGCCGTAGTACTCGCGGTCGCGCCCCGGCGTCGGATGGTCGAAGTAGAAGACGTAGACCTTGCTGGAGGGGTTGTTGGCCTTCAGCAGAGGGCCGGCGATGCGGTTCTGTTCCAGCAGCAGGTCCGCGCCGGCCTTCATGTGCTGGCGCCAGGCGTCGAGCCGGGTCGATGCGGGGTAGAGCTGCTCGAAGCCGTACTTCGCGTACAAGGCGTCGCCCAGCTGCTTCTTCCAGGTGGCCTGGAAGGCGGCGACATCCATCTGCCGGTCGGGTGCGCCGTCGAGGGCCGTGCGTTCATCGGCCACGGTGCCCAGCATCACGTCGACGCCATTCAGCGCGCCGGGGCGCAGCAGGTCCGCCGAGGTGGTTGTGATCACCTGGCCATCCAGCGCGGCGTAGGAGCCGCTGCTGACGCCATAGAGTTCCTCGGTCCGCGCGGCGTCGCCGTAGAAGGCTTCCGGCGGCAGCTTGCGCAGGTCGTCGAGCGTCATGCCGGGAAAGTGCTTCTGGAACATCGCCGCGGCCGCAGCCTGCTTGTCGGCCAGCGCGACGTAGTTGGACTTGCCGGGCTGCACCATCACCGTGGGGCTGCTGTGCATGATGGCCCGGCGGAACAGGCCCTGCGCCAGCGGCGTGGAGAGCAGCGTGCGCACGTTGCGCGAGCCGGCCGACTGGCCCATGATCGTCACGTTGGCCGGGTCGCCCCCGAGCGCGGCTATGTTCCGCTGCACCCACTTCAACGACTCCACCGTGTCCAGCACGGCGAAGTTGCCGGCCTCGCCCGCCGGCATGCCGGGCAGCGCCAGGAAGCCCATCAGGTTCAGGCGATAGGCCGCGGTCACGACGATGACGCCCTTGGCGGCGAGCCGCGCGGCATCGAACTCCACTTCCGAATTGTTGCCGTGCCGGTTGCCACCGCCGTGGTAGAAGACCAGCACCGGCAAGGGCGCGCCCGCGCTGCGCTGCGGCGCCCAGATGTTCAGGTAGAGGCAGTCCTCGCTGTCCTTGGGGTCGCGCGCCGGATCCCAGTAGAACTCGTTGAAGTAGAAGGTGCCCGGCGGGTTGGCGCTGGCCAGCTGGTAGCAGCGGTTCGGCCAGGCATTGCTCTCGCGCACGCCGGTCCAGGGCTGCACCGGTTGCGGCGCGCGCCAGCGATTGGGGCCCACCGGCGGCGCCGCGAAGGGCACCGCCTTGTAGAGGGTCACGCCCGGCGCATCGGCCGCGACGCCGCGGATGCGCCCGCCCTCGACGGCGATGGTGTCCGCGGGTTGGGCCCAGGCGCCGCTGATGGTGAGCGCCGCCAGCGCCAGGGCACGCAGGATGTCTCCGAATCTCATTGTTGTCGTCCTTTCCGGAACCCGCGCATCCTGCGGCAAACGGCCGGGGCCGTGAATTGCGAGTTTTGGAAGCGTTCTTGCACGCCGTGCATGAATGCCCGGCGGCTTCAGAACCGGATCACCTCGCCGGAGCGCGCGGCCTGCCGGACCGCCAGCGTCACTTCGAGCGTGCGGGTCGCATCGGCGGCATCGGTGAGCGGCGCTTCCTCGCGCCGGATCACCGCGCCGAAGTGGCGCATCTGCTCTACGTAGGGATTGCCCGGCTCGAAGGCCACGCGCGACTGCTCCAGCGGATGGAACCATCCGCGCTCGCCGGGATAGCGCCAGCTGCGCAGCGTGGGCAGCGCCAGCGACGCCTCGGTGCCGCAGAGGAAGTGGCTCTCGGTGTCCGAACGCGCGAACACCGGGCTCTCGCCCGAGGCCAGGTCCCAGCTCCAGGGCGCGGCGGCGGTGTCGCTCAGCTGGATCGTCGCCAGCGCATCGTTCTCCAGGCGCAGCAGGGTCGCTGCGCTGTCCTCGACCTCGAAGCCGCGGACGGCGTTGGAAGTCAGGGCCTGCAGGCTGCGGATCTCGCCGCAGACGAAGCGCAGCAGGTCGATCTCGTGGATCAGGTTGATCAGCACCGGGCCACCGGCGTTCGAGCGCCGCCACGCCTGCTCGAAATAGGCGTCCGGCTTCAGGAAGGCCGCCATCACGCTGGCGCAGACCAGGCGGCCGAGCGCACCGCCCTGCACCAGGGCGCGCGCCTTCTGCAGCACCGGGTTGTGTCGCCGATGGTGGCCCACCAGCACCGGAACCCCGGCGTCCGCGGCGGCGCGCGCCAGTTGCCGCCCTTCTTCGACCGTCACCGCGACCGGCTTCTCGACCAGCACCGGCCGGCCCGCGGCTATCCATTCGAGCGCCAGCGGGACGTGCAGGGCATTGGGCGTCGCGATGACGGCGCCGTCCGGCTGCAGCGCGTCGCGCAGCGCGCGCTGGTCCTCGAAGTGCGGCAAGCCGAATTCCCGCGCCAGTTCCGCGGCGGCGGGGCTCGGGTCGGCGACGCCGACGATCCGCACTCCCGCGGCCTGCGCCGCGCCGCCCAGGTGGGCGCGGCCGATGGCGCCGGCGCCGATCAGGCCGATGGTGGTGGTGGCGGGCATGCGGGCTCTCCTCTTGCTTGCCAGAATACGCCATGGCCGCCGCCCTCGCCCCCAACTACCTCGCCCGCGTCCGTGAACTGCTGCGCGGCGGCGAACGCCGGATCCTGGGCCTGGCCGGGCCGCCCGGCAGCGGCAAGTCCACGCTGGCGAATGCGCTGCACGACGCCTTCCCAGGCATCTCGCAAGTCGTGCCCATGGACGGCTTCCACCTGGCCAACACGCAGTTGCAGCGCCTCGGCCGCGCCGGCCGCAAGGGCGCGCCGGACACCTTCGACGCTGCGGGCTATGCAGCCCTGCTGCGCCGCCTGCGCGCGCAGCGCGCGGATGAAATCGTCTACGCGCCCGAGTTCCGGCGCGAGATCGAGGAGCCCATCGCCGGCGCCATCGCGGTGCTGCCGGACACCCGGCTCGTGATCACCGAGGGCAACTACCTGCTGCTATGGAAGGACGTCGCCGCCCTGCTGGACGACGCCTGGTATGTCGAGGTCGACGACACGCTGCGGACCGGCCGGCTGGCGCAGCGGCACCAGCAGTTCGGGCGCGACCCGCAGGAAGCCGCCGCATGGATCGCGGCGACCGACGAACCGAACGCGCGTCTCGTCGCCGGCACGCGCGCCGAAGCGAAGCTGGTGTTCCGCTGGGACGAAGCCTGAGCTGGCGGACGTCAGTCCACGATCCGCATCATCGTGCGCCGCGTGTTCGTGAAATGCGGCCGCACGCGCGAACTCCATTCGGTGCCGCGCACGTCCAGCCAGGGCGGCGAGCCCAGGGTCTCCGCGCCGACCAGGCCGTAGCAGGCATGCGAGCTCGGGCCGGCGTCGTGGTTGACGTAGCGGCGGGCGCGCACGGTGCCGGGCACCGAGGCCAGGCCCGGCAGGTGTTCGTCCAGGTACCAGCGCAGGATGTCTTCTTCCCAGCCGGCCTCCGGGTCCGTCTCCACGACGTAGTGGTGGCTCGGGACCTCCGCTTCGGAAAAGCCGGGCAGGTCCTGCATCAACTGCAGGCGCGAGACGTCGACTTCGCTGGCCCCGGGGCACAACGAGCTCCACAGCTTCGCGAGCCGCGGCAGGGCGGAGGCGTCCAGCGCACCGACGCCGCGCAGGCGGGCATACACGTAAGCCCAGCCCTCTTCACGCGACCACGCGGTCCGTTCCAGGCGCAGGTCCAGCCCGGCCTGCGCGCAGAAGCGCGCGGCGGCGTCAGGCAGGCCCTCGCCCGTCGTGCGGCAGCGCACGAGGAGCACGTCGGTCTTCAGCGCGTCCATGTCAGTGCCCGATCCGCAGCGCCGTGAGCAGGCGCGACACCATGTTGTACGCGGCGACGGTGGCCACCAGGTCCAGCTGTTGCTGCGACGTCGTGAACTGCGCCTGCACCTCGGCGTAGAGCGCGTCGTCCACCTCGATGTCGCGCGTCATCGCATCGGCGAGGCGGATCGCCACGCGCTGCGCCGCGTTCAGGGGCGCGTCCGCCGCCAGCGGCACGGTGCGCATCGCGGCGACCTGCGCATCGCTCGCGCCGGCCGCCAGCGCGTGCGGCACGTGCGCGTCGAACTCGTAGGGCGCGCGATTGAGCACGGCCACGCGCAGGATCACCAGTTCACGCACGTCGGCGGGAACGCTGTTGCGGTTGCGCACGGCAGACAGCATCTGCTCCCAGCCGTGCGCGATGGGCGGGCTGTTCAACAGCACCTGGTACAGCGGCGAGATGCGGCCGCGTTCGGCCAGGATGCGCTGCTCCTGCTCCGCCAGTTCCGGCCGCGTGCCGGGCGCGATGGGGTCCAGTCGCATTTCAGTCCGCCTTGATGCCCTTGGCCTTGACGATGCGGCCCCACTTGGCCGAATCCTTCTTCAGCAGCGCCGCCAGCTGCGCCGGCGTGGACGGTGCCGGTTCGGCGCCCGAGCTGGCCAGCCGGCTGTGCACGGCCTCGTTGGCCAGCGCCTTGCGCACGGCGGCCGACACGCGCTCGGCCTGCGCCGGCGGCGTGCCCTTGGACGTGTACAGCGCGTACCAGTTGTCCGAGTCGACGCCGGGGATGCCCATCTCGTCGAAGGTCTTCACGTCCGGCAGCAGCGGGTGGCGCTTCGGCGCCGCGATGCCGATCGCCTTCAGCTTGCCGGACTTGATGTGGCCGATCAGGCCCGGGATGTCGCCGAAGAAGCCGTCCACGTTGCCGGCGATGACGTCGACGATGGCCGGCGCCGCGCCCTTGTAAGGCACGTGCAGCAGGTTGATCTTCGCCGCGTCATTGAGCAGTTCCATCGCCAGGTGCGGCACGCTGCCGGTGCCCGACGAAGCCATGCTCAGTTTCGCGCCCGGCTTGCGCGCGGCAGCCACGAAGTCGGCGCCGGTCTGGTACGGCGCATTGGCGCCGACGACCAGCACTTCGACGTTGCGCACGACCAGCGAGACCGGCACGAGGTCGCGCTCGGGGTCGTAGGACAGCTTGTCGTACAGCGAAGGGTTGATGGCCACGGCGCCGACGCTGGTGAGCCACAGCGTGTTGGCGTCCGGCGCCGCGCGCGAGACGAAATCGGCCGCGATGGCGCCGTTGGCGCCGGCGCGGTTGTCGACGATCACCTGCTGGCCCAGCTCCTTGCCCAGTTGCTCGGAGAGGGCACGGGCGACGAAGTCCACCGGGCCGCCGGGCGGGAACGCCACCACGAGCTTCACGGTGCCGGACTGCGCACGGGTCGCGAAAGGCAGCGCCAGCGCGGCGGCGCCGCAGGCCAGCGCGATGTTGCGGCGGCGGATCGAGATCTTTTCCATGTCGTCTCCTTGGGTTTGTGTTTGCGTTCAGTCGCAGCGCACGGACATGCCGCCGTCCACCACGATCTCGGTGCCGGTGATGAAACGCGCTTCCTCGCTGGCGAGGAACAGCGCCGCGTTCGCCGTGTCGCGCCCGTCGCCCATGAAGGGCAGCGGGATGCGGGATTGGCGCTGCTCCAGCAGCGTGGCTACGTCGCCGCCGGCGCGCTGGCCGGCCAGGCGCGCTTCCACCATGGGCGTGTGCAGCTGGCCGGGCACGACGGTGTTCACGCGGATGCCCTGCTTCGCATATTGCACGGCCAGCACGCGCGAGAACTGGATGATGCCGGCCTTGGTGGCGGCATAGGCGATCTGCGCCGCGCCCGTCCAGCGCATGCCGGAGGTCGAGGACACGTTGACGATGGTGCCGCTGCCCTGCGCCAGCATGTGCGGCAGCGCGTGCTTGCAGGTGAGGAAGGCGCTTTTCAGGTTGAAGTCGACCTGCGCGTCCCAGACCTCCTCGCTCATTTCCACCGGGCCGCCCTTGGCGGAGCCGCCGACGTTGTTGACGAGGATGTCGACGCGGCCGAAGCGCAGCATGCATTGCTGCACCATGCGCGCCACCGAGTTGCTGTCGGTCACGTCGCACTCGCCCGCGGCGAAGGCGCCGCCGGCGGCCTGGATGCGTTCCGCCGTTTCGGCCATGCGGGCCGGGTCGCGGTCGACGCCGAAGACCTGCGCGCCCTCCTCGGCGAAGCGGGTGGAGATGGCGCGGCCATTGCCCCAGCCGGGGCCCACGGAACCGGCGCCGGTGACGATGGCAACCTTGCCGGCCAGGCGGCCAGTCGATGCGGATGCGTTCATGCTTCGAAGCGGTAGAAGTTGGCGGGGTTGGTCACGAGCAGGCGTTGCAGCAGGTCGGGCACAGGCGCGATGCGCTCCAGCGCATCCACCAGCGCGGCGTCGGACGGCATGTGCGTGTGGTTCGGATGCGGCCAGTCGGTGCCCCACAGGCAGCGGTCCGGGTAGGCGGCGAGCAGGCGGCGGGCGAGCTCGACGCCGCTGTCGTAGCTGGGCGCCGCGGACGGCTTGCTGTCGATGCGATCGATGCCGCTGATCTTCACGCGGAACAGCGGGTTGGCCAGCATTTCGAACAGCGCGCGGAAGTCTGGGTGCTCGGCGCCCAGCGTGGCGTCGACGCGGCCCATGTGGTCGATGACGACCGGCACCGCGCTGCGCGCCAGCGGCTCGGCCAGTTCGTGCACCAGCGCGCTTTCGAAGTGCACCTGCAGGTGCAGGCCGGCGGCGCGCAGGCGCGGCGTGAGGGCCAGCACCGAGTGGATGTCGTGCCCGCCCGCCAGGTGGCGCATGAAGTTGAAGCGCACGGCGCGGAAGCCGCAGCCGGCCAGGCGAGCGAGTTCGGCGTCGCTGACGTCCACCGGCACCAGCGCCACGCCCAGGTAGCGGCCACCGCCGGCGGCGATGGCGTCTTCCACCACGCGGTTGTCGAAGCCGTGCACGGCGGACTGCACGATCACGCAGCGGTCCACGCCCAGCTGGCGGTGCAGTGCGAACAGCGCCTCCTTGGGCGCGTCCACCGGCGTGAAGTTGCGCTCAGGCGCGTAGGGGAAGCGGTCGGCCGGGCCGAAGACATGCACGTGGCTGTCGCAGGCGCCGGCGGGCAGGCGCAGCAGCGGGTGCTGGGCGCGCGGGTCGTAGGTTAGGACGGGTTCGGAGGGCACGGGAGGGATTGTCGACCGGCCGGGCCGGCGTGCTCGCGGGATTTTCTCTATCAGCTATACGTACAAAGCATAATTGGAACCCATGGACCTGACGCGCCTGCAGTACTTCGCCGCCGTCGCGGACGCCGGCAGCTTCAGCCGCGCGGCGGCGGCGCTGCACCTCACGCAACCTTCCCTGAGCCGCCAGGTGCAGCTGCTGGAAACCGAAGTGGGCCAGCGCCTGCTGGAGCGGCACGGGCGCGGCGTCGCGCCCACCGAGGCCGGCACGGCCTTGCTGGCGCACGCGCGCGCCATCTTCGACCTGGCCGAGCGCGCCCGCGTCGACATGCAGGAGCGCCAGCGCAACCCGCGCGGCCGCCTCACCATCGCGCTGCCGCCGCGCGTGGCCCACGTGCTGACGGCGGACCTGGTGGAGCGCTTCCACGCGCGCTTTCCGGACGCGGGCATCACGATCATGGAGGGCCTGAGCCTGCGCGTGCGCGAATGGCTCATCGCCGGCCGCGCCGACCTGGCGGTGATGTTCGACCCCGCGCCCTCGCCGCAGATGCACCTGGAGGTGCTGGTGCGCGAGCCGCTGGTGCTGGTGAGCAAGCGACCCCTGCCCGAGAAGCTGCGCCTGGCCGACCTGGTGCGGCACCGGCTGGTGATGCCCAGCGCGCCCAACGCCTTGCGCCGCCTGCTGGACGAACATGCGGGGCCGCGCGGGCACCAGTTGCAGATCGTGGCGGAAGTGGACTCCGTGCAGACGGTGCTGACCATCGTCGAACGCGGCGTAGCCGACGCCGTGCTGCCGGCCGGCGTACCCTGGCAGTCCGGCAAGGTGGGCAAGCTGCACGTGGCGGCGATCCAGGCGCCGGTGATCCGCAACAAGCTCACCCTGGCGGTACCGGTGGCGCGGTCGGCCACGCGCATCAGCCAGTTCGGCGCGGAGCTGCTGCGGGAGCTGGTGGCGCAGCACTACCGGATGGGGCCCTAGTCTCCCGCCAGGTGCCCGCCAGCGATGGCGGCGGCTTCGTCCTGGAAGTTCGCCATGCCGGTCATCTTGCGCTGAGCGCCATGCTGCTCACTCGCTCCACGCCATCGCCACCAGCCGCAAGCCCAGCGCCGCCAGCACGGTGCCGGCCAGGCGGTCCAGCCACTTCTTGGCGCGCAGGTAGAGCGCGCGCGGGCCGCCGGCGGACAGCACGAGCGCGACCAGCGCGTACCAGCCGGTCTCCATGCAGAACACCGCCAGCAACAGCACCGCGGCGAAGGCCGCGGACACATGCCCGGGCAGGAAGGCCGCGAACACGCTGGCGTAGATGATCGAAGTCTTGGGGTTGCTCACCTGCGTGGTGAAGCCCAGCACCACGCTGCGCCAGCGCGATGCGCGCGGGCCGCCGGCGGCATCGGTCGCGAGCGCTTGCGTCGCGCCCCGGAAGATGCGGTAGCCGAGGTAGCAAAGGTACAGCCCGCCGCACACCTTCAGCACCAGGTACAGCGTGGGCACGGCCAGCAGCACGGCCTGCAAGCCCGCCAGCGCGGCCGACGCGAACAGCAGACCACCCAGCCCCATGCCCAGCGCCGCACCCAGGCCTTCCGCGCGTGACGAGAACACGGCCACGCGGGCCACCATCACGAAGCTGGGGCCGGGGCTGACGACGCCGGCGCCTAGCGCGCCGAGGATGGCGAGAAGCGGGAGGGTGCCTTGCATCGATTCATTATCACTGCAGAACCCCGCCCTGCCCGAGCCCTCTAATGCGCCATCAGCACCGGCAAGGTCATGGACTGCAGCAGCGTCCGGCTGGCGCCGCCCAGGATCCACTCGCGGGCCCGCGAGTGACCATAGCAGCCCATGACGAGCAGGTCGGCGCCGACATCGAACACGCGCGACAACAGCAGCTCGCCGATGCGCGGCGGCTCGCTCTCTTCGCGGTGCCAGGTGACGTGCACGCCGTGCGCGAGCAGGTAACGCTCCAGGTCCAGCGGCGGCCCGACCAGGCGCGACGCGCCGCCTTCGCCCCAGGCAAACACATGGACCTTGGCCGCGCGCTGCAGGAAGGGAACGGCGGCCCGCACGGCTCGCGCCGCCTCGGGACTCTCCTTCCAGGCGATGGCGATGGTCTCGCCGACCGCCCGCTGCCAGCCGATGTGGGGCACGACGATCGCCGGCCGGCCGCTCGAGACCAGCACGTTCTCGACGAAGTCCGGCGGCACGGACGGCGAGCCTGCGTCGGCCGGATCGTGCTGGCCCAGCACCAGCAGGTCCGCATAGAAAGCCTGCTGCGCGAACGCGCCCTCCGTGGGGACATCGTCGGTCTGCGACCAGGTGGCCAGCGGCCCCGGCCGGATCATCTCCTTGTCGAAAGCCTGCAGCACGCGCTCGCGCCGCTGCTCGTCGATCTCCACCAGGCTGGCCGCGACCGTCGGCCCGATCGCCATCGTGTACGGCAGCTCGATGAAGCTGGGCGTCACCGCGTACAGCGCCGACAGCTGCGCGCCGTGCGCGCCCGCCAGTTCCCGGGCCAGCGCCAGCCGGCGCGGCGTTGCGGCCGTCGGATCGAGGTGGACGAGGATCGTGCGGATCGGGGACGTCATGGCGGACTCCGGTTGATCCACTCACGATAGTGGCGAGCCGCTGGAAAGAGTTGACGTGCGTCAACGGCGCCGGCGGTCGCGGCAGGCGGCCCAGCCGCCAGCCATCGGTTCAGCCCGCGGAGCCCAGGCCCGCGGCTTCGCGCGCCGCCTGCGGCTCCAGCCCCAGCACGCGCAGGCAGCGGCAGCGCAGTCCCTCGACCGCGGCCAGGTGTTCCTGCAGCGTGGGCAGCGGCAGCTCCGCCGACTCCAGCAGTTCCTGCAGCAGGCGGGCGCGCGAGACGAGCACGGCGACCCAGTTGACGGACAGCCGGGGCAGCGAAGCCCCGAACTTCCGCAGCTCGTTGAATTGACCCTGCACGCGCCGGAACAGCACCGGGTCGCGCCAGCCCTGCGCGAGCTGGCGCAGGTCGAGTTCGTAGTTGTCCAGGGCCGCGGCGAACTTGAACGTCAGCACCCGCGGCGACAAAACCTTTCCCTGCATGCGATCCTTTCTCACGAGGACCGACTCTAGGCCAGGTTTGTGACGGTCTGAAGGCCGATACCCGCGGTTACGCCGCGGGATGTAACGACGAAAGCCTCACTCGTCCCAGGCCGCGTTGACTTCCTCGATGCCCAGCTTGGCGTAACTCGCGGCCGCGCCGCTCAGTTCCCACACCGAGCCGCCGGCGCGCACCTTCTCCGCCACTTCGTCTTCGCGGCGCATCTTGGCCTGCGCGGCGGCAAGCACCTGCGCTGCTTCGTCGCGCGGCACGCAGATGACCGCATCGCCATCGGCCACGATCAGGTCGCCGGGCCGCACGTTGACGCCTTCGCACACCACCGGCGCATTCACCGAGCCGTGGCCGGACTTGTCCGGATGCATCGGCCAGATGTGCGTGGACCACACCGGGAAGCCGAAGGCGCGCACCTGGTCGATGTCGCGCACGCAGCCCTGCACGACGACGCCGGCCAGGCCCTTCTGCATCGCATAGCGGCAGGCGAGGTCGCCCCACTGCGCGCCCGACAGCTCGGACTGGCAGACCACCACCAGCACGTCACCGGGCTGCGCCAGGTACAGCGCGCGGTGCATCATGAGGTTGTCGCCCGGCCAGCAGAAGGCCGTCACCGCGGGGCCCGCGATGCGCTGCTGCCCTTCGCTGAGCGGCCGCATGCGCGCGCCCATCAGCGCGCCGCGCCCTTGCGGGCCCATGGCTTCGTGGATGTCCGCCACCGTCACTTCGCGCGCCTGGCGCGCAATGTCCGCGGCTACGCGCTGGACCTTGAGATAGACCTTGGATGCGTTCATGGTTTTCACGCGTGCGGGACGCAGTAGTCGGCGGCGGAAAGCCGGAAGGTGGTGCGCTTCATCAGGCGCGGCTGCTCGATCTTCATCACGTCGCGCCGGTGCATGAGGCAGCCGTTGTCCCACATCATCATGTCGCCGTTGTGCACCTTGTGCCGATAGGCATGGGCGGGGTCGCCGCCGGCGGCGAACAGCTGCGGCAGCACGCGCTCGTTCTCCTCCTGCGTCAGGCCTTCGATTTCGACCAGCGTCGTCGGGTCCGCGTACAGCGCCTTGCGACCGGTGCGCGGATGCGTGAGCACGACCGGGTGCCGCGCGTCGGGCAGGCTGAGCATGGCGTTCGCCTTTTCCTTGTCCTTCAGCTCGGTCGCATTGAGCATCGAATAGCGCTTGGCGTAGCGGAACACGCCGGTGCGGCCGTCGACCAGGCGCCGCACGTCTTGCGGCAGCAGTTCCCACGCGGCGTACTGGTTGGCCCAGTAGATGTCGCCGCCGTCGCGCGGCACTTCGGTGCCGTACAGGATGGCGCCGGTGGCCGGGCGCACCTGGAAGGTCTGGTCGGAGTGCCAGTCCACGTCCTCGCCGCCGGCGAAGCCGCCGACGAAGCGGCCGTCGTGGTACTTGAGCGTGCTGAAGTAGATGATCTGGTCGTGGTACGGCGACTGGATGTCCTTGCGGAAGGACGTCTCGCAGCGGCCGAAGCGCTCGGTGAAGCGGACCAGTTCCGGCTCGTCCAGCGACTGGCGGCGGAAGATCATCACGGGCGAGCGGCGCCAGATCGCCTGGATCTGCTCGATGGCATCCGGATCGTCGACGACGTCCATGATGGACGCGTGGACCTCCACGGCGAAATCCGAATGCAGTGCGGTGGTCTGGATCTTGGTGCTCATGGCCATGCAGGTTAGCTGCGGACACCGGCCGGTTGCGCGTGCGGACGTTCGACCTTTCCACCCTTTGAACTTCCCGTGGACGGGGTCCAGAGGAAGTTCGCATCGAGGTCCTCGAAGCGGCGGCAGCCGACCTGCGCGAGCACCATGTCGATCTCGTTGCGCATCAACTGCAGGGCGCGGGCAGCGCCGGCCTGCCCGCCCGCGGCGACGCCGAACAGCGTCGGGCGGCCGAAGATGACGGAAGTCGCACCCAGGCAGCGCGCGATGACGGCGTCGGAGCCGCGGCGCACGCCGCTGTCCAGGAGGATGGGAATATCCGTGCCGACCGCTGCGCGCACCGCGGGCAGCATGTCCAGCGGCGACGGCGCGGCATCCAGCTGGCGGCCCCCATGGTTGGACAGCACCAGGCCGTCCGCGCCCAGGCGCACCGCGGCACGCGCGTCCTCCGGGTGCATCAGCCCCTTGATGACGAGCGGGCCGCTCCAGCTCGCGCGGATGCGGCGCAGGTGCTCCCAGTTCACCATGGGCGCCGGCGTCAAGGTGCCGTACAGGTCCGCCACCTCGCCCGCGCTCGCACCCGCGCTCGCATAAGGCTTCCAGTTGCGCATCATCGGGATGCCGCCGGTGCGCAGGTAGCGCAGCACCCAGGCCGGATGGCCCAGCGCTTCCAGCACCACGGGCAGCGTCATGCGGAAGGGACGCGAGAAGCCGTTGCGCCGATTGCGTTCGCGATTCGAGTTGACCGGCACGTCCACCGACACCACCAGCACGCGCACCTGCGCCTTGCGCGCCCGCGCGACCAGGTCGGCGTTGATGGCCTCGTCGCTGGTGCAGTACATCTGGAACCAGACGTGGCCGGGCGCGACCGGCATCGCGTCTTCCAGGGCTGCGTTGGCCGCGCTGGAAAGCAGGAAGGGCACGTTGGCTTCACGCGCTGCCGCCGCCAGCATCAGGTCCGCATCGGGCCGGAACAGGCCGGCCAGGCCGGTAGGCGAGATGCCGATGGGGCTGGCGTAGCGCGTGCCGAACAGCGACACGCCCTGCTCGCGCCCGCTGACGTCGCGCAGGTAGCGCGGCAACAGGCGGTAGCGCTCGAAGGCCTCGCGGTTGCGCGCCAGGCACAGTTCGTCGTCGGCGCCGCCGTCGATGAAATCGAAGGCAATGCGCGGCAGCTTGCGGCGCGCCATGCGGCGCAGGTCTTCGAGGTTGATCGCGGATTGGAGGTTCATGAGGGTTCGACCTTTTGCTCGCGGCGCGTCGTCCACGCAGCCGCCAGGACCATGAAGGCAGCCAGGGCCATCGCCGGCACGCTCTCGTGCGCGCCCAGCGCGGCCACCAGGGCGCCAGCGACATAGCAGATCCATGTCAGCGCATGGAGCCCGCGCGGAGGCTGCGCGGTGCCACGAGCCGGCGCGCTGGCGTGGCCGGTGAGGCGATCCAGCGCCCTTTCGGCGATGCGCGCCATCGTGCTGGTGATGACGACGGTGCTGAGCGCCACGCCGCCGAACCTGGTGACCGCGGAAGCCTGCAGGCCCATCGCGAACGCGATCACGAACAGCGAGACCTGCGGATGCCCGATCAGCCAGGCCGCCACGCCGATCAACACGGCTTCCAGCACCAGCGGGATCCAGGCGCGCGCATCGCGCCGGCGCAATGTGGCGCGGGCCGTCATCGCGCCGAGGAAGAAGGCGCCCAGCGGCAGCAGCCGGCCCAGCGCCTGGGCCCAATCGCCCTGGGCGACGGTGATGCCGAGCAGCACCGTGTTGCCCGTCATGTTGGCGGCGAAGATCCCATGCCGCAGGAAGCCGATGGCATCGACGATGCCGCAGGCAAGGCAAAGCAAGGCGCAGGCAAGCACCTGGAGGCGCGCAGGAGTCATGAAGGGGAAAACCGGGTGTCAGATGTGGAGGCTGCGGGCCTCCGCTTCGAGCGAGGCCGCGGCGGCCTCCATTTCGCGCCGGATTTCTTCCAGCCGGTGCTCGCCATAGAGCTCGGGCGTGCCCACCAGGCACAGCGCGGCGAAGGCCTCGCCCGCCGTGTTGCGCACCGGCATGCCGAAGGCATAGGAGCCGTGCACGACGTCCCCGAAGTTGACGCCGAAGCCGTGCTCGTCGGAGCGTTCGCGCATCTTCTGCAGCGCAGCCAGCCGGGTCGTGCCCTGGCGGGCGATCTCGGAAGCCACGTTGTCCAGGAGGATGCGACGGGCCTCGTCCGGCGGCAAGGTCTGCAGGATGGCGACGCCCCCGGCCGACGTGAAGAGCGGCCGGCGCGTGCCTTCGTAGACCATCAGGCCGGTCAGGGTGAGCGTGCCGGCGCGCACGCTGCAGACGTATTCGTTGCCGCTGCGGAACTGCAGCAGGCAGATGCCGCCCATGCGGCGCGCGAAGGCCGTCACCAGCGGTTCGGCGCGGCGCTGGAACTCGGTGTGCTCGGTCAGGGCCAGTCCCAGTTCGAACATCAGCGGCCCGGGCAGGTAGTGGCGGTCGCTGGGGCGCTGGACCACCAGGCGCTCGTCCACCAGCCGCGCCAGGATGCGGTGCACGGTCGCCTTCTCCTGCTTGCAGGCCACGGCCAGGTCCGACAGGCGCCAGCCGACCTTCGGCCGGGTCGCCACCATGCGCAGCAGCTGCAGGCCGCGGCTGAGGCTCTGGGTTCCGGCGCGCGGCGCCAGGGCCGCGGCGGCGGCCAGCTCGTGTTCGGCAACGATGTTCGTCATGCTTGTCTCCAGGGAAGAACGATAGGCGCCTGGAGCCCTCCTGGCCCTGACCAGGGGGGCAGGAATTCCACCAGTTGAACTTTTGTCCCGGATCTGCCCTTCAGACCTTCATCACGAACGGGTCCTGGATCTCGTCGCTGGTCTCGCACCAGACGCTCTTGGTCTGGAGGAACTGGTCCAGCGCCTCGGCGCCGTTGACCCGGCCCAGGCCGCTGTCCTTCCAGCCGCCGAAGGGCGAGTTGAAGGCCAGCGCCCGGTAGGTGTTGATCCATACAGTCCCGGCCTGCAGGCGCCGCGCGAAGCGGTGGGCGCGCGAAAAGTCGCGCGTCCACAGGCCCGCGGCCAGGCCGAAGCGGGTGCCGTTGGCCAGCGCCAGAACCTCGTCCTCGTCGCGGAAAGGCGTGATGCCCAGCACCGGCCCGAACACCTCCTCCTGCAGCAGCGGGTTGTCCGGGCGCATGCCGTGGACGATGGTCGGCTCGTAGAAGAAGCCCTGCTCCAGGCCGGGCACGACGGCGCGGCGGCCGCCGCAGGCCAGCTGGCCGCCGGCGTCGAGGGCGCGGGCGACCATGGATTCGTTCTTTTGCAACTGCGCCGTGGTGGCGGCCGGGCCCATCTGCGTCTCTGCGGCCAAAGGATGGCCCAGCCGGATCGCCTTGGCGCGTTCGACCAGGCGATCGAGCACCTTGCCGTAGATGCTTTCATGCACATAGGCCCGCGAACCGGCGATGCAGGTCTGGCCGGCGGCCGCGAAGATGCCGGACAGGATGCCCACCACCGCGTTGTCGACCGGTGCGTCGGCGAACACGATGTTGGGGCTCTTGCCGCCCAGCTCCAGCGTGCAGCTGGCCAGGCGCGCGCCGGCGCGGGCGGCGATGGCGCGGCCGGCGCCGTCGCTGCCCGTGAAGCAGATCTTGGCGACCTGCGGATGGTCGACCAGCGCGGAGCCTGCAGCCGCGGCGCCGGTCACGACGTTGACGACGCCGGCCGGGATGCCTGCTTCTTCCGCCAGGCGCGCGAGTTCGATCGCCGAGGCCGAGGTCACTTCCGAAGGCTTGATCACCACCGTGTTGCCGGCAGCCAGCGCCGGCGCGCAGGACATGATCGTCAGGAAGGTCGGCGAGTTCCACGGCACGATGACGCCGACCACGCCCAGCGGCTCGCGCAAGGTGTAGTTGAGGACGCTCGCGCGTTCGAGCGGAATGACCCGGCCTTCGATCTTGTCGGCGAGGCCGCCGAAGTAGTGCAGCCACTCGCGCACGGCGCGCGCCTGGGCCCGCATCTCCGCGAGCAGCTTGCCGTTCTGGGTGGATTCGAGCCGCGCGATGGTTTCGGCGTTCTCGGCGATCTTGTCGCCCCAGGCGCTGAGCAGCCGCCCGCGCTTCGTCGCGGACAGTTGCGCCCAGCTTCCCGTGCAGGCTTGCGCCGCCGCTTGCACCGCGGCATCGACGTCGCTCGCCTCCGAATCGACGAAGGTGCCCCAGGCCTGGCCGGTGCTCGGGTCGGTGCCGGTGAAAGTGCGGCCCGCCGCGCCGGCGACCGACCGGCCGCCGACGTGGTTGCCGTACGAAGGCCCGTCAGCCGGCATGGCACTGCTCCTGGACGAAGGTCACGATCGCATCGATCGCAGCAGCGGTCGCAGGCGAATCGGGCTTCTTGTTGATGAAGCTCTCGGCCTCGCCGGGGAACAGCTTCAGCCGCAGCGAGCCGCCGGCCTTGCGCCAGGCGGCGACGAAGCGCTCCAGGTGCGCGCGCGGGTGGGCCATGTCTTCCTCGCCCTGGATGTACAGCACCGGGGGCAGCACGGCTTGCTCGCCGCGCTCCAGCGCCAGCACCGGGCTGCCTTCGGCCATCGCCGCCTCGTCGAGCCAGTACTTGTCGTGGTCGGGAATGACGCGGTCGATGATCTCCGGGTAAGGCTGGCCGCTGGCCTGCAGGTCCTTGGCGTAGCGGTAGCGGCCCAGCGGGTCGATCACCGGCCAGCACAGCACCGCATAAACCGCGATCGTGTCGCTGTCCGGCGTGCCCGCATAGCGCGGGTCGCGCGGTCGCATGGCCGCCAGGATCGCCTGGTGGGCGCCGCTGGACAGGCCCATCACGCCGATCCATTCCTGGCGCGTGCGCAGTTGTGGCGCTTGCGTGCGCAGCCAGCGCAAGGCCGCATGGACGTCCTGCAGCGAGGCCGGATAGCCCGCGGTGGGCGGCATGCGGAAGTCGAGCGCCGCCACCGCGATGCCGGCCTTCGCCAGCGCACGGTTCAGCCGGTCTTCGTCGAGGCGGTCACCGCGGCACCAGGCGCCGCCGTGGATTTCGGCGACCAGCGGAAAGGGACCGGCGCCCTTGGGCAGGTACAGGCGCGCGAGCAACGGCGCGTCGCCGTGGCGCAGGTATTCGACGTCACGGACTTCGATGGTGTCGCAGGTTTCTGTGGTCATCGTCAATCTCAATCAGGAAGCTGGGAATTCGTTTCAGGCCACGCTGGCCAGGGCGGGCGCGGCCGCAGGCGCAGCGGCCGTCGTGGAAGGGATCGCATCGGCGAGATAGCCGGCATCGAGCTCGGCGAAGGCGCGGCAGCCGATCTGCGCCAGCACCATGTCGATCTCGCTGCGCACGATCTGCAGGGCCTTGGCGGCGCCGGCGGTCCCGGCGGCGGCCACGCCATAGAGCGAGGGCCGGCCGAAGACGCAGGCATCGGCGCCCAGGCAGCGGGCGATGACGACGTCGGAGCCGCGGCGCACGCCGCTGTCCAGGACCAAGGTCATGTCCGGCCCCACCGCGGCGCGGATGGCAGGCAGCATCTCCAGCGGCGAAGGCGCCGCATCGAGCTGGCGGCCGCCATGGTTGGACACCACCAGCCCGTCGACGCCGACTCGCTGCGCCTCGCGCGCATCGTCCGGGTGCAGGATGCCTTTCAGCATCATCGGTCCACCCCAGGCCGCGCGGATGCGGCGCACAGTGTCCCAGCTCACCATCGGCGCCGGCGTCAAGGTGCCGAACATGTCGGCGACTTCGGCCGCCGTCGCGCCTGCGCGCGCATAAGGCTGCCAGTTGCGCATCATCGGGATGCCGCCGGTGCGCAGGTAGCGCAGCACCCAGGCCGGGTGGCCCAGCGCCTCCAGCACCACGGGCAGCGTCATGCGGAAGGGCCGCGAGAAGCCGTTGCGGCGATTGCGCTCGCGATTGGAGTTCACCGGGATGTCGATGGTCACCACCAGCACCGGCACTTTCGCGGCGCTCGCCCGGCGCACGAAGTCGTCGTTGATCTTCGGGTCGCTGGTGCAGTACATCTGGAACCAGGTGTGCTGCGGCGCGATGGCCACCACTTCTTCCAGCGAATCGTTGCTGGAGCTGGAAAGCAGGAAAGGCACGTTGGCGTTGCGGGCCGCTTCGGCCTGCATCAGGTCCGCGCCCGGGCGCCACAGGCCGGCCAGGCCGGTGGGCGAAATGCCGAAGGGGCTGGCGTAGCTGCGGCCGAACAGCGAGACCGACTGGTCGCGCTTGCTCACGTCGCGCAGGTAGCGCGGCACCAGCTGGTGCTGGGCGAAGGCCGCGCGGTTGCGGGCCATGCAGCGCTCGTCGTCGGCGCCGCCGTCGATGAAGTCGAAGGCGATGCGCGGCAGCTTGCGGCGCGCCAGGCGCCGCAGGTCTTCCAGGTTGATGGCGTTGCGGATGTCCATGTTGTTGTCCTCCTAGTCTTCGTATCGGTGCGCCTCGCCGGCCAGCGATGCGGCGACCCCTTCCAGCTCGGTGCGCAACTGCGTGGCGCGCGCGAGCGGAAAGCGCTCGGGCGGCCCCGCCAGGCAGACCGCCGCGAAGGGCTCGCCCCGCGCTCCCAGCACCGCCACGCCGAAGCTGTGCAGGCCCGCGACCACGCCGCCGGCGTTGACGCCGAAGCCGTGCCGCGCCGAGTCGTCGCGCATGCGCTCCAGCGCCTGCAGCCGCGCGGTGCCGCGCCGCACCACCTCGCGCGCCGTGTTCTCCTTCAGCACGTCGCTGGCCTCCAGCGTGGGCAGTCGCTGCAGGATGGCCACGCCGCCGGCCGCGACGAACAACGGCGCCCGCGTGCCCGGCGTCACGGCCAGGGCCGGCAGGCTGGCGGCCAGGCCTTCGCGCACGCCGCAGACGAAGTCGCTGCCGCTGCGCAGCAGCAGCAAGGCGACGCCGTCCATGCGCTGCGCGAAGCTGCGCAACAGCTCCTCGGCGCGGCGCTGGAAGCGCGCCCGCTGCGGCAGCGCCAGCGCCAGCTCGAACATCAGCGGCCCCGGCGCGAAGCGCCGGCCGTCCTCGCGCCGCATCACCATGCGCGCCTCGGCCAGGCAGTCCAGCACCCGCAGCGCCTCCGCTTCGTCCAGCCCGCAGACGGCGGCCAGGTCCGGCAGCCGCCAGCCCTCGTCGGGCCGTTCGGCCAGCACGCGCAGCAGGCGGATGCCGCTGTCGAGACTGCGCGTGTCGCCCGGCTCCTGGCCGGCGACACGGAGACGGCCATGGGAAGCAGGCATGTCAGGCGGCGGCGTGCGAGTACATGGGGCGGCCCGCGACCGGGACGCGCGCCGTGAAGATGCAGCCGCTGCGCGACTCGATCATGTACAGCGTCTTGCCGTCCGCGCCGCCGTAGGCGCAGTTGGTGGTGGTGAGCCCGCCATCGGGCGGCTCGATGCGGTACTGCGGTTCGCCGCGCGGGCTGAAGATCCACACGGCGCCGAAACCCACGTGGCACACGGCCAGGCCGCCCTGCGAATCGAGCGCGATGCCGTCCGGGCCGCCGCCGCCGCTCATGCGGATGTAGACGCCGACCTTCGTCGCCGCGCCGTCGCTCATGAGCGGCACGCGCCAGATGGCGTTGTCGCGCGTCGCGGCCAGGTACACCGCGGTCTCGTCCAGGTTCATCACCAGGCCGTTGGGGCTGGGAATGCCCTTCAGCACGAGGTCGAGGCGACCGTCGGCCTTGAGGCGGAACAGCCTGCCGGTGGGGTCGTGCAGCCCGGTCTGGCCCTGGTCCGTGAAATACAGGTCGCCGTTGGACGCGAAGAACAGGTCGTTGCAACCCTTGAAGCATTCCAGCTGCGCGCGCTCCAGGTACGGTTCGACCTTGCCCGTGCGCGGGTCCATCACCATCAGGCCGCGGCGATAGTCGGCGATGAAGGCGCGACCATCCGGGTGGAACTTCAGGCCGTTCGGCTCGCCGTCGTACTCGGCCGCCAGCTCCACGCCGCCGCGCGGGTCGATGCGGAAGATGCGGCCCCAGGGGATGTCGACAACCCACAGGTTGCCGTCACGGTCGAAGGACGGGCCTTCCAGGAACACCGGCGCGGGCGCGCCGTGCAGCTGCGTGCGGGTCCAGGCGCACTGCCTGTTGTTCTGGTGGAACTTGTCGGGAATGCGCGCGAACACTTCGGCGCGGAGCTTTTCCGGGGGAGCGAACATGGGTGAATTCCTTGGGGGTTCAGTGGCCGGCGGCGCGGCCAGGCAGCCACAGCGCGAGTTCGGGCCAGATCACGAGCAGCAGCAGCAGCACGAACATCAGCAGGTGGAAGGGCAGCGTGCCCATCACCACGTCCGACAACTTGCCGCGCGAGATGCTCTGGATGACGAAGAGGTTGATGCCGATCGGCGGGGTGATCTGGCCCATCTCGATGAACAGGACGACGATCACGCCGAACCACACCGGGTCGATGCCGTACTTGCCCAGCAAGGGATAGAGCAGCGGCACGGTGATGACGATCATCCCCAGGCTTTCCACCAGCGCACCGAGGGCGGTGAACAGCACCAGCAGCGCAGCGAAGAAGCCGAACTTGCTGAGGTTGAGGGAGATGATGAACTGCGTGATCTCCTCGCCGACGCCGCCGACGCTCATCGCGTACGAGAAGATGAAGGCGGCGTAGGTGATGAACAGGATGTTCGCCACCGTCAGCGCGGAGGTCTTCAGGCTGTCGACGAACACCTTCCAGTTCAATTCTCCGAACAGGAAGGCGATGAGGACCGCGACGAAGCAGCCCACCGCCGCCGCCTCGGTGGGCGTGGCGATGCCGGCGTAGATGGCGCCCATGGTGCCGCCGATCAGCAGCATGAAGGGCCCGATCTCCAGCAGCGCGCGCAGCACGACGGCCAGGGTCAGCGCACCGCGTTCGCGCGGCGCGATCTCCGGCTTGCTGATCGCGGCCACCGCGAGGTAGGCCATGAACAGCGCCGTCAGGATGACACCCGGCACGACGCCCGCCATGAACAGCTTGACGACCGAGGTTTCGGTGAAGGTCGCATAGACGATCATCGCGATCGACGGCGGCACGAGCACGCCCAGCGTTCCGCCGGCAGCCAGCGAGCCGGTGGCGAGCCGCGGGTCGTAGTTGCGCGCCCGCAGCTGCGGCAGCGCCACCTGGCCGATGGACGCCGCGGTGGCGATGCTGGAGCCGCTGACGGCGGCGAACACCGCGCAGCCCGCGATGTTCGTCTGCAGCAGGCCGCCCGGCACGCCGCGCACCAGTTGCGACAGGCCGCCGTAAACGCGCATCGCCAGGCCGCTGCGTTGCAGCAGCTGCGCCATGAACACGAACAGCGGGATCGCCGTCAGCGTATAGGCGTCCATGCTGCCCCAGCTGGTGAGGCCCAGCCCGTGCAGCGCGCCGATGCCGCCCTGCAGGTACAGGTACACCATCGCCGGCAGCATGATCGCGAAGGGCACGGTCATGCCGGCGCCCAGCAGCGCCAGGAACAGGACGAAGATCAGGATGATCTGGTACTCAGCGGGCATGGTTGCCTCCCTGGCCCGCGGCCTGCAGGCGTTGGATGTCGCCGGCGACGGTGCGCAGCATCGCCCAGGCGAGCACGGCACAGCCGATCGGCATGGACAGGCGCGGAATCCACAGCGGCGTCAGCAGCACCGTGGCGGACACGTCGCCGGACTGCCAGGTGATCCACTCGAAGCGGACCATCTCCAGCAGCAGCACGATGGTGACCACCGTGGACGCGAGGTCGAACGCCAGGCGCAGCAGCGCCTTGCCGCGCCCGGAGAGGCGGTGCTCCAGGAAGTGCACGCGGTGGTAGGCGTGGTGAAGCTGGCCAGAAGCGAGCGTCAGGAAAGTGATGGCGACGAGCGCGTAGCCACCCAGCTCGTTGCTCACCTGGATCGACCAGCCGAACACGGTGCGCACCAGCATCTCGACGCCCATCATCACGATGAGCGCCAGCACCATCAGCTGCCCGGCCCAGCGCGCCAGCACGGCGCTGATGCCTTCGCGCGGCGCGAACTGGTCGGCGTCGGGGCTTTCGAGCTCCCCGTATTCCTCCGCCGCGACCGGCGGGGGCGCGTGGCCCTCGCTCAGAACCGCGGCCATGTCAGCGCCCCACCGCCGTGCGGACCTTCTGCAGCGCTTCCTTCACGCCCGGGCGCTTGTCGCCCCACTCGGTCCAGTAAGGCGTGATGCGGCGCTCGGCTTCGGCCAGGTCGGCGCGGGTCGGCTCGGTGACGACCATGCCGCCCTCGGCCAGCTTCTTCGTCAGGTCGCTGTCCTCCGCCGCCATGGCGTCGGAGATCTTGCGCGTGTGCTCGTTGACGATGGCCTGGATCTTGGTGCGCAGCTCCGGCGACAGCTTGTCCCAGGCATCCTTGTTCACCAGGATCAGCGAGTCGATGAAGCTGACGTTGAGGCGGTAGCTGTACTTCAGCAGGTCGCGCCAGACGTAGCCATAGCCCGAGCTCGCGGTGAGTGCGCCGTCGATGACGCCGCGGTCCAGGCCGGCGGCGACTTCGGAGGTGCCCAGCGTGACCGGCACGCCGCCCAGCAGCTTGATGAACTCCGCCTGCTCCGGCGAGATCACGCGGATCTTCTGGCCGGCGATGTCCGAGAGCGAGGTCATCTTCTTCTTCGACCAGAACACGTTCTCCGGGAAGATGTAGCGGCCCAGGAGGACGATGTTCTTCTTGGCCAGTTCGGCGCGCAGGTAGTCGGCCTCGATGTCCCAGGCCTTCTCGAAGTCGGCGCGGGTGCGCAGGAACATCGGCAGGCGCACGAGGCCGCCGACCGGCAGGTTGCCGATGAAGGAGGCGTCGTCGCCCATCTGGACGACGTTGTCGCTGACGGCCTGCGTGATGGCCACCGCGGGAATCGGCAGGGTGCCGCCCAGGTGCAGGCGGATCTGCAGCTGGCCCTTGGACTCCTTGTGCACGGCGTCCAGCATGGCGTTGAGGCCCTTGACCGACGTGACGGTGGCCACGGCGTTGTAGGTGTAGGCGCGCCAGTTGTCGGCGTGCGCCGCCAGCGGCAGCAGCAGGGCGGCGGCCAGCGCGCAGCCCGCGCGGCGGGCCTGCTCGAAACGGATCTTCATGATGTCTCCTCTTGCTCTCGTAGTGAATGAAGGTGCCGCTCAGGCGGCGTTGCCGCGCACCTCGACGCCAGCCCACTGCTCGAGGGTCTGCACGATCGTGGTGGTGTTCTGTTCCGCGCCGACCTGCAGCACGGTCTGCATCCACAGGCGGTCGACCGCGGTGGCGACCCACATGGGGACTTGCAGCGATTCGGCCATGTCCATGCACAGGCGCACGTCCTTGCGCATCAGGCCGTTGGCGAAGCCGTTGTCGAACTTGCGATTGAGCACGTGCTTGTGCCAGCGCTCCTCGGTGCAGATGTTGCGGCCCGAGCCGCGGTTCAGCACGCGCAGCATCACGTCGGGGTCCAGGCCCGCCTTCACGCCCAGCACGGTGGCTTCGGCGGTGATGGCCATCGCGGTGGCGACCATCAGGTTGTTCAGCAGCTTCAGGCTCTGGCCCATGCCGACGCGGTCGCCGACGACTTCGCAGTGGCCCAGGTGCTGCAGCACCGGCGTCACCGCGGCTATGGTCGCGCGGTCGCCGGACAGCATCATCTGCAGCTTGCCCGTGGCGGCGCCGGTGACGGCACCCGTGACGGGCGCATCGATCGCCTGGATGCCCGCCTGCGCCAGCGCTTCGCCCACTTCGCGCGCGACCTGCGGGCCGGTGGTGGAGAAGTCGATGTAGGTCTTGATGGCGCGGCCCTGGACCAGGCCGTCCGCGCCCAACGCCACCTGCTTGACGACATCGGGCGTCGGCAGGCTCACCAGCACCACGGCTGCTTCGTCGGCCACGGCACGCGGCGAGCCCGCGATGGTGGCGCCGCGCTCGGCGAACTCGCGCTGCGCCTGGGGCCGCACGTCGAACACGACGAGCTTGTGGCCCGTTTCCAGCAGGCGCGAAGCGATGCCGCGCCCCATGTTGCCCAGTCCCACCACACCGACGATCCCGCTCATATGCGCCTTTCGATAACGATCAAGTGGGCGGATCATCCGCTTGGGAAATGCGGTGAAGAAGGTGCTGCGCGTCGTGCGTTCCACGGGTTGGACTTCACGAATCGGCGCGTGCAGGGCGCATTGCGACCCCACAAACGGCGCTGCGCCGGACGCAAGCGCCGGCGCAGCACGATGGGGTTTGAAAAGAGGAGCGGGAGCGGTCGCCGCGTTGGCTCAATCCGGCTTGATGTTGGCCGACTTCACCAGGTCATGCCACTTGCGGGTTTCGGCAGCCTGGAAGTTGCGCAGCGACTGGGGCGTGCCGCCGCCGGGGACGCCGCCCTGCTGCTCGACCCAGCTCTTGACATCCGCTTGCGCCAGCGCGGTCGCGACGTCGGCGCTGATCTTCGCCACCAGTTCCGCGGGCACGCCCGCCGGCGCATACAGGCCCCACCAGGCGTTGACGGCGAAGCCTTTCAACCCGCCTGCTTCGGCGACCGTGGGGATGTCGGGCAGCGTGGCGTTGCGCTCGGCGCTCGTGATCGCCAGGATGCGCGCGGCGCCGGCCTTCGCATGCGGCAGCACCACGGAGCTGTTGTGGAACAGCACCTCGTAATGGCCGCCCAGCAGGTCGGTCATCATCTGCGAGCTGGACTTGTAGGGGATGCCCATCATCTTGATGCCGGCCATTTCGTCCAGCAGTTCGGCCGACAGGTGCGGCGTGGTGCCCGAGCCGGGGTGGCCGTAGCGCAGCTTGCCGGGGTTCTGCTTCGCATACGCGATCAGCTCGCGCAGGTTGTTCGCCGGCACGGCCGGATGCACGACCAGCAGGTTGGGCATGCTCATGACCAGCGAGATCGGCGCCAGGTCCTTGACCGGGTCGTAGGGCATCTTGTCCATCATGCTCTGGCCGACCGCCACGGCGCCGATGGTGCTGATGACGAGCGTGTAGCCGTCCGGCGTGGCCTTGGCCGCGCGCTCGGTGCCGACGATGCCGCCGAGGCCGGCGATGTCTTCGATGACGACCGGCTGGCCCCAGGCGAATGTCAGCTTGGTGGCCAGCGTGCGGCCGATCGCGTCCGGGCTGCTGCCGGCGGCGGCGGCAACGATGATCTTGACGGGCTTGTTGGGATAACCGGCGGCGGCGGAATGCTGTTGCGCAAAGGCGGTGCCGGCAAGGCCTGCCGCGACGGCCAGCACGCACAGTTTTTGGATGGATCTGACGAACACGCTTGTCTCCTGGAAGGGGCGCGCCCACGATAGTGCGGTCGTCCCCCGGCGCGCCAGCGGCTGGCGGCCCGTTGTTCCAAGGCGTGAACTTCCTGATTCCCGGCGGGCCGGGGCCACGCTTTTGTCACCCGTTGAAAATTGCGTGCGCGTTCGCTCGGCGCATCGTCAGCCCCGGCCGATAGGATGGATTTCGCAATAGAACAGGAGACAACAGTGGCACAAGGAATGGAAGCGCGCGCCCGGCCCGACCTCTGGCGGGTGTGCGTCGCGGCAGTGGTCGGCTCGGCCATCGAGGGATTCGACTTCCTCGCTTACGGCACGGCATCGGCCCTGGTATTCGGCAAGGTGTTTTTCTCGAACCTCGACGCGACCACGGCGAGCATCGCCTCGTTCGCCACCTTCGCGACCGGCCTGCTGGCCCGCCCGCTGGGCGGCCTGGTCTTCGGCCACTACGGCGACCGCGTGGGACGCAAGACCATGCTGTCGCTGAGCCTCGTCATGATGGGTGTCGCGACCGTGGGCCTGGGGCTCGTTCCCAGCTATGCCGCCATCGGCTTCTGGGCGCCGCTGCTGCTCGTGCTGCTGCGCATGGTGCAGGGCATCGCCTTCGGCGGCGAGTTCGGCGGCGCGATCCTGATGGCTGTGGAACATGCGCCGCCCAAGTGGAAGGGCGTGCTGGGCGCGCTGCCGCTGGCCGGGGTGCCGATGGGACTGGTGATGTCGGCGGGATCTTTCGCGCTGGTGACGCAATTGCCCGAAAGCAGCTTCCTGGAATGGGGCTGGCGCCTGCCCTTCCTGGCGAGCGTGCTGCTGGTCATCGGCGGCTACTACATCCGCTCCTCGATTCCCGAGACGCCGGAATTCCTGGAGGTGCAGCAGCGCCACCGCACCAGCCGCATGCCCTCGCTGGAGCTGCTGCGGGAGCACTGGAAGATCACCGCCCTCACCATCGGCAACAAGCTGGGCGAGGTGACGCTGTACTACACGGCCACGGTCTTCCTGATCGCCTACGCGATCAAGATCGGCTTTTCGCGCGCCGACACCATCCACGCCCTGCTGGTGGGCGCGGTGGCGCAGGTGATCGGCATGGTCATCACCGGATGGCTCTGCTCCAAGGTCGACGGCCGCAACGTCGCCCGCGTCGGTGGCATCGTGCTGGCGGTGTCCATTGCCGGACTCATCACGCTGATCGAAAGCCGCGACAGCTTCCGCCTGGACCTGGCGATGATCTTCGCGCTGGGCGTCGTGCATCCGCTGGTCTACGCGCCGCAGGCGGCCTTCTACAGCGCCCAGTTCCCCGCGCACCTGCGCTACTCGGGGCTGTCGATCGGCATCCAGTTCGGGGCTGCCATCGGCGGCGGCATCGCGCCGATCATGGCGACGGCGCTGGTGGCACGCTACGGGGACCTGACTCCGGTTGCGTACTACGTGGGAGCGATCGGCGTGCTGGCCGCGATCTGCGCGCACTTCATGCGGCCTTCGGAAGGGCATGAGGCGAGTTCACGGGCGCCGGTGGGCGTCGCCCACGCGAAGACCTGAGCGACAGGATGCAAGGCGGGCCCGCGGGCCCGCCTTTTCGCTTTACAGGTTGAAGTTCAAGGCCAACCCGGCCTCCTCCCAATCCAGCTCGATCAGGCGCCCGGTCCACGACAAGGTGACGTAGGCCTTCTTCCGATCCGGGCCGCCGAAACAGATGTTGGTCGAATACGGCTCCGGCATCTTCACCACGCGCTCCACCTGGCCCGAGGGCGAGATCACGGTGATCGCGCCCGTGACCAGGGTCGCGACGCAGATGCTGCCGTTCGCCTGCACCGCCAGGCTGTCGAAACGCTGATAACCCGGCAAGCCACACACCAGCCGCCCGCCATTGGGCGAAGGAAAGGACGCCTTCGCCACCTGGCCCGGCTCCACGATGGGAAAGGCCCACAGGCGCGAGGTTTCCGTTTCGCTGACGTACAGCGTCTTCTGGTCCGGCGCCAGGCCAACGCCGTTGGGGTTGGCGACCGGGTGCGCCACTTCGACGATGCCGCTGCCATCGGGCAGCGCGTAGTAGATGCTGCCCACCTCGCGCTGGCGATGGCGGATCTTGCCGAAGTCGGTGAAGTAGAAGCCGCCGTGCGCGTCGAACACCAGGTCGTTCGGCGCCGTCAGGGGCACGTCGCCGCAATGGGTGTAGAGCGTGCGCACCGCGCCGGTCGCCATGTCGATGCGCTGGATGGAGCCGGTCTCGTAGTCCGGAGGCAGTTCGCCATGGACCACGTGGCACTCGCCATCGACGTCCTGCACGATGAAGCCGCCGTTGTTGCACACGTACAGCGCGCCATCGGGGCCGACCGCGAGCCCGTTCGGGCCGCCGCCGGTTTCGGCCACCACCTGCACGGCGCCGTCCTTCGTCACCCGGGACACGCGGCCGGCCGCGATCTCCACGAAACACACGGACCCGTCGCTGAGAGCCACCGGGCCCTCGGGAAAGCGCAGACCCTCTGCAAGAACCTTCATTCCATCTCCTTCATGAACTACCTGTGTTGTTTCTGGAAGCACTGCAGCGCGTAGCCGCGGATCTCCTCGGCGAGCGCCGCGACCCGCGCGTGCAGCGCCGGCACGCTCGCGGCGCAAATGCGCTCGGGGCTGCCCGTGACCGTGATGGCGCCGAAGGCCTCGCCGTCCACGCCTTCGACGCCCAGCGCCATGGCGTGCACGCCGGGCGCGATGTCACCGGCACTCAAGGCATAGGGCTGGCCGGCGCTGCGCTCCTGCATCTGCTGGAAAGCCTTGAAGCGCCGCGGCCCGCCGCTCGCTTCGAGCGCGAGATTGGCCTCGACGATCTGTCGCACTTCCTGTTGCTCCAGCATCTTGAGGATGGCCAGCCCGCCGGCCGCGCCGATCAGCGGCCGGCGCGTTCCCACCCGGACCATCATGGCGGCCAGTTCCACCCCGCCCTTCTTCTGGAACACGCAGACCACTTCGTGCCCGCTTCTCAGGCTGAAGCTGCAGATGCAGCGCGTCGCCAGCGCGAGCTGCTCCAGGCGCGGCTCCACCCGGTCCCGGAACGTAGAGTATTGCGGCAGGCCCACGCCCATCTCGAACAGGCGCTGGCCGGGGTAGTACTTGACGTCGCGCGGGTAGCGGCGCGCGAAGCCGCCGCTGACCAGGCAGGCGAGGATGCGATGGCAGGTGCCCGGGTCCAGGCCGACGTGGTCGGCCAGGTCGGTCAAGCGCCAGCCGAACTCGCCCCGGCTGCTGAGGCCCAGCAGCACCTGCAAGGTTCGGTCGACGCTGCGCGTGCCCGGACCCGTGGGGGCCGGGCACGCTGATCTGCTCACTGCTTCACCGCTCATGTTTGCTTTCGCGGCAGTGTATGCAGGGGCCAGCGGCTTCCCGCCGCGTCGATGGCAAAGAGTTTCCAAGGCGTGGAACGCCGCGGCGCACGGCACTTTTTCGTGGGTTGAAATGTTTCTGCCGGCTCCGTCCGGACACTGCCACATCGCTTCCTAGACTGCCCGCATGGATCAAGAAGCAATCGATGCCGGCCTGCGCACGCGGGCCGAAGTGCTGGGCCTGGCCCACGTCCAGCAGTCCATGGGCGCGGAGGCGGACTTCTCGCGGCCGCTGGAGGAACTGGTCTCGGCCTACTGCTGGAACGAGATCTGGAACCGCCCCGGCCTGGACCGCCGCACGCGCAGCGCGATCAACCTCGCGATGCTCACCGCGCTGAACCGGCCGCAGCAGCTGAAGCTGCATATCCAGGGCGCCCTGAACAACGGCCTCGGCAGGACCGAGGTGCAGGAAGTCCTGCTGCAATGCGCCGTCTACTGCGGCGTGCCGGCCGGCATGGACGCCTTCCGCGTGGCGCGCGAAACCTTCGCCGAACTGGAGAAGGCATGAGCCCGCTGCCTCGCATCGGCTGGCTGGGCCTGGGCAACATGGGCGTGCCCATGGCCAGGCGCCTGTTGCGCGCGGGCTTCGCCGTCACCGCCTACGACCCGGCCGCACCGGCGCAGACGCTGGCCACGCTGGAAGGCTTTCGCCGCGCCGACGGCGCCGCGCCGGCGGTGACGGATGCGGACGTCGTCGTGCTCATGCTGCCAAGCAGCGCCGTGGTCGACGCCGTGCTCTGGGGCGCCGACGGGATCGCTTCGCACATGAAGGCCGGCGCGCTGCTGGTCGACATGGGTTCCTCCGACCCGCGGCATTCGCAGGAGAACGCCCGCAAGCTCGCGGCGCTGGGCATCTCCTTCCTGGACGCGCCGGTGTCCGGCGGCATCCAGCGCGCCGACGACGGCGGGCTGTCGATCATGGTGGGCGGCAGCGACGCGGACCTGGCCACCGCCCGGCCGCTGCTCGAACACCTGGGAAAGACGATCACATTGGTCGGTGCCACCGGCGCCGGCCACGCGGTGAAGGCCCTGAACAACTTCGTTTCGGCCGCCGGCCTGATCGCCGCGAGCGAAGCCCTCGTCGCCGCGGAAGCCTTCGGAATCGACCCGGCACGGGTGAACGGCGTCTTCAACGTCTCCTCGGCCCGCAACACGGCGACGGAATCCAAGGTGCAGTGCATGCTTTCCGGCCGCTATGACTTCGGCTTCGCGCTGGCCTTGATGCGCAAGGACCTGGCCACCGCCGCCGGCCTGGTGCAAGCCATGGGCATCGCAAGCGGCATTTCGCAGAGCGTGCTGCAGGTCGCATCGGCCGCCGAAGCGGCCTTGCAACGCGGCGCCGACCAGACCGCGATCCATGCGTACCTGAAAGAAGGAGTGCGGAAGTGAACGTGAAGGAACAAGTGTCCGCTGCCGAATGGGAAGCGCGCGTGGACCTGGCGGCGGCCTACCGCCTGATGCCCCTCTTCGGCATGAGCGACCTGATCTACAACCACATCACCTGCAGCATCCCGGGCGAGCAGGGCAAGCTCCTCATCAACCCCTACGGCTTCATGTACGAGGAGATCACCGCCTCGTCGCTGGTCACCATCGACCTCGCGGGCAACATCCTCTTCAACCCGAACGCCGGCTACGGGGTGAACCAGGCCGGCTACGTGATCCACGGCGCGGTGCACGCGGCGCGGGAGGACGTGCACTGCGTGATCCACACGCACTCGCGCGCGGGCATGGCGGTGGCGGCGCTGAAGTGCGGCCTGCTGCCCTTGACGCAGACCGCGATGCGCTTCGCCAGCATCCCGTACCACGACTTCGAAGGGCCGGCGATCGACCTCGCCGAGCGCGAGCGGCTGGTGCAGGACCTGGGCCGTGCCGACGCGATGGTGCTGCGCAACCACGGCCTGCTGGTCGCCAGCGCCGACATTCCGCAGGCCTTCAATACGATCTACTGGCTGGAGATGGCGTGCCGGGCGCAGGTCGACGCCATGGCCTGCAACACCGAGCTCAACTTCGCCCGCGACGAAGTCGTGAAGAAGACCGAGCACCTGTACCGGCCGGAAGTGCGGCGCCCGCACGGCATCCTCGAGTGGCCGGCGATGCGCCGATATCTCGACCGGCGCGATCCCTCCTACAAGACCTAGCCAGCGTAGAACTCCACCAGCGCGTCGATCAGCGCCTGGGCGTAGGCCGGCAAGGTCTCGCCCTCGCGCACCACCACGAAGCGCTCGCGCATGCGCCAGGCGTCGGTCAGTTCCAGCTGCACCAGCTGCATGCTGGCCAGGTTGTGGGCCGCGCTCATCTCCGGCACCACGCCGATCCCGACGCCGGCACCGACCATGCGGCAGACCGCGTCGAAGCTGGAGAGCTCCACCCGGAAGTGCAGCGTGCGGCCGATGGAAGCGGTCACCGCGGCCAGGTGCGCCCGCAAGGTGCTGGCCGCATGCATGCCCACGTGCGGCTCGTCCAGCGTGTCGGCGAAGGCGATGCTCTTGCGCCGGGCGAAGCGGTGCCCGCGCGGCACGATCAGCACCAGCCGGTCGGTGCTGAAGTGGATGGAGCGCAGGCCGGGCGTCTCGATGCGCGTGGAGACGATGCCCAGGTCCGCCGAGCCATCCAGCACGCCCAGGGCGATTTCCGGGTTGTGCTTCTCCTGCAGCTCCACGTTCACCTTGGGGTTCGCCTTCAGGAAGCGGGGCAGCACGGCCGGCAGGATGTCCGTCACGCCCGTGGTGTTGGCCTGGATGCGCACGTGGCCGCGCAGGCCGCGCCCGTACTCCTGCAGTTCGCTGCGCAACTGCTCCGACTGGCGCAGCAGGTTGCGGGCGTGGTGCAGGAAGGCCTCGCCGGCGGGCGTCAGCCGCACGCCGCGCGCCTGCCGGTACAGCAAGGGCATGCCGGCCTGCTCCTCCAGCGCCTTGATGCGGCCGCTGGCCGCCGGCAGCGACAGGTGCTGCTCCTCCGCGGCGTGGGTGATGTTGGATTTCTGGGCGACCGCGACGTAGAGCCGCAGGTCGCGAAGGTCGAAGTTCATGCTGCGCCGGCTGAGCCTTCGGATCGGCCGAAGGCTTCCTTTGGAATCTCCGCATTGTGAAGGAGCGCTGCCTTGGGCACCATCCCGCCATGACCGAAGCCAACGCAGAGATGCGCATCACCCAGGACGTGCTGGAGCACCTGCGCACGTGGACGGGCAAGACGGAGGAACGCCAGGACGAGGTCACCCCCGCCCCCGTGGCCGGCCTGTCCGCCACGCTGGACCTCGCCGCGGGCGCTGCCGCCGGCGGCGAACTGCCCCCGATCTGGCACTGGCTGTACTTCCTGCCGAACGCCCCGCAGTCCGAACTGGGCGCCGATGGCCACCCGCGCCTGGGCGGCTTCCTGCCGCCGGTGCCCCTGCCCCGCCGCATGTGGGCCGGCAGCCGCATCCAGTGGCTCGCGCCGCTGCGCGTGGGCGACAGGATGCAGCGCGTCTCGACCATCCAGTCGCTGGCGCACAAGGCCGGGCGTAGTGGCGACCTGGTGTTCGTGACGGTGCGGCACGAGATCTCGCGCGGCGGCGAACTGGCGATCCGTGAAGAGCAGGACATCGTCTATCGCGCGCCGGCACGACCCGGCGATCCCGCTCCGGCACCGCAAGCAGCCCCGACCGACGCCACCTGGTCGCGCGAGCTGGTCGCCGACCCCGCGCTGCTGTTCCGCTTCTCCGCGCTGACCTTCAACGCGCACCGCATCCACTACGACCGCACTTATGCGCAGGACGTGGAGCAGTATCCCGGCCTGGTCGTGCACGGCCCGCTGCAGGCGACCCTGCTGCTGGACCTGGTGCGGCGCAAGCAGCCGCAGGCGCGGCTCGCCAGCTTCAGCTTCCGGGCCATGAGCCCGATCTTCGACGGCCACCCCTTCCAGGTCTGCAGCGCACCGCAGGCCGACGGCCACAGCGCCCGCCTGTGGACGCAGGACGCCAGCGGCCACCTGGCCATGCAGGCCGAAGCCCGATTCCAGTGAGCAAGAACATGAAGACCCAGATCCCCTTTCCCTACCAGGAAATGCGCGAGGCCCTGCGCGACCTGTGCGGCCGCTTCGACTCCGCCTACTGGCAGAAGGTCGACACCGAGCGCGGCTACCCCGAGGCTTTCGTCGACGCGCTGACCGAAGCCGGCTGGCTGGCCGCCATGATCCCGCAGGAATACGGCGGCTCCGGCCTGGGCCTGGCCGAGGCCTCGGTGGTGATGGAGGAGATCAACTTCGCCGGCGGCAACGCCGGCTCCTGCCACGGCCAGATGTACAACATGGGCACCTTGCTGCGCCATGGCTCGCCCGAGCAGAAGAAGCAGTACCTGCCCGGCATCGCCGGCGGCAAGCTGCGCCTGCAGACGATGGCCGTCACCGAGCCCACCACGGGCACCGACACGACGCAGCTCAAGACCACCGCCGTGAAGAAGGGCGACCGCTACGTCGTCAACGGCCAGAAGGTCTGGATCTCGCGCATCCAGCACTCCGACCTGATGATCCTGCTGGCCCGCACCACGCCGCTGGCGGAGGTGAAGAAGAAGAGCGAAGGCATGAGCATCTTCATCGTGGACCTGCACCAGGCCATCGGCAAGGGCATGACGGTGCGGCCGATCCAGAACATGGTCAACCACGAGACCAACGAAGTGTTCTTCGACAACCTGGAGATCCCGGCGGAGAACCTGATCGGCACCGAAGGCCAGGGCTTCAAGTACATCCTGGACGGCCTGAACGCCGAGCGCACCTTGATCGCCGCCGAATGCATCGGCGATGCCTACTGGTTCGTCGACAAGGCGCGCCGCTACGCCAGCGAGCGCGTGGTGTTCAACCGGCCCATCGGGCAGAACCAGGGCGTGGCCTTCCCGCTGGCCGACGCCTACATCGAGACCGAGGCGGCCAACCTGATGCGCTTCAAGGCCTGCTCCATGTTCGACGCGCACCAGCCCTGCGGCGCCGAGGCCAACATGGCCAAGTACCTGGCGGCCAAAGCCTCCTGGCAGGCGGCCGACATGTGCCTGCAGACGCACGGCGGCTTCGGCTTCGCCCATGAATACGACGTCGAGCGCAAGTTCCGCGAGACGCGCCTGTACCAGGTGGCGCCGATCTCGACCAACCTGATCTACTCGTATGTCGCCGAGCACGTGCTCGGCCTGCCTCGGAGTTTCTGATGGCCAGGCCTCTCGACGGCATCATGGTCGTGTCGCTGGAACATGCGATCGCCGCGCCCTTCTGCACCCGCCAGCTCGCCGACCTCGGCGCGCGGGTGATCAAGGTCGAGCGCCCAGGCGGTGGTGACTTCGCTCGCGACTACGACACGCGCACGCACGGCCTGGCCTCGCACTTCGTCTGGGTCAACCGCTCCAAGGAAAGCCTGGCCCTGGACCTGAAGCAGCCGGCGGCGCTGGCGGCCTTGAAGGAGTTGCTGGCGACGGCGGACGTGCTGGTGCAGAACCTCGCGCCCGGCGCCGCCGCGCGCATGGGCCTGGGCTACGAGGAACTGAGCGCGCTGAATCCGCGGCTGGTCGTCTGCGACATCTCGGGCTACGGCAACGACGGTCCCTACCGCGACAAGAAGGCCTACGACCTGCTGGTGCAGAGCGAGGCCGGTTTCCTTTCGATCACCGGCACGCCGGACGAGCCCTGCAAGGCCGGCAACTCCATCGCCGACATCGCCGCCGGCATGTACGCGTACAGCAACGTGCTGGCCGCGCTGCTGCAGCGGCAGCGGACGGGACGCGGCTCGCACATCGACCTGTCGATGCTGGAAGCGCTGGGCGAGTGGATGGGTTTCCCGATGTACTACGCGTACGAAGGCCAGAGCGCGCCCACGCGCAACGGCGCCGCGCACGCGACCATCTATCCCTACGGCCCCTTCGAGGCCGGCGACGGCAAGACGGTGATGCTGGGCCTGCAGAACGAGCGCGAGTGGAAGTCCTTCTGCGACAAGGTGCTGCTGCAGCCGCAGCTGGCCGCCGACCCGCGCTTCGACGCGAACACCAGGCGTAGCGAAAACCGCGCCGAGCTGAAGCGCCTGATCCTGGAAGCCTTCGGCAAGCTGAGCGCCGATGAAGTGATCGCCCGGCTCGAACAGGCGCAGATCGCGAACGCGCACGTCAACACCGTCGGCGACTTGTGGCAGCACCCGCAGCTGCGGGCGCGCGAGCGCTTCCGCACGATCCAGTCCCCCGCCGGTGCGTTGCAGGCGCTGCTGCCGCCCGGCGCGAACGACAGCTTCGACTACCGCATGGACCCGGTACCCGCGGTGGGCCAGCACAGCGAATCGATCCTGCGCGAGCTGGGACGCAACGAGCAGGACATCGCGGCGCTGCGTGCCGCGGGAGCGATCTGACATGAGCCAGGCCGTCGCCCGCGCCGCCAGCTTCCTGTTCGTGCCCGCCTCGCGGCCGGAGCGTTTCGAGAAAGCGCTGGAGTCCGGCGCCCACTGCGTCATCCTGGACCTGGAAGACGCGGTGCCGCCGGACCAGAAGGCGCAGGCCCGCGAGCAACTGGCGCAGCGGCTGCCCGGCTTCACCCGCGCGCAACTGGCGCGCACGCTGGTTCGCATCAACGCCGACGGCACGTCCTGGCATGCAGAGGACCTGCGCATGCTCGCGCGCTGCGTGGGCCAGGGCCTGGCGGGTGCGATGGTGCCGAAGGCCGAATCCGCCTCGGCGCTGCGCAGCGTCGGCATGGCACTGGGACCGGACGCGAAGCTGGTACCCCTGGTCGAATCGCTGGCCGGCCTGGACGAGGTGGACTCGCTGGCAGGCACGCCGCAAGTGTGCCGCCTCGCCTTCGGCCATCTCGACTTTCAATTGGACCTGGGCATGCGCTGCGGCCCCGCGGAGACCGAGCTCACGTCGGTGCGCTTCGCGCTGGTGGCCGCGTCGCGCCGCGCCGGCCTGCCCTCGCCGATCGATGGCGTCACCGTCGCCACCGGCGACGCCGAGCGGCTGCAGGCCGACACCGAGCGTGCCCGCGGCTTCGGCTTCGGCGCCAAGCTGTGCATCCACCCGGCGCAGGTGCGCGCGGTGAACGAGGCCTTCTCGCCCTCGGCCGCCGATGTCGAATGGGCCCGCCGCGTCGTCGAAGGCGCGCAAGCGCGGCAAGGCGAAGCCTTCAGCATGGACGGCAAGATGGTGGACCTGCCCGTGATCCGGCTGGCGCAGCAGACCTTGCAGCGGGCCGGCTGAACGGGCCTCAGTCCAGCAGGCTGCCTTCGACGGCGGGCGCCTGCGCCAGCCCGTACTTGCGCACCTTGTCCGCCAAGGTCGTCTTCGGAATCCGCAAGGCCCGCGCGCTGTGCGCCACGTTGCCCTTGTGCTTGTCCAGTTCGGCGACGATCAGCTCGCGCTCGTAGCGCTCCACCATCTCCGGCAGTGACGGCGCCGGGGCATCGTCCGCGGCTGGCGATGCAGCCGTGGTCTCAACGACCGCGCAGGGGATCCCCAGCACCAGGCAATCCGCCACATTCCGCAGCTCGCGCACGTTGCCCGGCCACTCGTGCGACAGCAGCAGCCGCAGCTGGTGCGGCGTGACGCCCGGGTTCGGCCGCGCATAGCGGCTCGCCGCCAGCAGCATGAAGTGCTCCATCAGCAAGGGGATGTCCTCACGCCGCTCGCGCAAGGGCGGCAGCTCGATGGCCGCGATGTTCAGGCGGTAATAGAGGTCCAGGCGGAAGTGGCCGCCCTTCGCGTGCAGCAGCAGGTTTTCCTTGGTGGCGGCGACGATGCGCACGTCCACCTCGGTCTGCTCGTTGGAGCCGAGCCGCTGCACCCGCCGCTCCTGCAGCACGCGCAGCAGCTTGATCTGCATCGCCATCGGCATGGTCTCGAGTTCGTCGAGGAACAGCGTGCCCTTGTCGGCATGCTCGATGCGGCCGATGCGCCGCTTCTGCGCGCCGGTGAAGGCGCCCGGCTCGTGGCCGAACAGTTCGCTGTCCAGGAGGTTGTCGGGCATGCCGCCGCAATTCAGAGCGACGAAGGGCGCGTTGTGGCGTTTCGAATGCGTGTGCAGCGCCTGCGCCACCACTTCCTTGCCGGTCCCGGTCTCGCCATGCACCAGCACGTCCACCGGCGAATCGGCGATGTCGGCCAGCAGCGCGCGCACCCGCTGGATCTGCGGCGAGACGCCGACCAGCTGGCTCTCCAGGCTGGCGCGGCTGGCCAGCGTGCGGCGCAGCTTCTCGACTTCCAGGGTCAGCGAGCGCTTTTCCAGCGCGCGTCGCACCACTTCCACCAGCGCTTCGCGCGAGAAGGGCTTGGGGATGAAGTCGTAGGCGCCGCTGCGCATCGCTTCCACCGCCAGGCCGACGTCGCCGTGGCCGGTGATCATCACGACCGGCAGGTCCGCGTCGTGCGTGCGGCACCAGCGGATCAACTCGAGGCCGTCCTTGCCGGGCAGGCGCATGTCGGTCACCACGACGCCCGGGAAGCCGGGGTGCAGCGCGGCGATCGCGGCCTCGGCCGAATCGACCGCCTGCACCTGGATGCCGGCCAGCTGGATCGCCTGGACGCAGCCGAGGCGCATGTGGGGATCGTCCTCGACGACGAGGACGGAGAGTTCAGTGATGCGCATGTTCAAGCAGCTGTTCCGATGGGATGCGCACGCGGAAGCAGGTGCCTCCGCATGCGTGTTCGAGCACCACGATGTCGCCACCGAAGTCGCTCACGATGTCGCGCGAGATGGCCAGGCCCAGGCCCAGCCCAGCGCCCTGGGCCTTCGTCGTGAAGAAGGGCTCGAAGAGCTGCTCGCGAATGCCGGGCGCGATGCCCGTGCCGTTGTCGCAGACGTCGATGCAGGTCCACGCCCCGCCCGCCTCGCCGTCCTCGACGCGGGAGACCCGCAGTTCCAGGCAGGGCGCGGCCACGCCGGCCATCGCATCGAGCGCATTGCCGATCAGGTTGATCAGCACCTGTTCCAGCCGGTTGGCCTCGCACCAGGCGTACACCGTGCCGGGCGCGCAGTCGTTGACCAGCCGCGCGCCCATCTTGCGCAGGCGCATCCCGTACAGGAACAGGGCGTTGGAGAGCGTCTGGCCGATGTCGGTGGACTCGCAGACGGCGTCGGACTTGCGCGCGAAGGTCTTCAGCGGATGGATGATGTTGCCCATCTGGTCCGCCAGCCGCGCCATGATCTGCAGGTTGCCGGCCACCTGCTCCGTCTCGCCGCGGCGCATGAATTCCTCCGCGTTGCCGGCGAAGGTCTGCAACGCGCCCAGCGGCTGCGCCAGTTCGTGGGTGATGCCCGCGGCCAGCTGCCCCAGCACGGCCATCTTGGCGGCCTGCACCAGTTCGCTTTGCGTAGCCCGCAAGGACTGCGTGCGCGCCTCCACCTTGGTCTCCAGTTCCGCGTTGGCGTTTTCCAGCATGCGGCGCACGTCGCTGCGCTGGCGGCTGATGCGCCGCGCCTGCGCCAGCACCAGCGCGAAGAGCACGAGGAAGCCTGCCACCAGCGCCGCCTGCAGCAGCGCCTGCCGGCGCACGCCCTTGAGGTCCAGGAACAGCATCACGTGCCAATCCATGCCGTCCAGGGGACGACTCAGCACCAGCTGGCCGGCCACGGGCTGCGTGTCCTGTTGCGGGTCGAGTTCGGCCACCAGCGGGAACTGGCGGATCGCCATGTCGGCATAGACCCGCGTCAACTGGTGGTCCACCCGCTGGTCCACCGTCAGCGGCATCAGAGAGCGGTAGCGCCAGCCGGGGTTGCTGGAATCGATGACGACGCGGTTCACGTCCGCGATCAGGGCCGGCGAACCCACCATGTCCCAGGTCTGGTGGATCGGCTGCAGGCTGATCTTGATCGCCGCGACGCCCACGATGACCGAGCCATCCCGGATCGGATAGGACACGAAGTAGCCGGGACGGCGGCCATCGACGCCGATGGCGAAATGGCGTCCGACCCGGCCCGACAGCGCTTCCAGGAAGTAGGGCCGGAACGAGACGTCGGTGCCGAGGCGGCTGTCGTCCGGGTGCGTCTCGTTGCTGGAAGCCACCACGACGCCGCGGTCGTCCAGCGTGAAGGCGGCGAGGCTCCCCACGTGCGCGTTCAAGCGGCGCAGGTAAGCGTTGGCGGCGGCCGTGCGCTGCGGCGTGGCGGGCTCGCGCAGCAGGGCCAGGATCGCCGGATGCAGCTGGATCGTCGCCGGCACGTTCTCCAGCGACTTCACGACGCCCTGCACGGCCGCGGCAAACAGGTCGAGCCGGTGGTTGGCGTCGACTTTCAGCTGGTGGATGCCGCGCTGCTCGCCATGCCGGAAAGCCAGCACCGCGCTGGCGACAACCAGCAGGGCGATGGCAAAAGCCGCCATCCCGATCTTCACATCGCGAGAGGGGGAACGCATTCCAGGCGGGGCCGTCAATCCAGGGGCAGGTCGTTGGGGTCCCGGTACAGCTCGACGAGCTCGCGCGAGGGCGGCCAGTCGAGGTTGAGGCCGCGCGGCGGGATGGGCCGCTCGAACCACTTCGCGTACAGGCGCATCGCCTCGCCACCGCGCATCAGGTCGGCCAGCGCCTTGTCGACGATGCGCTTCAGCTCGTGGTCGCCGCGGCGCATCATGCAGCCGTACACCTCGGACGACATGGGCGAGCCGACGATCACCCAGCGCTCCGGGTTCACCGCCTTGGCCCGCTCGCCATACAGCAGCGCGTCGTCCATCATGAAGGCTTCCGCCCGGCCCGCTTCCAGCAGCGCGAAGGATTCGCCATGGTCCTTGGCGACCAGGATCGTGAACTTGCGGCCCGTGCCTTCGTTGTAGAGGCGCAGCAAGCGCTCCGAAGTGGTGGCCGCGGTGACGACGACGCGGCGGCCCGCCAGGTCGGGGAAGTCGCGGATGCCGGAGTCGCGCGCCGTCATCAGGCGGGTGCCGATCCGGAAGAAGGACACCGAGAAGGCCACGTGCCGCGCCCGCTCCCGGTTGTGCGTGGTCGACCCGCATTCGAGGTCGACGTTGCCGTTCTGGACCAGCGCCAGCCGGTTCTGCGCGGTGACGGGCACGAGCTTGACGGTGAGGCTGGCCAGGTGCAGCTCGACGCGGATCGCCTCGGCCACCTTGAGCATCAGCTCGTGCGAGAAGCCGACGACGTGCCGCTTGGCGTCGTAGTAGGAGAAGGGGACGGAGGATTCGCGGTGGCCGAGGTTGATGGTGCCGGCTTCCGAGATCCGCCTGATCGTGTCGACCGGCTGCGCGCCTGGGCAGGCACACGCGAGTGCCAGGGCGCCGCCGACGAGAAGAGCCAGTTTTTTCATTGCGGTCGCCGAGCATTTTGCATGCCATTAGCATGCCAACACGAGGACGGTTTTCCGGATTGACGGCGGCCGCTTGAACGGTTTTCCCTGCGCGCGAGGGCGGAAATCCGCACCGGAAGCGCCGCGCGGGCGCGTGGCATGCAAGTTGCACCTGCGGCTGCGCTCGTTTCGAGACATGGAAAGGAAACCGCAGATGAAGCTGAAGAAATCGATCGCTTGCGCCGGCCTGGCGCTGGCCGCCACCGGCGTGTTCGCCCAGGCGAACGACACGCTGGCCAAGGCGCATGCCGCCGGCAAGGTCGTCATGGGCGTGCGCGAATCGTCGGCGCCGCTGTCGTACACGGTGGGCAACAACCAGTTCACCGGCTACCACGTGGAGCTGTGCCAGCGCATCCTGAAGGCGCTGCTGCCGGGCGTGCCGGTCGAATACGCGCCGGTCACCTCCGCCAACCGCATGCCGCTGGTGCAGAACGGCACGGTGGACATCGAGTGCGGCTCGACGACCAACAACGTCGCCCGCCAGAAGGAAGTGGCCTTCGCGCTGACGACCTACGTGACCGAGGTCCGCACCGCCGTCAAGGCCAGTTCCGCCGTCAAGTCGGTCGCCGACTTGAACGGCAAGACCGTGGCCACCACCACCGGCACCACCTCGGTGGCGCTGCTGCGCAAGAACAAGCGCGCCCAGGGCGTCAACTTCACCGAGGTCTACGGCAAGGACCACGCCGACAGCTTCCTGCTGCTCGAATCCGGCCGCGCCGACGCCTTCGTGATGGACGACAACATCCTGGCCGGCCTGATCGCCGGCTCCAAGGAGCCGAAGGGCTATGCGATCGTCGGCGAGACGCTGAACGTTGAGCCGATCGCGATCATGATCCGCAAGGACGACGCCAAATTCAAGAAGGCGGTGGACGATTACATCCGCGGCGCCATCAAGAGCGGCGAACTCACGGCGCTGTACGACAAGTGGTTCCTGCAGCCGATCCCGCCCAAGGACACCAGCGTCAACCTGAAGATGGGCACCGTCCTGGCGGGCCTGCTGAAGACACCGTCGGACGCGCCGGCGGAAGACTTCAACAAGTAAGCCGGCACTGCCAATGAAAAAGGCGCGGCCTTCGCCGCGCCTTTTTTCGTTCACTTCGGGGTGACGGTGTAGCGGATGTTCGCCGGCGCACCCGCCGTCAGGTCACCCGCCTTGACGTTGCGGAAGGCGTTCTCGGCGTCCGCCCCGCCCTTGGCGGCGCTGGTCACTTTGGTGACCAGCGCGGCATAGGCGGTGGCATCCGCCGCCGTCAGCTGCACCTCGATGAGGCCGTCCGAGGCGATGCTGTTCACCGAGTTGCCGCCGGTCAGGTTGGTGATCACGTAGCTGCCGGCCGGCATGCCGGTCTGCAGCAGGATCGCTGCGCGACCCGCGGCGTGGAGCGCGCTGGTGCGGCCGTAGTTGTTGCTGCTGTGGCCGCCGGGGCCCTGGAACTCGACGAGCAGCGTGCCGGTCTGCTGCGCGAATGCCGGGAGGCTGGCCAGGGCCAGGCCGGCGCAGCACGCCAACCATCCAATGGTCTTCTTCATGAATCGGACTCCTTTGCTTAGCGGTTGACTTCGCGGGTGCGCTTGCCCATCGGGCCGGCCGCGGGCGCGACGATGCTGCCGTCGGCGGCGTGGAAGCCGGAGGCGATCAGCACGGCGGTCAGCACGCGGTGCATGCGCTGCACTTCGGCGGCCGGGTCGCCGCGGGTGCCCCACTCCCAGAACGCGTGGCCGCCGCCCCCGCTGGCCGTGGAAGCCAGGCTGAAGTTGTAGGTCGGCACGCCGGTGTTCGCCGGCACGTTGTCGTTCAGGCTGCTGGAGCCGGTCGAGACCTTGGTGCGGTTCTCGGCGCCGGTGGCGATGCCCGATTGCAGGCCGGCATAGATGGCCGGGTTGTTGGCGTCTTCCAGCACGAAGGCCGGGCGCAGGCCGTACCAGACCTGTTCCATGGTCACGGCCTGGGCCGTGCCGTCGGTCACGCTCCAGCGGCCGTTCTCCGCGGTCACGCCACCCTGGAAGGTCGGCACGATCTTGTCACGCATCTCGTTCAGCGTTTCCGTGCGCGGCGAGCGCATGTCCACTTCGATCGAGCAGCTCGGAACGATCCCGCCCACCGGGGCTTCGCAGCTCGCGCGGCCCACGGTGTAGGTGGTGCGCGGCGCATCGGCGCGCAGTTCCGACGGCGTCTTCAGGTCGGCGATCTTCGCGATGACGGCGGCCATGGCTTCCACCGCGCTCGGCTGGCCGGGCGTCGTGGGTGCCTTGAACTTCATCTCGTAGCGGTAGCTGCCCAGGAAGTTGACGGCGCCGCCGCCTTCCAGGCCCATGCTGGTGACGAAGTTCAGCGGGTTGGAGCCGGTGCCCAGGTCCTGCTCGAAGCCGAACAGCTGCTTCATGCCGGCCAGGTTGCCCTTGCCCTCCTCGCCCGCGGTGCCGCAGATCCAGACGTCGTAGACCGGCTTGATCTTGTGCTTCTTCATCGCGGCCGCCAGCACGAAGGCGTTCGACGTGCTGCTGATCATGTCGCCATAACCCGGCACGTAGATGCGCACGCCGCCGCCAGCCTGCGCGGCGGTCGCGTTGGCGAACCACTTGCTGGCCGTGGTGTAGTTGGCGTCCTGCAGGATGCGGCCGCTGGCGTCGAAGTGCAGTTCGTCCGGGATGGCCGCCAGCTGCGCCGGCGTTTCCACGATGGCCTGCGCATAAGGCTGCAGCTTCATGCGGTTGTACGGGTCGGCCGCCGGCGGCAGCGTCTCGGGGTTCACGACGTCGATGTGCCCTTCGAGCAGCACCTTCGGGAACTCGCCCTTGTAGTGCTGCGCGCCGGCCGTGCTCGAATAGGAGCCCTTGATCTCGACGCAGGCGTTGTAGACCGCGGAGCCGTCGACGACGTTGACGTCGGTGCCGAACATGATGCCGTCGGCGCGGGTCTTCACCTCGGTCGGCGAGAAGCCCAGCTCGTCGACCAGGCGGCGATGGATGTCGCCGGCCATGCGGTACTCGAAGCGCGAGGGCGAGGCGATGTGGACCAGCTCCAGGAACTGGTGCCAGCGCGAGAGCGCCGCCGCCGGCGTGCTCTGTTCGTCCAGCAGCGCCTTCACCTGCGGGTCCGCGGCGATCTTGGCCGCGGCACTCACCACTTCGGCGGGAATCGTCGGCGTGTCCGCGGACACCGGCGGCGGCGCCGGCGGAGGCGGGGGCGGGGGCGTCGTGTCCCCGCCTCCGGAGGGCGGCGGCGCCACGGGCGCGGGGGCGTCGTCGCCGCCGCCGCAGGCCGACAGGGCGACGGCGGTCGCCATGACCAGCAGTCGTACTTTCTTCAGTTTGTCCATGCTTTCGTCCTTTGAGTTCGCTACTCCGCGAGGCGGCGATGGGTGCTCGCCCCGTGCTTCGGCCATGCGCTCTTGCACCGCGATGACAAGGCGCTTTTGCAACGGGCATGCCAAGGCAGGAAGTAATACGAAGCGCTGCAGAAGTGGCCGCGAGTAGCAGGAAACCAGCCGCGAACAGGCCAGGGCGCAAACGGAAAGCCGTCACGGTGGCGAGCGGAGGACCGGCTTTCCGTCGCCTCGCCCGTTCAATCGAGCGGGTGGTCGTCGGGATGGCGATAGAGGTCGACGAGGTCCGGCGACGCGGGCCAGCGCAGGTTCAGGCCCACCGGCGGGATCGGCTGCTCGAACCACTTCGCGTGGATGCGCAGGATCTCGCCGGACTCCATCATCCGCGCCAGCGCCGCATCGACGATGCGCTTCAACTCCGGCTCGCCCTGGCGCATCGTGCAGGCGTACACCCTGGCGGCGAGCGGGGTGCCGACGACCACCCAGCGCTCCGGCTCGCGCGACCTGGCGCGCTCGGCGTACAGCGCGGCGTCCTCCATCACGACCGCATCCACGCGCCCGGCTTCCAGCAGGGCGAAGGATTCGCGCGGGTCGCGGGCGGCGACGATCCGCGGCTTGCGGCCGATGCGCTCGCGCAGCAGTTGCTCCGGCGCATTCGCGCCGGCGATGGCGACGCGCTTGCCGGCGAGGTCCGGGAAGTCGCGGATGCCCGAGTCCCGCGCGGCCAGCAGCCGCGTGTCGGCCCGGAAGATCGAGATGGAGAAAGCCAGCTGGCGCGCCCGCTCGCGGTCGTGCGGCGTCGCCGCGCATTCGAGGTCGACCGAGCCGTTCTGCACCAGCGTCACCTGGTTCTGCGGCGTCACCGGCACCAGCCGCACCGTCAGCGCCGGCAGCGCCAGCGCGGCCTGGATGGCATCGCGCAGCCGCAGCATCAGCTCGTGCGAGTAGCCGGCCACCTGCCGCTGCCCGGCGTAATAGGAGAAGGGCAGCGCCGCTTCCCGGTGGCCGAGGTTGATGGTCCCGGTCTCGGCGATGCGTTTCAGCGTATCGACAGGTTGCGCGGCGGCAGCACCCGCACCCAGCAGCAGGAAGACGGAAACGAAGGCGGGCAGCATGGGCTCCCTGTGCCAGCACGCGGCATGCCAAGGCGATGTCCGAGCGGAGAACGCCGATTCCGGGGACGGTTCTCCGTCCATCCCGGCGCCTGGCGGCCGGAAATCCGTACCCTCGCCAGCGAGGGAAAAGGCAGTTCTGGTCCAATCCACCGAATGCCTCGTTCGCGCCTCCTTCCCGACAACTTCACCCTCGCCCTCCTCGTCACCGTCGCCCTGGCCTCCCTGCTGCCCGCGCATGGCGACGCGGCCCGCTTCTTCGAACAACTCACCACCCTGGCCATCGGCCTGCTGTTCTTCCTGCACGGCGCCAAGCTCTCGCGCGAGGCCATCGTCTCGGGCATCACGCACTGGCGGCTGCACCTGCTGGTGTTCGCCTGCACCTTCGTCCTGTTCCCGGTGCTGGGCGTCGCGCTGAAGCCCGTGCTGTCCTCGCTGGTGACGCCGGCCCTGTACACCGGCGTGCTGTTCCTGTGCGTGCTGCCGGCCACCGTGCAGTCGGCCATCGCCTTCACGGCGCTGGGCGGCGGCAACATCGCCGCGGCCGTGTGCAGTGCCTCGGCATCGACCTTGCTGGGTGTGTTCGTCACGCCGTTGCTGGCCAACCTGCTGGTCGTGCACGGCCAGGGCGGTTCGTCGCTGGAGTCGATCGGCCACATCCTGCTGCAACTGATGGTGCCCTTCGTGGCGGGCCACCTGCTGCGGCCGTGGATCGGCGAGTTCGTCGGCAAGCACAAGACGGCGCTGACCCTGGTGGACCGCGGCTCCATCCTGCTGGTGGTCTACACGGCCTTCAGCGCCGCGGTCGTCGAAGGGCTGTGGTCGCACATCCCGCTGTCGGCGCTGGCCGGCCTGCTGGTGGTGTGCGCCGTGCTGCTCGCGCTGGCGCTGGCTACCAGCCGTTTCGCGGCACGCCGCCTCGGCTTCTCCAAGCCCGATGAAGTGACCATCGTGTTCTGCGGCTCGAAGAAGAGCCTGGCCAGCGGCGTGCCGATGGCGCACGTGCTGTTCTCCGCCAGCGCTGCCGGCGCCGTCGTCCTGCCGCTGATGCTGTTCCACCAATTGCAGCTGATGGTCTGCGCGGTGCTGGCGCAGCGCTATTCCGGCCGGACGGCCGCCCCCGCGGCCGGCTGATTGCCCGCGCCCCGCCTTGACGCCGCGCTCGGGCTTGTCGAGACTCGGCAGGCGATCTCGCGGGGGGCGCATGACCGAACACAAATCGCTGCTGCAGACACTCGTGCTGGGCATCGCGCTGGCGGTGCTGATCGGCTGGGTGCTGTACGTCGCCCGCGACGTGCTGGTGCCGGTGGCCTACAGCGTCCTCCTCGTCTACGTGGTGCTGGGCATGACGCGCCAGCTGGCGCGCATCCCGGGCCTCGGCCCGCGCCTGCCGCCTTCGCTGCGCTATGTCGTGTCGGCCACCGTGATCCTGGTCGCGGTCTGGGGCATCACCTTGCTGGTCCTGGAAAGCGTCGCCGAGATCACCGACAACGCGGCCCGCTACGACAAGGCGATGCTCGGCGCCGTGCAGCGCGCCGCCAACTGGCTGGGCATCGAGGCCGAGCCCACCTGGCCGCAGCTGCGCCAGCTGCTCTATGACCGCGTCAGCGTGACGCGTTTGCTGGGTTCCACCGCCGGCGTGATGCTGCGCCTGGTCTCGATCCCGTCGGTGGTCCTGCTCTATGCGCTGTTCCTGCTGATCGAGAAAAGCGCTTTCGACCGCAAGATCGACCGCCTCTATGCGGACCCGGGCCGCTCGGCAAGGCTGCGCACCGTGCTGCATGCCATCAACGACCGCGTCGGCAACTACCTCGCGCTGAAGACGCTGCTGGGCGTGGGCCTGGGCGTCCTCACCTGGGGCGCGATGGCCTTGCTGGGCCTGCCCTTCGCGGGACTGTCAGGGCTGCTGGTGGCGCTGCTGAACTACATCCCTTATGTGGGCTCGGTGCTGGGGGTCGCGGTACCGGCGCTGCTGGCTTTCCTGAGTGGCGCGGATGACGTGGCGCTGGTCTGGCTGTGCGTCGGGCTGGCGGTGCTGCAGTTCCTGAATGGCAATGTGCTCGATCCCTGGCTCATGGGCAGCTCCTTGAACCTGAGCCCCTTCATCATCCTGTTCAGCCTGGCGGTGTGGGGCGCGCTGTGGGGCATTCCCGGCGCGCTGCTCGCGGTGCCCTTCGCCGCGATCATGCTGATCGTGTTCCAGGAGTTCGAGGGCACGCGGCCGCTCGCGGTGCTGCTCTCGCGCGACGGCCAGCTGGATTAGGCGCTGGCGGCCAGGCCCTGCGCGTGGGCCAGGATGCCGTCCTTGATCGCGACGAAGGCCGGGTCTTCCAGCAAGGTCGCCCGGCACCACAGGTAGATGTTGCGCGGCTGCGGCGGCGCCGGCAACGACAGTTCCACGATCGGCAGGAAGCTGCGCAGCATGCGCATCGGGAAATGCGGCAGCACGGCCAGGTGCCGCCCCTGCGCCAGCAGGCGCAGCAGCATGAAGGCCTCGCCGAGGATGGTGATCTCGGTGCGCGGCAGGTCCACGCCCGCTTCCTCCAGCATCTCGCGCACGTGCTGGTCGAAAGGCGAAGTCGCGCCCAGCGCGATCCAGCGCTGGCCCTCGCTCGCGCCGGGCGCCAGCACGCCGCCGGCCGCCAGCGGATGGCTGGCGCCACAGAACACGCCGAGGTCGTCCTCCACCAGCAGGAAGCGTTCGATGCCCGGCGGCGGCTTGTCCAGCCACGAGGGCGCGATGACGAGGTCGTGGCGCCCGTCCACCAGCTGGTCCACCAGCAGGTGGGGCCGGTCGCTTTGCAAGGTGAGATAGGTGCCCGGGTGCTCCCGCAGCAATTGCTCCGCGAGGTCCGGCAGCAGCGCGGCGCCCACCAGCGGCCCCGTGCCCAGGCGCAGCGTGCTGCGCAGGCCGCCGCGATGGCGGGCGGTGGCCTCAGCCGCATCCTTGAGGCGCCGGGCAATCGCGCGGCCCTCGCGCGCCAGCATGTCGCCCAGCACGGTGCTGCGCACGCCGAAGCGGCTGCGTTCGAACAGCTTGCCGCCCGCCTGCACCTCCAGCGCCTGCATGTTGTGCGTGAGCGTGGGCTGGGTCAGGTGAAGGTGCCGGCTGGCCTGGCTGATCGAGCCGTGCTCCAGGATGGCGGCGAGCTGGACCAGGTGACGGGGATCCATCGAAAAACTTCAATCCAAATCGCTGAATCTCGATTTTACAGATGCGACAACGCTCCCCTATGCTCGCCTTTCCGTGAAAAAACCCAACCTGATCTACATCGTCGCGGACGACCTCGGCTTCGCCGACCTCGGCTGCTACGGCGGCCGCGAAGCCGCTTTCGGCCCCGTCTCGCCCAACATCGACGCGCTTGCCGCCGGTGGCCTGCGCATGACGCAGGGCTATTCCAATTCGCCGGTCTGCTCGCCCACGCGCTTTGCGCTGATGACCATGCGCTACCAGTACCGGGTGCGCGGCGGCATGGAAGAACCGATCAACAGCAAGAGCAAGGGCAGCACCACGCTGGGCCTGCCGCCGAAGATCCCCACGCTGCCTTCGCTGCTGCGCCAGGCCGGCTATGCCACCGCGCTGGTCGGCAAATGGCACCTCGGTTACCCGCCCACGTTCGGCCCGCAGCGTTCCGGCTACGACGAGTTCTACGGCATCATGGCCGGCGGCGCCGACTACTTCACGCACTGCTCCGGCAAGGGCGACCACGACCTGTACGAAGGCGAAGAGCAGCGCCACGACGCCGGCTACCTCACCGACCTGCTGTCGCGCCGCGCCGTCGACTACGTGCAGCGCAAGGCCGCCGATGCGAAGGACGGCAAGCCCTTCTTCCTCAGCCTGCACTACACGGCGCCGCATTGGCCCTGGGAGACGCGCGAGGACGCCGCGCGGGCCGAGGAGGTGAAGGACAACCTCTTCCACCTGCACGGCGGCAACGTCGAGACCTACCGCCGGATGATCCACCACATGGACGAAGGCATTGGCTGGCTGGTCGACGCATTGCGCCAGGAAGGCCTGCTGGAGGACACGCTGATCGTCTTCACCAGCGACAACGGCGGCGAGCGCTTCTCCGACAACTGGCCGCTGGTGGGCGGCAAGATGGACCTCACCGAAGGCGGCATCCGCGTGCCATGGATCGCGCACTGGCCCGCAACCATTCCGGCCGGTGGCGTCAGCACGCAGCACTGCATGACCATGGACTGGTCGGCGACGATGCTCGAACTGGGTGGCGGCCTGCCCGACCCCGACTACCCGCTGGACGGCGTGTCGCTCGCGCCGGTGCTGCGCGATCCCGCGCAAACCTTCGCGCGCCCGCTGTACTGGCGCATGAACCACCGCGACCAGCGCGCGCTGCGCCTGGGCGCGTGGAAGTACCTGAAGGTCGACGAGCACGAATACCTGTTCGACGTGGACGCCGACGCGCGCGAGCGCGCCAACCTGGCCAGGCGCCAGCCGGAGCGCTTCGAGGCGATGCGCAAGCAGTGGCTCGCCTGGAACGAAACCGTGCCGGCCATTCCCGCAGACGCCGCCGTCAGCCTGGGCTATTCGTCCGCGGACATGCCGCAGCGCTGACGCAACCCATTCCAAAGCAAGGAGACATCGAGATGTTGAAGAACCCCGCGGCGCGGCGCGCCGTCGTGCTGGCAGCGCTGGCGCTCGCCCTGCCCTGGGCGCAAGCCCAGAACTGGCCCGAGAAGACGATCAAGCTGCTGGCGCCCTCCACCGCCGGCGGCCCGCCGGACGTCTATGCGCGTGCGCTGGCCGACCACCTGTCCAAGGCGCTGGGCCAGGCCGTGATCGTGGAGAACGTGCCTGCCGTCGGCGGCATGCTCGCCGCGCAGCAGATCCAGCGCGCCCCGGCCGACGGCTACACGCTGCTGGTGAACACCGCGGGCATGATGACCATCACGCCCAACGCCAACCCGAAGGCGCGTTACCAGGGCAGCGACTTCACGCAGGTCTGCCAGGGCGTCGAAGCCGCGCTGGTGCTGGCCGCGAACCCGCAGCTGGGGCCGAAGAACTTCACGCAGCTCACGCAGTGGATCAAGGCGCAGAAGACGCCGCCTTCGTACTCCTCCTACTCGCCCGGTTCGCCGGCGCACTTCCTCGGCTACCAGCTGGCGGAGGCGCTGAAGGTGGACATGACGCACGTGCCCTACAAGAGCAGCCCGCAGCAGATCACCGACATGATCGGCGGCGCGGCGCCGCTGGGCTTCGTGCAGATCGCCACCGCCGCGCCCAACATCAAGGCCGGCAAGCTCGTGGCCTATGCCACCACCAGCGAGAAGCGCTCGCCGCAACTGCCGGATGTGCCCACCGTCGCCGAAGTGGGCATGCCGCAGCTGACGACCACGGTGTGGTTCGGCCTGTCCGGCCCCAAGGGCCTGCCGCCCGCGATCGTGCAGAAGCTGACCCAGGCGCACAACCAGTTCGTCGCTTCGCCGGACGTGCAGTCGCGCATGGCCATTGCCGGACTGACCGTGACACCCGGCATCTGCGGCGAACCGTTCCTGAAGAAGATGGAAGCCGAAACCGTCCGCTGGGGCCGCATCGTCAAGGCCACCGGCTTCGTGGCGGACTGAGGCGCTACAACGCCATCGAAGGCCGCTCGGCCAGCTGCGCGCGCCAGCGCAGCAGGTTGGGGTGGGCCTCGCCCGGCTTGACCTTGACGACGCGCGCGAAGTCCACGGCCACCACTGCGGTGATGTCGGCGATGCTGAAGCGGTCGGTGGCGATGAAGTCGCGGTTCGCCAGGCGCGCGTCCAAGGTCGCGAAGAAGGCGGTCACGCGCGCGACGCCGCGCTGCGCCAGCTCGGGGATCTGCGCGTAGTCCTGCGGGCCCGGCAGCGCGCGGTTGGCCATGGCCGGTGAGCCGTTGCGCAAGGCTTCGGCGACCGCCAGCAGGCCTTCGAATTCGGCGCGCCAGTTCCAGCTGGCGATTTCGGCTTTTTCCAAAGGCGTCACGCCCATGAGCGGCGGCTCCGGCTGCAGCGCTTCGATGTAGGCCGCGATCGCCGCGTTGTCCGCGAGCACCACGCCTTCTTCGGTGCGCAGCGCGGGCACCGTGCATTGCGGGTTGATGCGGCGGTAGGCCTCGCCCAGCTGCTCGCCCGCTCGCAGGTCCACGTTCACAGTCTCGTGGCGGATGCCCTTTTCGGCCAGCAGGATGCGGGCGCGGCGCGGGCTGGGCGCGGTGAGGCAGTCGTAGAGGGTGATCATGGCTTGGCTCCGTCCAGCTTGTCCTGTGTCTTCGTGTCGAAGTCGCTTGCCTCGTGCCGCTCGTGCAGCTGGCTCGCCGGCTCGCCCCAGGTGCGGTTGACCATGCGGCCGCGGCGCGCGCCGGGCCGCTGCGCGATCTCGTCGGTCCAGCGCAGCACGTTGCGGTAATCCTGCACCTGCAGGAATTCGCCGGCGCCATACAGCTGCCCCTTGGCCAGCGCGCCGTACCAGGGCCAGATGGCCATGTCGGCGATCGTGTACTCGTTGCCGGCCACGTAGCGCGTTTCGGCCAGGCGCCGGTCCAGCACGTCGAGCTGGCGCTTCACTTCCATCGCATAGCGGTCGATGGCGTACTCGATCTTGCTGGGCGCGTAGGCATAGAAGTGCCCGAAGCCGCCGCCCAGGAAGGGGGCGCTGCCCACCTGCCAGAACAGCCAGGACAGGCATTCCGCGCGCGCCGCGGGCTCACGCGGCAGGAAGGCGCCGAACTTCTCGGCGAGGTGCACGAGGATGGCGCCCGACTCGAAGATGCGCACCGGCTGCGGGCCGCTGCGGTCCACCATGGCCGGGATCTTGGAATTCGGGTTCGCGCCGACGAAGCCGCTGCCGAACTGCGCGCCTTCGCCGATGTTGATGAGCCAGGCGTCGTATTCGGCGCCGGCGTGGCCCAGCGCCAGCAGTTCCTCCAGCAGTACCGTCACCTTCACGCCGTTGGGCGTGCCCAGCGAATACAGCTGCAGCGGGTGGCGGCCCACCGGCAGTTCCTGGTCGTGCGTAGCTCCGGCGATGGGGCGGTTGATGCTGGCGAACTTGCCGCCGCTTTCCTTGTTCCAGGTCCAGACGGCGGGGGGCGTGTAGGCGGGTTCGGTCATGGCGGGCCAGTATAGGCAAGCGCGTCCGCAAGCCATGGCTGAGCGAAAGCCGGCGACGTGCCCCCAGCCTGCGCCTACACGCAGCCTCTGCAAGCGTGAAGGCCGCGCACGGCAACGGCGCGGCAAGCTGCCTGCATGGCTGAACCACGCACGCTCGCGCGCCGCGCCCTGGCCCTGCTGGCCTGGCTGGGCGCCGTCCTCGCCGTCTACGTCCTGGCCCTGGTGCCCTTCACGCCATCGGTCGCGCACCTGCGCCAGGCGCGCGAGGAGCAGCCCAGCGTGCTGGTCTCGGCCGACGGCCAGGTGCTGGCGCGCTACCGGGGCAGCAACCACGACTGGCAGCCGCTGTCGAAGATCTCGCCCTATGTCGTGCAGGCGCTGGTGGCCACCGAGGACCGGCGCTTCTTCCATCACATCGGCATCGACCCGCTGCGCATGGCCGCGGCCGGCATCAACACGCTGCAGGGCGACCGCGAAGGCGGCTCGACGATCACGCAGCAGCTGGCGCGCAACCTGTACCCGGAGGAGATCGGCAACGCGCCCACGCTCACGCGCAAGCTGCGCGAGGCGATGACGGCGCTGAAGATCGAGGCGCACGCCAGCAAGCAGGAGATCCTGGAGACTTACCTGAACACGGTGCCCTTCCTGTACAACGCCACCGGCATCGAGATGGCCGCGCGCACCTACTTCGGCAAGAACGCGTCGCAGCTCGACGTGCTGGAGAGCGCGACCCTGGTCGCCATGCTCAAGGGCACCAGCTACTACAACCCCATGCTGCATCCCGAGCGCGCGATCGAGCGGCGCAACCTGGTGCTGCAGCTGATGCAGCAGCACGGCGACCTGGGCGAAGCGCAGATGCACAGCCTGCAGGCGCGACCCTTGCGCGTGGACTTCGAAGTGCAGCGCGAAGACCTCGGCCCGGCGCCCCACCTCGCGCAGCAGGTGCGCCGCTGGCTGACGGACTGGGCCGACCGCCACGGCTACTCGGTGCATGCCGACGGCCTGGTGGTGCGCACGACGATCAATTCGCACCTGCAGGCGGCCGCCAACAACGTCGTCGCCCACCAGCTGCAGGCCTTGCAGCCGGCAGCCGCGGCAGTGGCGCGCAACCAGCCGCTGCAATCCGGCTTCCTGGCCATCGACCCGCGCGACGGCCACGTGCTGGCCTGGGTGGGCAGCAGCGATTTCGCGACCAGCCAGTTCGACCACGTGGAGCAGGCCCGGCGCCAGCCGGGGTCGACCTTCAAGCCTTTCGTCTACGGCGCGGCCTTCGCCGCCGGCCTGAAGCCCACCGACACGTTCATCGACCAGCCGGTGGCGATCCGCAACGGCAACAGCACCTGGACGCCGCAGGACACCACGCCGCCTTCGATGCAGCCCATGACGCTGGGCGACGGCCTGGCCTATTCGCGCAACACGATCACGGCGCAGGTGATGCAGAAGGTCGGGCCGGCGCGGGTAGCGCGGCTGGCGCGCGACCTGGGCGTGCGGGACAGCAAGCTCGACGCCGTGCCCTCGCTGGCGCTCGGCACCAGCCCGGTGAGCCTGAAGGAAATGGTCACCGCCTACGGCAGCATCGCCAACGGCGGCCGCTACCTCGAGCCGGTGATCGTCCTGCAGGTGGAAGACCGCCATGGCCGCGTGCTGGAAGCCTTCGCGCCGGCGCGGCCGCAGCGCGAGCTCGATGCCGGCGTGGACCTCACCCTGATCGACGCCATGCGCGGCGTGGTGAACCACGGCACCGGCCGCGCGATCCGCGAGCGCTATGGCATCACCGCGGACGTCGCCGGCAAGACGGGCACGACACAGGACAACACCGATGGCTGGTTCCTGCTGATGCACCCGCAGCTGGTGGCCGGCGCCTGGGTCGGCTTCGACGACAGCCGCCTGCGCATGGGCGACAGCTGGGGGCCGGGCGCGAACAGCGCCTTGCCGATGGTGGCGGAGTTCTTCCAGCAGGCGCTGGGGGCGAAGTGGATCGACCCGGCTGCGAGTTTCGGGCGGCCGCCAGGGGCGTTGCCGGAAGTTGCGGTGGCGGCGCCGGTCGCGCCCGCGCCCGCGCCCGCGCCTGCGCCTGCGCCCGTTCCTGTTCCTGCGCCCGCTCCCGCCGCCGCTGCCGCTCCGCAGACGGCGGTGGCCGGCGCCGGTCCGCAGGCGCCCCAAGCAGCGGCGCCATCGGGTGAAGACGATGACGAACAGGGCGATGCGGCCGAACCGGCGCGGCCTCGCGGCCACGGCCACCATGCGGGTCATCACGGGCACCACGGCGGCCACCATGGACATGGGCGCGGGCACGGCCGGCGCTGGAGCCTGTTCCGGATCGTCATCGGCTAGCCACGCTCATAGGACCAAAGTCCACTACGCGCGCCGGAACGCGCGGAATACGGTCGTGCTGGTACCACCGGGGAATCGCCGTGAACTCCGAAGACGGGCTCGCTAGCCGGCTGTCCACCAGCCTGCAGGAAGTACTGATCCGCGCCGGCTTGATCGTCGTGCTGGCGCTCCTGTGCTACCAGGTCTTCGCGCCCTTCCTGTCGCTGATGGCCTGGGCGATCATCCTGGCCATCACGCTCTATCCGCTGCAGCGGACCGTGGCCCGCAAGTTGGGCGGGCGCACGGGCTGGGCGTCCACCCTGATCACGCTGCTAGGCATCGCGTTGATCGTCGCGCCCACCGCGGTGCTGCTCGATTCCACCGGCGATTCGGTGAAGCGCCTGGTCGACGGCCTGCAGCAGAACACGCTGCAGGTCCCGCCGCCGCCCGAGCGCGTCGCCAGCTGGCCCTTGATCGGCCCGAAGGTCTATGGCTTCTGGGAACGGGTGCACTCCGACCTGCCGGCGCTGCTGCAAAGCCTGCAGCCCAAGGTCGGCGAACTGGCCCGTGCCGCGCTCGCGCTGGTGGCCTCGATCGGCGGCGGCATCCTCAAGTTCATTGCTGCCCTGATCCTGGCGGGCCTGTTGATGGCTTTCGGCGAAGCCGGCGCGCGTGCTTGCCGCGCGATCTTCGTGCGGCTGTTCGGCGCCGCCCGGGGCGAGGAGTTCACGCGTCTTTCCGTGGCGACCATCCGCGCCGTGGCCCAGGGCGTCATCGGCATCGCCTTCATCCAGTCGCTGGCCGTGGGCCTCTGCCTGCTCGTCGCACAAGTGCCGCTGGCCGGCGTGCTGTCCGGCGTGGTGCTGGTGCTGGGCATCGCGCAAGTGCCGGCCTTGATCGTCACGCTGCCTGCGATCGCCTACCTCTGGATGAGCGGGCACTACGGCAATGGCGAGGCGGCCCTCTTCTCGGTGCTGCTGTTCGTGGCCGGCATGGCCGACAACGTGCTCAAGCCGCTGCTGCTGGGCCGCGGCGTCGATGCGCCGATGCCGGTGATCCTGATCGGCGCCCTCGGCGGCATGGCCACCGCGGGCATCCTGGGCCTGTTCGTCGGCGCCACCGTGCTGGCGCTGGGCTACCAGATCTTCATGGGCTGGGTGGCGAGCGAGCGCAAACCGGTGCTGCCGGCTGCGGAAGCCGAGGCGCCGCAAATGGTGGTGACGACTTCGGCCGAGTGAGGCGCAGGCCCCGGGCCCGCGTCAGCGCGCGCCGGTCTCGAGCCGCTGGCGCGCCTGCCGCAGCGCGTCGAGGCAGGCCTGTTCGGTGTCCGGTGTCAGGCGAACGCTAGGCACCACCACGTTGAGCGCGGACGGCTGCGGGTCACCCGGCAACTGCATGGCGATCGCCATGCCGACCACGCCCGGCGTGTGCTCGCCGCGCGAATACGCGATGCCGGTCTTGCGCACCTGCTGTAGTTCCTTGCGCAGGGCGCTCACGGAACGGATGGTGCTGGCCGTGTGGCGCTGCAGGTCCGCCTGGTCCAGCCAGTCCGCGAGCTCCTCCGGCGGCAGCGCCGCCAGCATCGCCTTGCCCGCAGACGTGGAGTAGAGCGGGAAGCGGTCGCCGACGGCCATGCGATAGGACAGCGGCGACTTCGATTCGGCCACGCACACGCGTTCGACCTCGCCATCGCGCAGCACGGAGTACGCGGCGGCCTCGCCGGTGCTCTTCGCGATCCAGTCCACGACGGGCCGCGCCAGCGCGATCAGGGCTTCGCGGTCCTGCCGGCCCGACACCAGCCGGTGCACCGCCGGCCCCATCGAGTAGACGCCCTTGGCGCTTTCGTAGGCCAGGAACTCGCGCGCGACCAGGTTGCGCAGCAGGTGCGTGAGGCTGCTCTTGGGGATGCCGAGCGTGGTGCCGATCTCGTGGTGGCTGAGTGCGCTGCCCTGGCGTCCGAGCAACTCCAGGATGTCCAGCACACGATCCGCCGACTTCACGGACGCCGCATCGGCCGGGGCGCCGGCGGCGGAGGTTCTTGGAGACGCCATGCGGCGAATTGTAGGAGCCGCCTCCGCGAGGCCGCTTGACGCATTTTCCGGATCTTGTTTATATTCATGAACAGTTCACATACATGAACTAAGCTGAAACGAACCCACGACGGAGACCGAGGATGCAGATGAAAGACCGGGCCACCCCACCAGCGCGCCGCAACCGGCGCCAGTTCCTGCGCGCAGCGTGCGCCGTCGCGGGCGCGGCCGCGGTCAGTGCCTGCGGCGGCGGTGAATCCGACCCGCCGCCGCAGTACGTGCTGGTGCACGGCGCCTGGCACGGCGGCTGGGCGTGGGACAGGGTCGTCCCGCTGCTGCAGGCCGCGGGCGCAGGCGCCCATGCGCCCACCCTGGCCGGCCTGGCCGAGCGAGCGGGCGAGATGTCGACGGCCATCAACCTCGACACGCACATCGCCGACATCCTCACGCTCGTGCGCACGCGGGACCTGCGCGACGTGGTCCTCGTGGCGCACAGCTATGGGGGCTTCCCGGCCACCGGCGCCATCGAGGCGCTGGCGGGCGAAGGCCGGCTGCGCTGCGCGGTCTACCTCGATGCCTTCGTGCCGACGCCGGGAGACCGCCTGTTCAACTACGTCGACGCCGCCGGCCAGGCCCAGATGCAGGCGGACTTCGCCGCGGGCAACCCGCGCTGGCCGAAGATCCCGGCGATGTATTTCGGGCTCGAGTCGCAGGCGGACATCGACTGGGTCGACGCCCGCCTGACCGACCATCCGAGCGGCACCTACCTGCAGGCGCTGCGGATGGGCCAGCCGGCAGCCGCCGCCGCACCGCGACGCGCGTTCATCAGCTGCACCTCGCCAGCGCTGGACGTGCTGGCGCCCACCAAGGAGCGCGTCAAGGCCGACCCGGGCTGGAGCTTCAGCGAGATCGCCGCGGGACACGACGTGATGGTGAGCCGGCCGCGCCAGCTCGCCGACCTGCTGCTCGCCCAGGGGCGCAATTGAGCGGGCGGAACGAATGACAAGCCTCCATCTCCCTCCACAAGCCAGCCTGCCCGAGGACTGGGACGTGATCGTCGTCGGCGCGGGCAGTGCCGGAGTCGCTGCGGCCACGGCCGCCGCCCGCTGCGGCGCCCGCACCTTGCTGCTCGACGCCTCGCCCTTGCCCGGCGGCGAGTTGATCAGCGGCATCTCGCTCCTCGGCTGCCTCTCCACCCGCGGCGAGTGGATCGTCGGCGGCGTCGTCACCGAGTTGCTGGATCGCGTCAAGGCGCTGGGGGGCTACATCGGCCCCGTCTTCGACTACCGGGCGCTGCACCTCGTGTGCTTCGACACCGAGCTGATGAAGATCGCCGTCACCGGCCTGCTGGCCGACGCGGGCGTGCGGACCCTGATGCCGGCTTTCGTCTTCGGTTTCGCGCAGGACGCGCAAGGGGCGAGCGTGCGCGCAGTCCACAAGGGCGCGGAGCGCTGGTACCGCGCTCGCGTCGTCATCGATTGTTCTGGCGACGGCGACGTGTCAGTCATGGCCGGCGCCGGCTACGAACAGGGCGGCGCCGGCGGCGTGCTGCAGCCGCCCACGCTGATGTACCGCGTCTGCGGCGTGGAGTCGGCTCGCCTGCTGGACTTCGTGCGCCAGCACCCCGAGCACTTCGGCCTCGGCGACTATCCCGGCCTGGGCATGGACGCCCGGGCCTGCGCCGAGGCGCTCCATCGCCAGGGCCTGCCCAAGGTGCTGCTGCGAGGCACCCACGGACTCCTGAAGGATGCCATCGCGTCCGGCGAGATGTACCCGACGTCGGTGCTCGCCATCGTCCCCACCTCGCTGGCACGCAAGGAGGTGAGCATCAATTCCACCCAGTTGGCCGGCGTCGACGGCACGCGTGCCGAATCGGTGAGCGCAGCCCTGGCGCCGCTGATGGCGCAGGTGAAGCAGGGCCTGGACTTCCTGCGCCGCCGCCTCCCCGGCTTCGAGCAGGCGCAGCTCGCCGCGGTGGCGCCGCGCATCGGCATCCGCGAGACGCGGCGCATCCTGGGCGACTACGTGCTGAGCGGCGAGGACATCCTGCACGCGCGCAAGCGCGCCGACGGCATCGCCAAGGGCGGCCACGAACTGGATATCCTCGGCGTCAAGGACCACCGCCACGAGACCATCGCACAGGGCGGCTCGTACGACATTCCGCTGGAATGCCTGATCCCGCGCGGACAGACCCGCCTGCTGATGGCGGGACGCTGCATCTCCAGCACGCGCGAGGCGCAGAGTTCCGCCCGGGTGATGGGCACCTGCATGGCGACCGGCCAGGCCGCCGGGACGGCCGCCGCGCTGTGCGACGCCAGCCCGGGCTGGGACGGCGACGTGCGCAGCGTGGACCGCACTGCCTTGCGCCGCCGGTTGCTGGCCGACGGCGCCATCCTCGAAGGAACGCACTGATGGCCTTTCGCCTGTCCCTGGCGCACTTCACGGTGCAGGACGCCTCGCCGCCCGAACTGGTGGAAGCGGCCGCCGCCGCGGGCTTCCGGCAGGTCGGCCTGCGCCTGCTGCCTGCCAGGCCCGGCGAACAGCCCTGGCCCATGGCCCCCGGCAGCGCGATGCTGCGCGAGACGCTGGCCCGCACGCGGGCGCTCGGCGTGCAGGTGCACGACGTGGAGGTCGTGCGGCTCGGGCCGGCCCTGCAATTGCGGCAGCTGGCTCCGGCCCTCGACGCCGCGCAGGAACTCGGCGCGCGCTGGCTCGTCGCCAACGTCGACGAGGACGACGAAGCGCGCGCCGCGGAGCAACTGGCGGGCGTGGCGACGGCCGCGGCCGCGCGCGGCCTGCGCGTCGGCGTCGAATTCATGGCCTACACCGCCTTGCCAACGCTGCAGCGGGCGTGTGCGCTGGTGCGGCGCTCGGCGCATCCCGGCGCCCGGGTGCTGGTCGACAGCCTGCACCTGTTCCGCTCGGGTGGCTCCTTCGAGACCTGGGCGGAGTCTCCCGAGGTTGCGCGCGCCTTCGCGCAGGTCAGCGATGTCCTGGCCCGCCCGCCCGCGCCACCGTCGCTGGCCGAAGAAGCGCGGGCGCACCGGCTGCTGCCCGGGGAAGGCGAGGTTCCGCTGGTGCGGCTGGCCTCGGCCCTGGAAGCGGATGCGACCTTGGCCGTCGAAGCCCCCAACGCGCTGCGGCGTGACACCCTGGACGCCACCGGACGCGCCAGGCTCGCCATGCGCAAGACCCGCCAATGGGCGCAAGCGCATGGCGTTGCTGTGGAGGAAGCGGCATGAAGCCCGGAATGGATGGCGCCGGCTGGAAGCTCGATGGCAGCACCGTGCTGCTCGGCATCGTCGGCGATCCGGTGGCACAGGTGAAGGCGCCGCAGCCCCTCACGGAGCGCTTGCAGGCCACGGGCATCAACGCCGTGCTCGTGCCGCTGCAGGTGGCGCCGGGCGCACTGGCCGCGGTGCTGCATGAGCTGCTCCACATCCGCAACTTCGCCGGCCTGATCGTGACCGTGCCGCACAAGCAGGCTGCAGCGCAAGCGGCCGGACCGGCGAGCGAGCGCGCGCTGCGCATTGGCGCGGCGAACGTGCTGCGCCGCTCGGGCAGCGCCTGGGAGGCGGACCTGTTCGACGGCCTGGGCTTCGTGCGCGGCCTGCAGCGCGCCGGCCACGCAGTGCCAGGACGCACGGCCTGCATCCTTGGCGCCGGCGGGGCGGCGTCGGCCATCGCCTTCGCGCTCGCCGAAGCCGGCGCGAAGGCGCTGCGCATCCACGACATCGCAGGCGAGCGCACCGACGCGCTGCTGCGGCGCCTGCAGGCCGCGGACATCGAGGCGCGGCGCTGGGACGGCGTGGATACCGGCGGCGCCGATCTCCTCGTCAATGCGACGCCGCTGGGCATGAAGCCTGCGGATCCCCTGCCGCTGCCCGCGGCTTCGCTGCACCCCGCGCTGGTGGTGGCCGACGTGGTGATGCAGCCCGCCGTCACCGCCTTGATGGCGGCGGCGGCCGAACGCGGCTGCCCCGTGCAAGGCGGCCGCCCGATGATGGAGGAGCAGCTGGCGATGATGCAGGACTTCTTCGCGCCGGCCATCGCGGCCGCGGCCGCTGGGGAGGCACGATGAGTTTCATCCGCGGCTTCGCGACGCACCAGGTGCGCGTGCAGGACGACGTCACGCTTCACTGCGAAATCGGCGGCAACGGCCCCCCGCTGTTGCTGCTGCACGGCTATCCGCAGACGCACGCGGCCTGGCACAAGGTGGCGCCGAGGCTCGCGCAGGACTTCACCGTCGTCGCGCCGGACCTGCGGGGCTGGGGCGACAGCAGCGGGCCGCCGGGCGACCCGCTGCAGGAGAACCACTGCAAGCGCGCCCATGCCGCCGACCAGGCGCGGCTGATGCGGCACTTCGGCTTCGAGCGCTTCGCGCTCATCGGGCACGACCGCGGCGGCCGCGTCGCGCACCGGCTCTGCCTGGACCATCCGGACGCGGTGTCGGCCTTCGTTTCGGTCACCGTGCTGCCCACCGAATGGGTCTGGCAGCGCGTCGACACGGCCTTCTCGCTGAAGGCCTGGCACTGGTTCATGCTGGCCCAGCCCTACGACCTGCCCGAGCGCCTGCTGGCCGCGGATCCCGAGTCCTTCCTCGACTCGACGCTGCGCGGCATGGTGCGGCGCTTCGATGCAGTCACGCCCGAGGCGCGCGCGCAGTACCTGGCCGCGTTCCTGCGTCCCGGCGTGCGCCACGCGATGATCCAGGACTACCGCGCCGCGGCGGGCATCGACCGCGTGCACGACCGCGCCTCCCAGGCGGCGGGCCAGCGCGTGCGCGCGCCCCTGCTGGTGCTGTGGGACGAAGCCCTGTTCGGCGCCGCGCCGGCCACGCCGGTCGAAGCCTGGCAGCCCTGGGCGGACCGCGTCGAAGCCGCGGCGCTGCCCTGCGGCCACCTGATGATGGAAGAAGCGCCCGGTCCCTTCCTGGACGCCGTGCTGCCCTTCCTGCTGTCTCACGCTCAACCTCGAAGGAGTCTTGCATGACCCATGGAACCCCGCTGTCGCGCCGCCAGTTCGCCCTGCTCTCGGGCGCCGTCCTCTCGGGCCTGTCGGGCGCGGCGCAGGCGCAGGCTTTCCCGGCGCGCCCGATCACGCTGCTGGTCGGCTTCGCGCCCGGCGGCATCACCGACGCCTTGGCGCGCATGGTGGCGCCGCTGCTGTCGGACGAACTGAAGCAGCCGGTGGTGATCGACAACCGCGCCGGCGCCTCGGGCAGCATCGCCACGGCGCTGCTCGCCGCGGCACCCAAGGACGGCTATACGCTGGGCGTCATCAGCAACGGCCACGGCCACAACAAGCTGCTGATCAAGGGCATCCACTACGACCCGGTGGCAGACTTCAGCGTGGTCGGCGGCATCGCGCAGAACCCGATGGTCGTGCTCGTGCAGCCTTCCTCGCCCTACCGCACGATGGCCGACCTCATCGCGGCCGGCCAGCGCAATGGCGGCCTGCACTACGGGCACGGCGGCACCGGCACCTTGCCGCACCTGCTGCCGGAACTGATCGCGCGCCAGCACAAGACCCAATGGGTCGACGTGCCTTACCGGGGCAGCGCACCGGCATTGGTGGACCTGATGGCCGGCCAGGTGGCTTTCGTCATGGACCTGCTGCAGACCTCGCTGCCCTACGTGGAAGGCGGCAAGCTGCGCGCCATCGCCGTGACCAGCAAGGCGCGCGTGAGCCAGCTGCCGAACGTGCCCACGCTCGCCGAAGGCGTGCTGCCCGGGGTCGATGCGCAGGGCTTCTACGGCATCCTCGCGCCCGCCGGCGTGCCGCAGGACGTGCTGGCGAAGCTGCAGGGCGCACTGGCACGGGCCGTGCGCAAGCCCGACTTCGTGGATCGCCTGCACGCCGCGGGCTCGACGCCCATCACGGAATCCCCGTCCGAGTTCATGAAGTTCGTCGCGGCCGACGGCAAGCGCTGGACCGACCTGATCGTGGCACTGGGCCTGCAGCCGGCATGACGGCCGGGCGCATCGCGCCCGTGGATCTGCATGCCTGCAGCCTGGCGGCCCTGGCCGGGATGATCCGCGACGGCGCCGCATCCAGCGTGGCAGCGACGCAATGGCAACTGGAACGCGCCGCGCGGCTGGATCCGCAACTGCATTGCTTCGCGCAGCTGGATGCCGAGGGCGCGCTGCTGCAGGCCGAGGCGGCCGATGCGCGGCGTGCCCGGGGCGAGAGGCTCGGGCCCTTGCATGGCGTTCCATTGGCGGTGAAGGAGAACATCGCGGTCCGTGGCCTGCCGCTCGGCGTCGGCATTCCGGCCTGGCGGCGCTCGCCGTGCAGGGAGGACGCAGCAGTCACGCAGCGCCTGCGCGCGGCCGGTGCCGTGCTGCTGGGGACCCTGGCGATGAGCGAAGGCGGCTGGGCCCAGCATCACGCCGGCGAGGCGGCGCCGTCCAATCCCTGGAACCCGGCGTATGCCACGAGCGGCTCGTCCAGTGGCCCTGCGGTGGCGGTGGCGGCGGGGCTGTGCCACGCGGCCCTGGGCACCGACACCGGCGGCTCGGTGCGGCAGCCCGCGGCCGCCTGCGGCGTCTATGGCCTCAAGCCGACGTGGGGGAGCTTTCCGCTGGATGGCGTCGCGCCGATGGCGCAATCACTGGACCACGTCGGACTGCTGGCGCGCAGCGCGGGCGACCTGGATCTTCTCCTGTCCGCACTCGGGGCGCCAGCCGCGCGGCCCGAGCCGCTGCGCGTGGCCGCGCCGGCCGGCATGCTGGATGCATGGGACTTGTCCGCCTCGGCCCGGACTGCGCTGGCGCGGGCCATCGCCGCTTTCCAGTCCTCTGGTGTTCCGGTGCAGGTGATCGACGAGCTTTCGCTCGCCGAGCTCGAGGCCGCCACCGCGGCCTGGCTGCCCCTGTGCGCGCCGGCCGCCTGGGAGGCGTTCCGGCCCCGGCTGGACGACCTGCGGGCGGGCCCCGCGCTGCAGGCGCTGCTCGACGCGGGCCGCGAAACCAGCCAGGCACGGCAGGAGGCGGCATCCGCCGCGCGGGCCAGGTGGCAGGCGCGGATCGACGCCGTCTTCGCGCACACGGATGTCCTGCTGCTGCCGGTGCTCCGCCACGGGCCGATGCAGGTACAGGCCCTGCGCGCGCGCGGCTCCGATCCCTCGCTCGTCCTGCCCGCGATGGTGTTCACGGCGCCCTTCAACCTGTCGGGACATCCGGCCCTGGCCGTCCCGGCGGGGACCAACCGCGACGGCGCACCGGTCGCCATCCAGCTGGTGGGACGGACCGGGGCCGAGCGGCAACTGGTCCGGCTCGCGCGGGTGCTGGAGACGCTGGAGAATCCAGCTTCCTAGGCAGCGCGGAGCGAATCAGATGACGGGCGACATCCCCACCCTGCGGCACAAGCTTTCCGGCAGCGAACTGCTGCACGTCATGGCCACCCACTCGCCGCTGTCGGCGCGGCTGGCCGAAGAGGCCGGCTTCGATGCCTTGTGGGCCTCGGGCTTCGAGCTGTCGGCGCTCTACGGCGTGCCGGACGCGAGCTTCGTCTCGATGACCCAGCACCTCGACATGACGCGCGCGATCGCGGCGCAGGTGCGGCTGCCGATCGTCGCGGACATCGACACCGGCTTCGGCAACGCCAACAACGTCTTCCACGCGATCCGCGAGTACGAGCGCGCCGGCGCGGCCGCGGTGGTGATCGAGGACAAGTCCTTCCCGAAAGTCACGAGCCTGGTCGCCGGCGGCCGCCAGGACCTGGTGCGCATCGAGGAGTTCCAGGGCAAGATCGAAGCGGCGCTGGCGGCGCGCCGGTCCGCGGATTTCCTCGTCATCGCGCGCTGCGAAGCGCTGATCGCAGGGCTGGGGCAGCAGGAAGCCCTGGCCCGCTGCCAGGCCTACGAGCGCGCCGGCGCGGACCTGCTGCTGATCCACTCGAAGAGCCGCACGCCGGACGAGATCGAGGCTTTCGTGCGGGCGTGGAACGGCAAGCTGCCGCTGGTGATCGTGCCCACGTCCTATCCGGAACTCGACGCGCAGCGCATCGCCGCGCTGGGCGGAAAGGTGCGGATGGTGATCTACGGCAACCACGCCATCCGCGCCGCGACCGCCGCGATGGCGGACACCTTCCGCCGCATCCGCGCCGACGGCGGCGCGCTCGGCGTGCAGGCCGGCATCGCGCCGGTCGAGGAAATCTTCCGCCTGCAAGGCATGGAAGATTTCAAGCGGCTGGAAAAGAAGTACCTGCGTTAGGCCGCCGCAAGCGCCGGCAGCGCCATCGGCTGCTCGTGTGCAGGCGTGGCCTGCCAGGACACGGATGCCGATTCGCCCAGCCGGAAGCGCGACACGGCGTGCAACAGGGCCGAAGCCTGGCCCCGCATCGACTCGGTCGCCGCCGTGGCTTCCTCCACCAGCGAGGCGTTCTGCTGCACGCCCTGGTCCATCGCAATCACCGCCGCGTTGATCTGCTCGATGCCGTTGCTCTGCTCCTGGCTGGCGCTGGCGATCTCGGTGATCAGCTCGCTCACGCGCAGCGCGGACTGCACCACTTCCTGCATCTTGAGGCCGGCCGCATCGGCCTGGCGGGTGCCGGCCTCCACCTGCTGCGCCGACTCGGTGATCAGGCCCTTGATCTCCTTGGCGGCCGAAGCGCTGCGCTGCGCCAGGTTGCGCACCTCGGTGGCCACCACCGCGAAACCGCGGCCCTGCTCGCCCGCGCGCGCGGCTTCGACCGCGGCGTTCAAGGCCAGGATGTTGGTCTGGAAGGCGATGCCGTCGATGACGCCGATGATCTCGGCGATCTTCTTCGACGAATCGGAGATGCCCGTCATCGTGCGCACCACCTGGCCCACGACCGCGCCGCCTTCGCGCGCCACGCGCGAGGCGCCATCGGCCAGCTGGCTGGCCTGGCGCGCATGTTCGGCGTTCTGGCCCACGGTGGTGGTGAGCTCCTCCATCGAGCTCGCCGTCTCTTCCAGCGTGCTCGCCTGTTCCTCGGTGCGCTGCGACAGGTCCAGGTTGCCCTGGGCGATCTGCGCGCTGGTCTCGGCGACGGTGCCCGCGCCCTGGGCGACTTCGCCCACCAGCGCGCGCAGGCGATCCGTCATGGTCGCCAGGTCGTGCAGCAGCTGCGCCGTCTCGCGGGTCCCGCTGGGCGCGATCTGCACGGTGAGGTCGCCGTCGGCGACGCGCCGGACGGTGGCCATGGCGTCGTAGAGCGGCCGCGTGATCGAGCGCGTGATCAGCCAGGCGCCCAGCACCGCGAAGGCCATGCCCACGCCGCAGAAGGTGGCCAGCAGCGTGCCGCCCGATTCCGCGCTCTGCGCGGCGCGCTGCGCGTCGGCCTCGACTTCCGCCGTGTAGTGGTCGCCCAGCGCCTTGATCGCGCCCAGGTAGGCGTCGGCCTTCTGGGTGAAAGCGGTCTCCATCAGCTGCGCGACGGCGGCATCGTCGCCGGCCTTCTGCTTGTCGAGGATGGACTTGCGGGTCTCGAGATAGGCCTGGCGCGCTTCGTTGATCCGCGCGAACAGCGCCTTCGGCTGGTCGTCATCGAGCAGCTTTTCCACCTGCTCGCTGAGGGCGTTGATGCGCTTGGCCGTGCCGTCGAAGGCCGGCGTCAGCAGCCGCTTCAGTTCGGGGTCGTTGCCGCGTGTCAGCACCACGGCGCGCACGGTGTTGGTCTTCGTCTCCGCCAGCCACTCGCCCACCAGGCGCTCCATGCGCAGGTTGACGGCAGCCATCTCCTTCGTGACGGCGCTCAGTTGCGCCAGCCGCCACGCCCCGACGCCGGCCATGGCGGCCAGCAGCAGCGTGAACAGCCCGAAAGCCAGGCCCAGTCTTTGCCGGATGCTGTAGCGCCCGCGCACAGCTCCGCCAGTCCCCAACTCCATCGACGGCTCCTCGTTATATCTTGTAAGGATATGTTACCCCAGGCCGGGGCTGCTACCCTTCCGTCGGTTTTCCTGGACCTTTACACATGGCCGACTCTTCGACCGCTGCGCGCCGGGGGCTGCGCATCGACTGGACTTTCATCGCGCCCGTCGTCGCGCTGGGCATCGCGCTGGCGCTCAAGGGCAACGACTCCCTGCTGGCAGCCGCGGGCGTGGCCATCGCGCTGCTCGCTGCGGTGCTGGCGGCGGTCCACCACGCGGAGGTCGTGGCGGCGCGGGTCGGCGACCCGTTCGGCGCGGTGGTGCTGGCGCTGGCGGTGACCGTCATCGAGCTGGGGCTGATCGTCTCGATCCTGCTGGGCCCGCATCCGGAGCCGACCCTGGTGCGCGACACCATCCACGCCGTCGTGATCCTGGTGCTGCACGGCCTGGCCGGCCTGTGCATCGTGGTCGCCGCGGTCCGGCACATCGAAGGGCAGTTCCGGACCGAAGGCGCGCTCGCTTACCTGATCGTCCTGTTGCCCATGGTGGCCATCACGCTGGTGCTGCCGAACTTCACCACCAGCGCGCCGGGCCCTTACTACACGGCGACGCAGCTGGCCTTCGTCAGCATCACCTGCCTGCTGCTGTGGCTGGCCTTCACCTTCATCCAGACGGTGCGCCACCGCGAGCACTTCCTGCCGGTCGGCGGCACGGAGGACGCCGCGAACGACGAGCCGCACGGTCCGCCGCCGAGCGCGCGCGAAGCCGCCGTGGCGCTGGCGATGCTGGCCGTGGCGCTGGTGGCCGTGGTGCTGTCCGCCAAGGGCGTGTCACCGCTGCTGCAGACGGGCGTCGAGCGCCTGGGCGCGCCGACCGCGCTGGTCGGCGTGATCGTCGCGGCGATCGTGCTGATGCCTGAAGCCATCACGGCGCTGCGCGCCGCGCGCCAAGACCGGTTGCAGACCTCGATCAACATCGCCCTCGGTTCCGCCGTGGCCAGCATCGGCCTCACCGTGCCGACGGTGGCCGCGATCGCGTGGTACACCGGCACCCGGCTGGAGCTGGGCGTGTCGGCACGCGACGCGGTGCTGCTGACGCTGTCCTTCATGATGGCCATCATCACCTACGGCACCGGCCGCGCCAGCCTGTTGTCGGGGGTCGTCCACCTGATCCTGATGGCTACCTGGCTGTTCCTGGTCATCGCCCCCTGAGGCCGCTCATTCGACGTGGATGCGGGCTTCGGTCTTCGAAGCGTCGAACACCATCTTCGCCGGCCAGTTCGGCCACGTGGCACCCAAGGCCGGATCCTGCGGCTGGCCGGTGGCGGCGAAGCTGCCGATGGTCCGCATCATCGCGTCCAGCGCAACATCCAGGGCTTCGGCGGCGACCCGGCCAACGCGACGCTCACCCGCCCGCTGTGCCGCTATCCCGCCTTCGCGCAAGACAAGGGCAGCGGCGATCCGAACGTGGCGGCCAGCTTCACGTGTGCGGGAACGCTGCCTTAGGGGGCCTAAGCCTCCTCCCTAAGGAGGAGGTAGCTGTAACGCTCCGCAAGAAACAATTTACGTTGTGCCTGCTCATCCGGAACAAAAGGGCTCGGCAGGCGTTTCAAGCATGTAACTACAGTGCCGGCGCACCGAAATCCGTAACCAGTAGGCCGCTGCTCTGCTAGCCCGCCGATGGTCGGCCGCACCGGCCGCGCATGACGTTGTTCCGGGAATCCCCGGGCAGCGTGTCTTCAAAGCAACTCGGCCGCATGTAACGAATGCTCCTTCCTGCCCAGCCATGGATGCAGGGACGGAAGCATCGTGAAAGCCATGTCGTTGACATTGCCTTCGTCGTTGTCGTTGCAATGCCGGCTGTTAGCGTCTGCCCCCACTAGCCGCGTGACCATCCCAGGCAAGGGGAATCAGTAGTCGCGCGGTCGCGCAGGACCACCTCCTGCGTTGAGCTGTCCCGGGTGGATACCAAGTTGTTGATCACGTTGGCGAGGCGCCCGCAGTGGCGCTGCGCCAGCTATTGCGCATGCCCAGTCCCCGGTGGACTGACGTTTCTTCGTGGAGCCGTCGATGCCAACAACAAGCTCGAATCGCCAGGCCTTCAAGCTCTCCCCCATCCGGCAAATGCTGCGCGAGGCCTTCGGCCGCTTCGCGGCACGTGCCCCCGTGCGCGACCTGGGCAGCAAAGCCCCGGTGCGCCACCGCAGCTTTGCGCTGGAGGCCCTGGAGCCACGGCTGCTGCTGTCAGCCGACATCTCCTATTCGGCGGTCGCGTCGGCGCACGACTTCACGCTGAAAGCCGAGAGCGGCAACGTGCTGCACCTGTACGACACCGGGACGAGCAACTCGGAAGGGTCGGTCACGCTCTCGGCTGCCGGTGACATCGACGTCACCATCCAGCGCGGCCTGTCGGCCGGCTCGGTGAACGGCGACACCATCCACATCGACCTGGACACGCTGTCCCTGCTGGGCAGCTTCGTCAACAGCAACGGCGGCGCCCTCAACATCAAGTTCGACGGCGGCGACCAGTACGTGACCCAGGACGCGATGCACGTGGACGGGGCAACGGGCACCGTCCCCTTCAGCCTGTCGATCGCCAGCAACTCGCACATCTCGAGCGGCGCGACGGCCAACGTCACCGGCGACCTGACGCTGAAGTCCGAGTTGAGCGCGCCCTCGCTATTGCCTTCGGACATCGTGTCCGGCCTGTTCGACAACCTCAGCACGGCGATCACGCTGGCCGGCGCGAACCTCACGGCGAGCGGCGCGCTCAACCTCACCGCGCACTCCAACGTCAGCGTCAGCACCGACGGCACCGGCATGTCGGCCATCAGCGGCGCGCTGATCGACAGCTTCTCCAGCGCGACCATCGGCATCGGCAGCTCGTCGGCGCTGCACGCGAACGACCTCAACCTGGCCGCCACCGTCGACGGCACGCTGACCGCAACGGCAGCGGCGGCTTCGGTCAAGCTGGTGGCGGTGCTCGGCTCGGCCGACCCGGAAATCACCGTCGACGGCTCCTCGACGCTGAACGCCAGCCACAACCTGACCGCGCTGGCCAAGTCGGATGTCACGATCAACGCGTCGACCTCGCCGCAGGCCGGCAGCAGCGACTCCACGGTGGACGCCGCGGTCGTCAACACCACTTACGCCAGCGGCGCCACCTTCAGTGCGGCCGGCGGCGCGAACCTGACGGCCACCGGCGCCGCCAGCCTGTCGGCGACCAGCAAGCTGGCCGCCACCACCACGGCCGACGCCAACGTCACCGGCACCGCGGGCGCCGCGGTCGCCGTGGCGGTGGTCACCGGCGACACCACCGCTTCGGTGTCGGGCGCCACGGTCAACGGCAGCTCGGTCAACCTGGGCGCCAGCTCGGACCGCACCATCACCACGCTGGCCCGGTCCTCGCCGGGCGGCTCGTCTTCCAGCGGCGGCGGCACCAACGCCAGCGAAACCACGCTGGCCAACCAGAACGCGTCCACCAGCGACGGCAACATCACCGTGGCCGGCGGCGTGGCAGTGACCACCGACACCGGCGACACCACGGCCTTCTTCCAGGACGCGACCGTGAATGCCGGCAGCGGCGCCGTAACGGTCGCGGCTTCGTCCGCGGACGTGGTTTCGACCACCGCCGATGGCGAGTTCACCGGCAGCACCGCCACCGGCGTCGGCGTGGCGGTGGCCATCAACGTCGCGGACCGCAGCGACCAGGCCTACGTCGGCGGCACCACCGACATCACCGCCGGCTCGCTCGCCGTGCAGGTGCTGGCGCCCTCGCAAAGCACCTTCACCGCCTCGGCCACGTCCGGCGTGGGCAATGCGTCGAACGTGGGCGTGGCCGGATCGCTGGCCCTCAACATCGTGATCACGCACCACGACGCCTACATCGCCAACAACGCGGGCGTGACGCTGCACGGCAACCCGAACGTCACCGTCGAAGCGCACTCGAACATCTCCGACGTCACCAAGGCCTTGCCCGCGGATGGCGGCGGCAACGGCAGCAAGGTCGGCATCGGCGCATCGGTGGCCCTGACCGACGGCGAGGACGAGACCGCGGCCTATTTCGGCGATGGCGTGAGCTTCGCAGGCGCGCACAACCTGACGCTGACCGCCGATTCGCAGCACGCGATGCAGACCACCGCCACGGGCGGCGGCAAGGGCGGCACCGCCATCACGCCGGTCGTGGCGATCTCGGTGGCGGACAACGACGCCCACACGACGCTCGGCACCGGCAGCGTGCTTACCATCGGCGGCGACTTCAACGCCAGTTCCTCGCTGGCGAACAACGTGGCGACCACGGCCACCGGCGATACCAAGTCCGGCAAGACCGGCGTCGGCATTTCCATCGCGCTGTCCGTCGTCAACGACGATTCACTGTCCACCACGGCGCGCGACGTGCTGACCACCAGCGGCGCGGTGTCCTTCGTCTCCAGCACCGTGTCCGGCAGCCAGTCCAGCGCCAAGGCCAGCGTCTCCGGCGGCGAGCAGGACGGCGACAACGGCGGCAAGAAGGTCGACGACAAGACCGGCGACTCCAAGAGCTTCGCCGACAGCACCGCCAAGGGCAAGAACGCCAGCGCCAAGGGCACCGATGGCGCCAGCGCGCCGTCCTCGGACACCTCCGACGGGCCGGTCAGCGTGGCCGGCGCCGTCTCGGTGAACATCGAGCGCGCGAGCTCCAAGGCCTACGTCGGCGACGGGCGCAGCATCACGTCCACCGGCACGCTGACCGTCAAGTCCTCGTCCAACGTGGACGGTTCGGCCCTGGCGGACGGCAGCGCCGTGATCGGCCAGGTCACCTTCGACGCCGCCAGCAAGGTGGACACCAGCGCCGACACGGTCGACCTGGGCACCTCGAGCAACCTGCACAACGGCGACAAGGTCACCTACTTCGCGAAGGGCGGCACCGCCGTCGGCGGTTTGACCGACGACAGCGACTACTACGTCCACGACGAAGGCAGCGGCAAGTTCACGCTGTACGACACCAAGGACCACGCCAATGCCGGCGGCTCCGACGGCAAGGTGGACCTCACGTCCGCCGGCAGCGGCACCCAGGGCCTGCGCGGCGGCGGCTCCGGCGGCACCGGCGTGGGTGTGGCCATCACCGTCAACTATGCCGAGGACACCAACCTGGCTTACCTCGGCGCCGCGACCATCAGCGCCGGCGGCCTCGATGTCGAAGCGGTGCAGGCCGATCGCACGCTGAAGTTCGACCCCACCAGCAAGGTCAGCACCGCCGACGACACCATCGATGCCGGCCAGGCCGGCCTGCGCACCGGCGACGCCGTCGTGTACCACAACGGCGGCGGCACCAGCGTCGGCGGGCTCACCGACGGCAAGACCTATTACGCCAACGTCCAGGACGACGGCAAGTTGAAGCTGTACGACACCCAGGAGCACGCCATCGCGGGCGGCACCGACGGCAAGGTGGACCTCACGTCCACGGGCAGTGGCACGGCCCACACGCTGGTGGAATCCACGGATGCCTTCGGCGCCTGGTCGACTTCGGGCGCGGGTGGCGGCAAGACCGGCGTGGCCGGCTCGGTGGCGGTCAACGTCACCTTCACCGACAGCGAAGCCTCTATCGGCTCCACGGGCCATGCGCCCACCGTCACCATCACCGGCAACGGCGATGTCACCGTGAAGGCCGAGGCGGACGTCAGCAACGCCGCCAAGGCCCTGCCATCCGACGGCGGCGGGGACGGCAGCAACGTCGGCGTGGGCCTGTCGGTGGCCGTGAACTACGGCGAGAACAGCACGTACGCGGAAATCGGCAATGCCGCGGTCCTCACCGGCGCGCGCAACGTGACGCTGGACGCCACGCTCGGCCAGGAAATCGACACCGAGGCCAAGAACGGCGCCAAGGGATCGACGGCGGTCACGCCGGTGGTCGCGGTTTCGATCGCTGCCAACGACACGCACGCCACCATCGGCACCGGCGGCCTCCTGACCCTCAGCGGCAACCTCGAGGACAAGGCGTCCCTCACCGACCAGGTCGACACCAGCGCCGAGGGCGACACCGAGTCGGACGACACCGGCGTCGGCATCTCCATCGCTGTCTCCGTGGTCAACGACAGCTCGCTCGCGACCACCGCGCGCGACCTCTCGGCCACGGGCACCGTGACCTTCGGCTCCAGCACCACCTCTCGCAGCGAGACGAGCGCGAAGGCCAGCACCAAGGGCGGCCAGGAAGACGACAGCTCCGGCAGCCACAGCGACAGCGACAAGAACAGCCAGACCGTCGACAACGCCAGCAACAAGCAGGGCAAGCTCGGCGACGACAAGGCCAAGGAAGGCAACGCCGCCGCCAAGGGCACCGGCGGCTCGACCAGCGAGAACAACAAGGGCTCGACCTCCAGCGGCACCGTGAGCGTCGCCGGCGGCGTGGCGGTCGCGATCGAGAACGGCTCGTCCAAGGCCTTCATCCCGGACAGCCGGCATGTCACCGCAGGTGGCATGCTGAGCGTGACCTCCGCCGCCAACGTCGATGCGCATGCCATCGCGGACGGCTCGGCGTCCACCAGCGACGGCGGCACTGGTGTCGGCGTGGCGGTTTCGGTGAACGTGGCCAACGTCACGAACCAGGCCTACATCGGCAACGCCACCACGATCAGCGCGGGCGGCCTGACCGTCTCCGCGACGATGGCCCAGCGCGACATCGACATGAGCGTGAAGTCGGTTCCGGTGGTCGACACCACCAAGGACACGATCTATCTCGGCCTCGATGCCGGCGTGAAGACCGGCGACAAGCTGAAGTACGACCGGAACGGCAACACCGCGATCGGCGGCCTGACCGACGGCAACGACTACTACGCGAACGTCGCGAAGGACGGCACGATCAAGCTGTACGACACCAAGGCGCACGCGACGGACGGCAAGAGCGCCGGCCTGGTGGACCTCACCTCGGGCGCCACCGGGACCGAGCAGCACTTCGTCACCTACATCTCGGTGTCGGGCACCGATATCCCGAACCTGCTGTCGCCGATCAAGTTCAACCCGACGGGCAACGTCCGCGAACTGGACCTGGGCGAGGGCACCGACCTGCACACGGGAGACGCCCTTCGCTACGACGCGCATGGCGGCGCCGCCATTGGCGGCCTGACCGACGGCACGACCTACTACGTCATCGACCTCACCGGCGGCAAGTTCGAGCTCGCGGCCACCGCGAGCGATGCGCGCGCCGGCAAGGCGATCGCGCTGACCAGCGACGGCAACACCAACCAGAAGCTGGCCGACGTGACCGATTCGTTCATCGCCGACGCGACTTCGGGCGGCGGTGGCGGCAAGATCGGCGTGGCCGGCTCCGTTGCCGTCAACGTCGTCAGCAACGACACCGAAGCGGTGGTCGGGCGCACGCCAGGCAATGCGGGACCGAGCACGGCGCAGGTGACGATCACCGGCGGCCACGACGTGTCCCTCGGCTCCGCCGCGACGATGACGAACGTCTCGCGCGGCCTGCCCTCGGACGGCGGCGGCAAGGGCACGAGCGTCGGCGTCGGCGCCTCCGTCGCCGTCAACGTCGTCACGAACACCGTCGACACCGAGATCACCGACGGCACGTCATGGAACGGCTCGGCCGGCAAGTTCACCGTGTCCGCCGCCTCGATCGACGCGGCCTACACCCACGGTGAGAACGGCGCTTCCGGCGCCGACGCCATCGGCATCGGCGTCGCGGTGGCCGTGATCTCCGACACCGTCCTCACCTACGTCGGCACGGGCAGCGCCGTCTCGGCCAGCGGCGACGTTTCCATCACCGCCACGCACAACGGCCTGTTCGAAACCTCCACCAGCTCGGAAGCGGCGGGCAGCAGCGTCGGCGTCGGCGCCTCGGTGTCGGTCGCGGTCGTGACCGAGCACGTCAATGTCGAACTCGCGCGCGGCGTCAGCACCACGGGCGGCGCGGTGACGATCTCGTCGACCTCGACGATCGCCAACAGCGCCGCGGCGACCGCGACGGTCAAGGGCGAGGACAAGAACGACTCGCAGCAGAACAGCAACGGCAAGTCCGGCGCGGACGGCCAGGCCGACAAGCAGGTCAAGGGCAACAGCAACACCGGCAGCGGCGGCTCCAGCGCCAACCTGCCTTCCGGCAGCGACAGCGCCAGCGGCGGCAACAGCTCCGCGTCCAGCGAAGGCGGCCAGAACCAGAGCGGCGTCGGCGTCGCCGCCTCCGTTTCGGTGAACGTGCTGAACGCGGACAACATCGTCAAGGTGAGCCACGGCGCGGACATCAGCGCGCACAACGCGGTCACGATCTCGGCGCAGGCCGAGGACGACTCCAGCGCGAAGGCGGTCGGCGCGGCGATCGCGATGGACAACGACGACAACATCGGCGCCGGCGTCTCGGTGAACTACATCCACGCCAACAACAAGGCGCTCGTCCTGGGCGGCGGCTCGGTGATCCAGGGCAACGGGGTCACCTTGCAGGCCATCACGCCGGCTTCGAAGACCGACGATTTCGTGGCCTGGGGCGCGGCCGCCGCGGGCGGCAAGGGCAGCGTCAGCGTGGCCGGCTCCGTGGCCATCAACATCATCGACGCCTTCAACACCGAGGCCTCGGCCGCCAGCGACTCGCACCTCGAGTCCGGCGGCGCCATGACGGTGAAGGCCACCGCCGCGCTCGATCCGCAGACGCTGGCCGCCGCCGGCGCCTTCTCCCAGGGCACCTCGATCGGCGCCGCCATCAACGTGACGGTGCTGAACGCCTCGACCACGGCATACATCGGCGGCAATGCCGACGCCGCCGGCGCGATCTCGGTCGACGCCGAGAACCACCTGCTGCCCACCAAGCTCGAACTGCCCTTCGTGCCGGATTCCGTGAAGCCTTCCGCCACCTCGGTGGCCGTCGCGGGCGCCGCGGCCAAGGGTGACGCGGCCATTGCCGGCTCCTTCATCGTCAATGTCTTCGAACTGGATGCGGACGCGCACATCGCCGCCAACAGCCAGGTCAACCAGGCCGCCCTGTACACAGCCAGCGCCAGCCAGACGGTCAGCGTGAGCGCCGTCAACGAGACGCAGATGACCACCATCGCCGGCGCCCTGGGCGTGGCGACCGGCGATGCCGGCGTGGGCGTCGGCCTCGACGTCGAGATCCTGAACAAGACCACCCTCGCCTACATCGGCGGCGGCGCGGACGTGTCCGCGGGCGGCGCCGTCAGCGTCGCCGCGAACTCGTCGGAGAACATGCTGTCGATCGCCGCGACCGTCGGCGTCGCCGACGAGGCAGGCATCGCCGCTTCGATCGCGATCGCGGACCTGCACAGCGAGACCGACGCCTATCTCGGCGCGAACGCCACCTTGGCTGCGGGCGGCGCGGTCACGGTTGCCGCCACCGGCACCTTCAAGACCACGATGATCGCCGGCTCGGTCGGCGGCGCCGGCACCGCGGGCATCGGCGTCGCCAGCTCCACCCTGGTGCACACGGACACCGTGCAGGCCTACGTCGGCGCCGGCGCGAGCGCCACCGCGGGTGGCACCATGTCGGTCACCGCCACGTCGAGCGAAGACATCCTCTCGATTGCCGCCGGCATCGCGGTGGGCGGCACGGTCGGTGTCGCGGGCTCGGCTGCGGTGAACGTGCTGGACGAGACCACGACCGCGTACATCGGCCGCGGCGCGACGGCCAGCACCACCGCCGGCGACCTGGACGTGGGCGCGACGGATACCACCTCCATCATCTCGGTCGCCGGCTCGCTCGCAGGCGGCGGCACCGTCGGTGCGGGCGTCGGCGCCGATGTCGGCGTCGTCACCAAGGCTACCAACGCGTACATCGACTCCGGCGTCACCTCCAGCGTCGCCGGCAACATCGTGGTCGACGCGGAGTCCAGCGAGGACGTGATCTCGGTCTCGGCCGGCCTGGGCGCCGGCGAAGTCGGCGTGGCGGTGAACGCCGGCGTGCACGACTTCGACCTGCAGACCCGCGCCTTCATCGGGGACGACCCGACCGATGGCACGCCCTCGGCGGGCGCCGGCAACGTCCACGCACACGGCAGCGCGGTCGTCACGGCCAACGACGTCACCAACATCAGCGAAATCGTCGGCGTGCTAGCCGCGGGCGCCGTCGGCGCCGCCGCGGCGGCTGGCGTCAACGTCATGAGCGTCGACACCGACGCCTTCATCGGCATCGGCGCGCACGTCACGGCGGACGGTTTCGGCGCCGGCGTCACGGTCAACACCGGCGCCATCAACACGTCCTACGACCCGAACGCGCCAACCTTCAGCAGCGACAACCCCAGCGGCCAGGGCATCGAGACGAGCGACGCCAACACCTACAGCGGCGCCACCAGCGGCGACCGCTCCAGCTTCCGCTCGCAAGGCCACGTGAAGACGCCGCAGGTCAACGGCATGGACCTGCACAACACCGGCAGCAGCGAGAGCGTGCAGGATCCGTCGCTGTCCGGCGAGCGCTCCGCCACGCTGGGCCAGAAGACCGGCTTCACCGGCGTCGCGGTCAGTGCGACCAACCGGGACGAAGTGCGCACCTTCACCATGAGCCTCGCCGGCGGCGAGGTGGCGGTCTCGGTCTCCGCCGGCATCGACGTCGTCAGCGCGGACACGCATGCGTACATCGGCGACTCCGCCGTCGTCAACGGCTCGACCCTGGGCGCGAGCGGCAACCAGTCGGTGCTGGTCGGCGCGGGCGACGACTTCTACCACCTGGCGATCGCCGCGACCCTGGCCGGCGGCGTGGTGGCCGTGGCGCCGGCGGTCGGCGTCAACGTCATCACCAACGACACCAGCGCGGCCATCGGCAACTCGGCGACGGTCAACGCGCTGAACGACGTCGTCGTCGAAGCCACCTCGCAAGAAAACGTCGTGATGATCGGCATCGGCGTGTCGGGCGGCTTCGTCGGCGTCGGCGGCGTCGTCGACGTCCTGAGCATCAGCAACCACACCACGGCTTCCATCGGCGACAGCTCCAGCGTCTACGCCGGCGGCGACGTCTACGTGTTCGCCGAGGACGACACCCACGTGCTCGAGCTCTCGGGCGCGATCTCCGGCGGCTTCGTCGGCGTCGGCGCTTCCGTGGGCGTCCTGATCGTCGACAAGGACACCGAAGCGACCATCGGCAACTCGAGCATCGATGCGCTCGGCAACGGCTCCGGCATCGCGGGCGTCCTCGATGGCACCCTGCCCGGCGGCGACCATTTCGGCACGGCCACCGAACACGGCGTGATCGTGCAGGCGCAATCCAGCGAGGACGTGCTGCACATCGTCGCCACCGGCAGCGGCGGCTTCGTCGGCGTCGCCGGCGCGGTCGGCGTCAGCCTCATCACGTCCGCCACCCATGCGGCGATCGAGGGCGGCGCGGACGTCAACCAGCTGCACCAGGGCCTCGCCAACGGCAACCAGGGCGTGTTCGTGGGCGCGTCCAACGATGTGACCGTGCAGACTTTCATCATCGGCATCGCCGGCGGCTTCGTCGGCGTCGCCGGGGCGGTGGACGTCGGCTCCCTGAACAACAACGTCAGCGCGGAACTCGGCGGGCCGGGCAGCAATGTGTCGGCGCTGGGCGACGTGAAGGTCAACGCCGTCAGCCTGAAGGACCTCGAGGGCTTCGACATCAGCGGCGCCGGCGGCTTCGTCGGCGTCGGCGGCGCGGTCAACGTCTGGTCGGTGGGCACGCCGGTCACCAAGCACTACCAGGACAACAATGGCGGCGACGCCAACAGCGTGGACAGCGGCAACGGCAAGGGCGCCGCCGACGACAGCGCCGGCAGCTCGGCGCAGAACGGCACTTCGCTGGTGACCGGCAACGACCACGGCCTGGGCGGCACCTTCACCAACAGCGGCGGCAGCTCCAAGAGCAGCGGCAACCGCATCGCGGCCGAGACCAGCAGCGTGAACTCGCGGGTCTCGAGCAGCGCCCCCAACCAGGCGAGCATCAGCGCGGCCGAGACGGCCACGCCGCCGGCGCCTCCCGGAACCTCGGCGATCATCCATTCCGGCACGCACGTCAGCGCGGGCGACGACATCGCCGTCACCGCACACAGCAAGATCACGGTCGACGACACGGTCGGCCAGTTCGCCGGCGGTGTCGTCGGCGCAGGCGCGTCGGTCACGGTGTTGTCGGTGGCGGACAACGTCACCGCCTCCGCGGGCGGCACGCTGACGGCGGGCGGCGACATCTCCGTCGTCGCCGTTCTCGACGAGCACGTCCACGTCCTCGCGCTCGACGGCGCAGTGGGCTTCGTCGGCCTGGGCGCGGCCGTGGTGGTGCTGAACGACAGCAGCGCGACGCAGGCCTCGCTGCAGGACGGCACGGTCATCCACAATGCCGCCAGCCTGACGGTTTCCGCCACGGCAGACCGCGACATCTCCATCACGACCGGCCAGGCGAGCGTCAGCGCGTTCTCGACCGGCGCGTCCTTCGCCCGCATCAACATCAATGGCGACACGATCGCCTCGATCGGCAACAACGCGCAGATCGGCCAGGGCGTGGGCGACCACGTCGGCGCGGTCAACGTCGATGCGACCGAGACGGTGACCGCGGACGGCCACGTCGTCGCCATCGGCGCCGGCGCGGTCGCGGTCAGCGCGAACTTCTCCTTCGTCGAAGTCGGCAGCAACGTGACGGCCAGCGTCGGCACGAACACCGACATCACCTCGTCCGGCGCGGTCAACGTCATCGCCGACGGCGAGATGGACCTGAATTCCCAGGTGCTCACGGCCACCGGTGGCCTGGGCGCCACCGGCGCGAGCATCGCCCATTCCGACCTGACGTCGACCATCGCGGCGACCATCGGCGCGCTCGCCATCGTGCACGCCGGCGGCAGCATCGCCATCGAGACGCGGCTGAACACCAACGGCACGACGCCGACCGGCCGCAAGGTGCGGGCGAGCGCCGATGCGCCTTCCGTGGGAGTCGGCGCATCGCTGACCGGCACCGACGCGGAAGCGCACGCCGATGCGAACGTCGATGCAACGGTCGGCGCGGGCGCCCAGCTCACCTCGGGCGGCAGCCTGACCGTCGATGCGGCATCGGTCCGCACCGTGGACGCGCACGCCGCAGGCACCGGCATCAGCCTGGGCGTAGGCGTGGGCATCAGCGTCGCCGTGGCGGACGCGGGTGGCGAAACCCGGGCCAAGCTGGGCGGCAGCGCCAACGCGACCGGCAACATCGACGTCCATGCCTCCGAGACCGACATGGCGACCGCCTACGCGCAGGCGGTGGCGGGCGGCATCGTCTCCGCCGGCGCCAACGTCGCCACGGCCAACGTCTCGCCCAACGTGGAAGCCTCCATCGGCGGCGACGGCGGCACGATCACGGCCGGCGGTCACATCCATGCGCTTTCGAACGTGGTGAGTGACGCCCAGGCCGACGCCTTCGGCATCTCCGCCGGCGGCTTCTCGATCGGCGCCGACATCGCGAACGCGACCAACTCCCCGCACATCGACACGCACATCGGCAGTTCGACCGTCAGCGCCGGCAGCGACATCTCGGTCGTCTCCCTGTTCGACCGCAACGCGGACGGCAGCGTCGTCACCACGCCTTTGTTCGACGAGATCGGCAACCCGGTCATGAACGGCAGTTCGCAGGTCCAGGTGCCCATGGGCGCGCGCGCCACCGCGACGACCGCGTCCGGCAGCCTGCTCCTGTCCGCCACGGGCGGCGAGGCGCACGCCACCGTCTCGCCGATCGTGACGACCTACACGGCCGGCTCGCTGACCGCCGGCGGCTCCGTGTCCGTCACCTCCCGGGCCAACGAGGAAGCCGACGCGGACGCGACCGGCGTCGGCGTGAGCGCCGGTGTGGCGGTGGGCACGACGCTCCCGACCGCGACCATCGGCGGCTCGATCCTCACCCACTTCGGCGGCACGCTGACCAGCGCAAGCACCCTCACCCTCACCGGCCAGGTCGACACCCATGCCGTGGCCACGGGCGATGCGATCGGCGGAGCCCTGCTGGCCGCCGGCAACGGCACCAACGTCAACGCGAACATCACCCAGGAAGTCCGCACCTACATCGACAACAACGCGAACGTCACCGCGGACGGCAACATTGCGCTGACGACGCTGCTGCGCACCGAAGCCGAAGCGCTGGCCGCCTCGCTCACGCTGTCCGCGGGCGCCTCGGTCGGCGACACGCCGGCCAATGCGACGATCGACGCGCACGAGGAAACGGCGATCCACGACAACGCCACCGTCACCAGCCACAACGGCGGCGTCACCCTGCTGGCGGGCAACAACTACGATCCGGGCGGCGCGACCTTCATCAGCGGGACGGGCGCCTTCGTGTCGACGCAGATGCTGACGGCGGCGCTCGGCGTCGCGGTCGGGGCCAGCAGCATCACCGCCTCGGCGCACGCCAATGTGCAGGCCAATGTCGGGCCGAATGCGACGATCGACGCCGCCAACGGCGACGTGCGGGTCGACGCGCGCTCCAGCAACTTCGCCGACGCGCACATCAAGAACGATGGCGGCGCCCTGGTCAACGTGTCCGTGAGCAGCCCCGACGCCGAGGCGCAAGGCACGACCGAGGCGCAGCTGCTGGGCAACGTGCGCCACAACGCCGATGCGGGCGCGAACAACGTGTTCGTCACCGCCCAGTCCTCGGACATCGCGGCCTCGGGCGCGAGCTCCAGCGGCGGCGGCCTGGTCTCGGCGACCAGTTCGCACGTGACGGCACATTCGAACCCCTTCGTCACCGCCCAGGCCGGCGGCGGCCAGATCCGCGCCGGCGGCGACATCACGATCCAGTCGCTCGCGAACACCGACGCGGACACCTCGTCGAAGAGCGCGTCGGGCGGCGCCGTGAACGTCCAGACCCTGAACGCCAGCGCGTCCTCGACGCCCAACGTCTCGGCCGGCGTGGGCGCGAACGCCGTGCTGGCCGCAGGCGGCACCCTGACCATCAGCGCGACGCAGGGCTCGGAGCCGGCGCCCACCGCGGACGGCACCTTCAACGCGGCCACCGCCGTCAACGCCTCGACCAACACCATCAACCTCGGCGCTGCGCACGGCCTGCAGGACGGCGACACCGTCACCTACAGCGCGCAAGGCAACCCGGCGCTCGGCGGTCTCGTCGATGGCCGCCGTTATGGCGTCATCTTCGTCACGGCCAACAGCCTGCAGCTGGGCGCCGCCTTCACCACGGGCGGGAGCTCCACCGCGATCGACGTCGCGCGCGACACGATCCACTTCGCCAGCGCCCCCGGCCTCGTGGAAGGCGACCACGTGATCTACCACGCGGCCGGCGCCTTCACCGTCGGCGGCCTGGTCGAGGGGCACGCGTACACCGTGCACATGATCGACGCGCAGACGATCAAGCTGATCGATCCGGGCAACGTGCCGGCAGCTGCCCAGTCGTTTGCCGGCACCGCCGTCGCCAGCAACACCATCACCGTCAACAACAACGGCTTCACCAACGGCCAGGCGGTGACGTATCGCGCGCCGACGCCCGCGAGCTTCCCGACCAGCGCGGTCGACGTCGTCGGCGGAACCGGGGCGCCTTCGGCAGCCCTCGCCGATGCGGACAACAACAACATCTACCTGGGCGCCGGCCACGGCGGCCTGGCGAACGGCGACATCGTCATCTACACGGCGAGCGACCCGGGCCACCCGATCAACGGGCTGAACAGCGGCAACCGCTATGCCGTGATCTTCGACGCCGGCAAGCCGGACGAGATCCTGCTGGCGCAAGTCGGCACGCCGACGACGGCGATCCCGATCGCCCGCCTCGGCACCGACAACACGGTGACGCACTACCTGACCAAGGTCAGCGACCAGGCCATCGGCGGCCTGGTGGACGGCGTCACCTACTACGTCATCAACCACACGACCAACACCTTCCAGCTCTCGGCGACGCCGGGCGGCAGCGCCATCACGCTGGACCCGACCGATTCCGTCACGCACGCGACGCTCACGGGCACCAGCCACATCGGCACCGAGGGCGTGGACCTCACCAGCCCGGGCAGCGGCGAGCAGCAGCTGGCGATCGACATCACCGGCACCTCCAGCGGCACGCAGCTGCTGGAAGGTGTGGGCGGCGCCCGCGCGCTGGCGACGGCGCCCTCGGGTGACGGCATCGTGACCTCCGCGGCCAGCGGTTCGGGCGGCGGCATCGTGCAGGTGGGCTCGTCCACCACCTCGGCGACCTCCACGCCGGCGGTCAACGTCACCGTCAGCCCGCATGCGACGCTGTCCGCCACCGACGTCAACATCGCGGCGACCGCGATCGGCAACGTCTCGTCCTCGTCGGCCAATGGCGGCGGCGGCCTCGTGGCCGTGGGCAGCGCCAATTCCAGCCTGACGCTGGACACCACCGCGATCGTCGACATCGGCGCCCACGTGACGATTACCGCGACGCACGACGTGTCGCTGCTCTCCAGCACCGACCAGCACGCCAGCGTGCTGTCCGAGACCGACAGCGGCGGCCTGGCGGGCTTCGGCTCGGCGAACGCGAGCGCGGCGCTCGACTACGACTCCGAAGTCCAGATCGAAGACGGCGTGACCATCGCCGCGGAACACAATGTCTCGGCGCTCTCCACCGCCGCGCTCGGCGCGACCGCGGATGCGAGCGCCGACGCTGCCGGCCTCGGCGCCGACGCGCACGCGTCCGCCGACATCGAGATCGGCGGCACTTCCGCCACGGCACGCACTTCCGTCGGCAACGCGCTGATCACCGGCGCCGACGTGAACCTGAGTTCCACCGTTTCCGGCATGTTCGCGCGCTCCACCGCGAGCGCCGACGCGGCAGCCCTGGTCTCCGGCGCGAGCGGGACGGCGACCGTGGCGCTGCACGCCGAGAAGACGGACGTGGCCCTGGCAGCGGGTGCCTGGGTCGAAGGCGACACGGTCGAAATCACCTCGAACCACTCGAACATCGACGTGTCCACGCGCGCCCACGGCGACGCGAGCGGCCTGTACGGCGACGGCAGCGGCACGGCCACCACCGATTACCAGAGCGACTCCGCGATCGACGTGGACCAGGGCGCGACCGTCGCCGGGCACACGATCACGGTGCAGGCGAACCAGAACGTCAACCGCTACGACCGCAGTGCCGATGCGGGCAGCGGCGCCCTCGGCGGCGACGACGAGAACGAGAACGGGGACTACAACGCCGGGCGCGACATCACGTTCAACGGCGACATCGTGCTCCTGATCCGCCCGAACCCGGTCCTCTTCATCGACCAGGACGGCCGCGTGATCACGGCGGTGGGCATCACCGTCGACGGCGGCCATGGCGTCGGCTTCGACGTCAACGGTTCCAGCGGCCCGGGCAGCCACCCGGTGACGATCGACCCGATCGGCAACCTGAACGTCGCCGGCACGGCCACGATCCAGGCGAACACGGTGACGTCCAAGGACGGCAAGAACGCGCCGAATTCCACGATCAGCGGCAACCAGGGCACGGCGCGGGTCAAGACGACCTACGACGCGATCACGATCACCAACCTGTCGGGCGAGGAGCTCGACATCGCCGGCATCGACCCGACCAACCCGCACGCCACCGGCCAGGTCACGCTGAACGCTCAGGCCGTCACCGCGCAGTTCGACGTCGCGGACAACGCGGGGCCGACCGACATCACCATCACCAACCAGGGCGGCGCCCAGGCTTCGGACGTGGTGATCAAGGGCCTGATCAACAACCCGACCGGAAGCACCGTCATCCAGGACGCCGGCGGAACGATCCGCGACACCGCGGGCGGCATCGTCCGCTCGAACTCGCTGACGATGAACGCGAACGCGATCGGCTCGCTGGGCAACCGCCTCAACGTCGAACTGGTTCGCAGCGCCGGCCGCACCACCGACATGGCGGCCACGGCCACGGCGGGCGGCATCTTCATGGACCTGACCGGCCGCCTGCGCGTCACCGACGCGAGCCAGGCGACCTTCGGCACCAGCACCCTGCAGGCGACGGGCGACATCGACCTGCTGCTCGAATCGGTCGTGCAAGAGACCAAGCCGGTCGGCGTGGTGGCCGGCATCACCTTCACGGTGCCGCAGAACGCGGTGCTGAACGGCAATTACGTCAACCACTTCCATCCCGATGCCGGCCCGGCGACGCCGCTGGACAAGGCGATCTACGCCGACACCAGCCTGGCCGCGCCCATAGCCGGAACCTACGACTTCGGCCAGCTGACCTCCGGCGGCAACATCAACATCCACGCCGCGCATCCGGCGATCGCCGACCCGACGGTCAACGTGATCGCGAACACGGACATCCTGGGCACGGGCCACATCGACACGCTGACCAACGGCGACATCACGCTGACGGAAACGAACGGCGACTTCCGCATCGACCTGATCCAGTCGAACGCCGGCGACGTCTCCCTGACGTCCCTCAACGGCTCGATCTACGACATCACCAACGGCCCGGCCGACAACGGCTCCACGCCCTGGGTCATCGGCAACAGCGTCAGCCTGACGGCCGAACAGGGCGCGATCGGCTTCCTGAACGACTTCCTCGAAATCGATTCCTCGCACCAGGCCACCGGCCAGCTGGACGCGCTGGCCCACAACGGCGTGTTCCTGCGCGAAACCCAGGGCGACATGAACCTGGGCGCGGTGGTGTCCCGCTTCGACAACGTCGTCCTCATCACGCTGAGCGGTTCCATCCTCGACGCGGTCGGCGACATCTACGCCGACATCCAGGGCGGCTCCATCGACCTGATCACGACCGGCGGCGGCGTCGGCAACGCCACGCATGCGGTGGACATCGATGGCGCGGGCGTGGGCCAGATCCAGAACACGCAGCAGGCCGATGCCGCGGTTCCGATCGTCGGCCGCCTGTTCGTCGACTCGGCGCAGAGCGTCAACATCAACGAAGTGAATGCGGCACTGAACGTGCTGAAGGTGACCGCGACCACCGGCACCGTGACGCTGTCGGTCAACGACTCGGCCTTCCTGAACGAAGACCTCAACATGATCGTGAGCGGTCAGACGCAGCTGGGCGTCGCCATCTCGCAAGGCCTGATCCATGCACCGGGCGCGGTGAACCTGTACGTCGGCGACAACGTCAACGTCCCGGACGGCACGCTGATCACGAGCGGCGCGTCGGTGCTGATCCAGGGTGATTTCGAGATGGGTTCCGACCCGGACCCGGACCATGGCACGACCATCGACATCCAGGGCGACGTGCAGGCGCCCAGCGTCGTCATCGCCGGCGGCGACGACCTCGACTACCTCGAGCTCGACAACCCGAACGGCATCAATGCGGGCGGCACCACCGTCGTCCGCGGCAACGGCTCGGACGACCGCTTCTTCGTGCGTGCGGTCGCGGCCGGCGGCACGACGACGCTGGAAGGCGACACGGGCGCGGACCGCTTCTACGTGTCGAGCAACGCGAACAAGGCGCTGTTCACCACGGGCGGCGTCTACGACGACGACATCGGCGCGCCCTTCGACCACCTGACCGGCACGCTGGAGCACATGGGCGGATTGCTCATCGACACCGGCGACGGCGGCAACCAGGGCACGCGCGACGCGATCTACATCAGCGACGACGCGGCCAGCGGCCCCGTCACCGGCGTCATGGAGTCGACCAGTGTCAGCGGGCTGGGCATGACGGGCAACATCACCTATACGCCGGGACCGCATGGAACGGCGGTCTTCGTCGAGCTCTCGGCCTTCGACGACACCTTCCAGGTGAAGAGCGAAGCGACGGACGTCGACGCCTACATCTTCGGCGGCCCGGGCAACGACACGCTGCACGTCGGCGACGACACCAACCAGCTCACCAGCATCTCGGGCATCGTCGCCTTCTTCGGCCAGGACGGCAGCGACACGCTGGACGTCTACGGCGACGCCTCGGTGACGCCCGGCCAGCTGGATGCGATCGGCATCACCGGCATGGGCATGGGCACGAACCACCTCGGCGCCGTGCACAACGACAGCTTCGGCGCCGGCTACAACATCGGCGCGCCGTCCTACCCGGCGGCGATCTACTACGCCTACCGCAAGATCCTGGACACCGTCGAGACCGTCACGAGCGACGTCGAGACGGTGAACATGTGGCTGGGTGACAACAACGACACCTTCAACGTCGACAGCGCCTATTCCTACGGCACGACCTACGTCCACGGCGGCGGCGGCGACGACACCATCACGGTCGGCGCCACGCCTTCCGGCCTGCATCCGGAATCGCTGCGCCGCGTCGACTTCGTGGCCGGCACCCTGCACCTGAACGGCGACGCCGGCAACGACACCCTCGTCGTGGACGACTCCGGCGACGACAACGCCAACGTCGGCACCTACACGGGCAACACGGTCACCGGCCTCGACATGGCGGGCTCGATCGTGTTCGACGCGCCGGACAACATCACCATCCAGCTCGGCGCCCAGGCGGACACCTTCTACGTCCCGGCCACCAACGCGGGGCTCATCACCAAGCTGAACACCGGCGGCGGCTTCGACACCGTCTACGTCGGCACGACGCAGGGCAACGAGACGACCGGCACGCTGGCCAACATCCAGGGCGACTTCTACCTGGACGGCGACTCGCCCGAGGCGCGGGACACCCTGTTCATCAACGACCAGAGCGACACGAGCGGCGAAACCTACACGGTCAGCAACGAGCTCGAAGCCCTGGTGACGCTGGGCGACGGCACACCGTGGCGCTTCGACACCACCACCGTCGACCGCAGCGGCGCGGCTTCCCTGCACTATCGGCGCTTCGAGACGGTGGTCCTGAACGCCGGCCAGGGCGCCGACACGATCAACATCCAGGGCACCCAGCGCGAGCAGGACCCGAACGGCGGCAAGAACTCCACCTTCACGGTCAACGCGGGCGGCGGCGACGACACCGTCAACATCGGCGACCCGGTCGCGGGCGGCTTCTCGCTGGACAACTTCGCCATCGACACCGGCCTGCCGACCGCGGACAGCACCCGCGGCATCCCCGTGTTCGTCAATGGCGGCGACGGCTACGACGTGGTGCAGTACCTGGATACGGCGGCGACCGCGAACATGAACCTCGCGTTCGTCAACAAGACCTTCGCGGACATCTTCCCGGCGACCCCGCCGACCGTCCCCGCCACCGCGGATCCGACCTGGGTGAGCACCTTCACGCAGATCTTCGGCGACGACCCGACCACCGTGAACTACGCGACCGTGGTCCTGCAGGAATCGGGCACCGCCGAACCGCTCAACATCAACGCGCGCGGCAGCGAGAACATCAAGGTCTCGCTGGGCAGCGGCAACGACGTCACGCAGCTCACCAGCGGCACCTACGGCTACGACATCACGGTGTACGCCGGCGCAGGCAACGACACCTTCAACGTCGAACACGGCTTCGACAACCGCGGCCACATGGCGACCCTGAACGGCGAGGAAGGCGACGACATCGTCTACGCGCAGTTCGAGCCTGGCGTGCCCGACGCGACGGCCTTCCTCACCTTCAATGGCGGACCGCAGGTCAGCGGCGACACGCTGCGCATCGCGGGCGACGGCATTGCCACCGGCACCTACACGCCGAGCAGCACCGAGGCGCGCGCCGGCGAGGTCAACGTCGGCGGCAACATCTTCGACTTCACCGGCGTCGAGCCGCTGGTCATCCACGGCCTGTCCGACTTCCACATGGTCACGCCGGACGACCCGGCCGACCTGGCGGTGGACAGCATCAACGTCGCCGACCTGAACCTCACCAACCTCGTCCTGCACACAGTCACCGTCGACGGCGTGGTGACTTGGACGCAGCAGGCGAAGCTGGTCACGCCCGATGCCCTCGAGACCAAGCACACCGGCAACGCCACCGCGATCAGCGGCGACACGCTGGTTGTGGGCGCGGAGCTCGATGGCGCGTCCAGCGGCGTGGTCTATGTCTACACCTGGGACTACACCGCAAACGCCTGGTCCGAACAGGCCAAGCTTTACGCCAGCGACCATGCGACCTCCGGCCAGGGCTTCGGCGACACGGTGGCGATCGACGGCGACACGCTGGTCGTCGGCGCGGACCACGACAACACCTTCGGCACCAATTCCGGCGCGGCCTACATCTTCACGCGCTCGGGCGGCGCCTGGACGCAGCAGGCGAAGATCAAGGCGCTGGACGGCTCGGCGGGCTCCACCTTCGGCCAGAGCGTTTCGATCAGCGGCAACACCGTCGTCATCGGCGCCGCCGGCGGCAGCACCGACGCGGCCTACGTCTTCACGCGCAGCGGCACCACCTGGACCCAGCAAGCCAAGCTCCAGCTCGGTGACCACACCGCGGACTTCGGCACGGCGGTTGCCATCGCGGGCAACACGCTCGTGGTCGGCGCGCCGCTCACCGACGTTTCGCTGCTGTTCGGCTCCCTCATCGACGCCGGCGATGCCTACGTCTACACGCGCAGCGGCTCCACCTGGACCCAGCAGGCGGTGATCGCGCCGGACAACGGCCTGTTCACCAACGACCAGCAGGCCGGCGAGCACTTCGGCGCCGCGGTGGCAATGATCTCCGGCCGCATCGTGGTCGGCTCGCCGCTGTGGGACGAAACCAAGAGCGACGGCACGGTCGACAACGACGTCGGCCGCGCCTTCGTCTTCGAGGGCAGCGGCAGCAGCTGGATCCGGGCCGCGCGCCTGACCGCCGACGGCGGCCTGCCGTTGGCCGAGTCGCTGCTGGAAGGCAACCCCGGTGACCATTTCGGCGCCTCGCTCGCCATCAACGGCAGCTACGTCGCGGTCGGCGCGCCCGGCTACGACGGCACGGCGCAGAACGAAGGCGCCGCCTATGTGTTCTACCGCCTGCCCGACCTCGGCTCCGGCCTGGGCGCGAGCTGGGTGCGCGCCAGCGGCGACAGCGGCTCCGGCCGCTTGAACGCAGCGGCTCCGGCGGGCTCGGATCCGCTGAGCGGCATCCCGGCCATCGACCAGTACCGCACGGCCGATCGCTTCGGCACCAGCATCGCGCTCGGCGGCGGCCGGCTCGTGATCGGCATGCCCGGCTACAACCAGGTCGACGGCCAGGGCTTCACGACGCGCGCCGACGTCGGCGCGATGCGCACCTATTCGACCAACGGCATCCTGCCGACCAGCGCCACGTCCAAGTGGGCGGAAACGATCGAGGACCCGACCGACCAGCCGAACCAGACGCCGAACAGCGCCTCGCAGTTCGGCGCGGTCACCTACTACGACGCGGCCTCGCGCGAGCTGTTCGTGTCCGATCCCTCGCAGAACACGGTGTACGTGTACGTGAACGAAGGCCTGTACTGGCGCAAGGTGCAGAACATCGTCTCGCCCGACACGGTTTACATCAGCGCGGCCGGCCTGACGGCGCAGTACTACAACTTCGCCAACCCCTTGAGCGTGCTGCCTTCGTTCAGCGGCTCGCCGGCGCTGACGCGCACGGAGTGGGCCATCAACACCGGCATCACCAACGGCAGCTTCGCGCCCGGCGTGCAGGCCGACCAGTTCGCCGTGCGCTGGACCGGCAACATCGTTTCGACGTCGACGCAGGACGTCACGTTCTACCTGGGCAGCGATGACGGCTCGCAGCTGTATATCGACGGCACCAAGTACATCGACGGCAACCAGCTGCAAGGGTTCACGACGCGGCAGGCCACGGTGCACCTCTCGCAGGGCAACCACTTCATCGACGTGCGCTACTTCGAGAACGGCGGCGGCGCCGGCGTCACGCTGAGCTACTCGGCGGCCAATGGCGGCAGCGGCACGCTCACCGGCCCGATCGGCAAGGACATCAAGGTCGACGGCAACTGGATGGTGATCGGCGCCCCGGACGCCAAGGCCTATGTCTACCAGCGCCTCGGCACGGAACTCTGGGCCAAGTACCAGGAGCTCGATGGCGCGGGCGGCTTCGGCCGGTCGGTGTCGATCAGCGGCAGCAAGCTCGTGATCGGCATGCCCCTGGCCAATGCCACCTACGCCTCCTACGGCCAGCCGGACACCTACTACAACCTGGACCTCGGCGCGCCCGGCGGCGCGGTGGTCTACAGCTACAACGGCGCGAGCTGGAACGAAGACCGCCTGCTCATGGCGGACGACAGCGCGCTCTGGTACGACACCTCGTACACGAACCAGTACATCCCGAACGAGTGGGACTCCGCGGCCATCTTCTGGGGCGGCACCTGGCACTGGCACGGCATCGGTGCCTGGCAGGACGGCGTCGACCACGGCAGCGGCCTGCTGCTGGGCCCGCACTCGATGGCCGTGGTGGTGGACTACACCGGCGGCGATGCCGGCTATGCGTTCGCGGTCAACTACTCCGACAACACGATCCAGGCCGACCTGCCGGGCTGGATCACCAACGACGACATCGACTTCCTGATGGTCGGCTCGGACCTGCCGCCGCAAGGCAACGCGGGCCTGTTCCAGAACGGCAGCTGGCACTACTACCCCTGGGGCGCGACCGACAACGTCGGCGAAGGCGACTACGCGATCCACGCCGACTCCGGCACGGAAATCACCGGCGTCGACTACACGGGCGGCGACTGGGGCTTCGTCGCGCAGGTCGGCCCGGGCGGCTTCAACTACGACAACGTGGGCGCGGGGGACCGCGACGACGACACCGACTCCGTGATCGTCATGAGCACGATCGCGCACCAGGCGACGCAGATCCTCGACCGCTACTTCGCCAGCCTGTCCGGCGCGCAATGGGGCTCGTCGGTGGACATCGTCGGCAACACGGTCTACGTCGGCGCGCAGGGCGACAACCGCACTGCCGTCTACAACCTCACGAACGGCGACTACTCGCACTGGACCGCGACGGTCGGCGGCATCACCGACACGCCGCTGCGCAGCACGCAGTACATCGTCGGCAACTCCCTGTCCGGCGCGGAGCTTTCCGCCACGGGCACGGGCAACGTCTGGGTCGGCGCGCCGGGCAGCAACCAGGTCCAGCAGTACTTCAACTCCGGCGGCACCTGGTACGGCGGCACGACGATCTCCACGCCGGGCAACGGCGGGTTCGGCGGCAACGAGACCATCGACACCGCGGGCAACCGCATCCTGGTCGGCGCGACGTCCTCGAACGGGCGGGCGTACATCTACGATTCCAGCGGCACGTCGCTGCTGCGAACCTACCAGCCGTACCAGTACAACACGCTGACGCACGTGATGCAGGCGGACATCGATACGAGCCTGCACTTCGGTTCCGGCGGCCAGTTGATCAGCGAGGGCTTCGACCTGGTCGGCACGACCAACCAGAACTTCGATGCCAACCTGATCTACAACTACCGCCAGCGCGGCTCGGCCTGGACGCCGGTCACCAACGACCTGCTCGTTCCCGAGCAACTGCGCACGGAAAAGGCGGGCTCCAGCGTGGCCATCGACGGCACGACGGCAGTGGTGGGCGCGAGCGACTACGACAACCGCGGCGCGGTGTTCGTCTTCACGCAGGTGGCCGGCACCGACAACTGGCAGCTGCAGGCCACGATCCAGGCGACCGACATCACGCACGACGACGGCTTCGGCACCAGCGTGGCGATCAGCGGCGACTCGATCATCGTCGGCGCCCCGGACAAGCTGAACGGCGAAGGCGCGGTCTACATGTTCCAGCGCCTGGGGAACAGCTGGGTGCAGAAGTCGGAATTCATCGGCAGCGCGGGCGCCGACCTCGGCCAGTCGGTCGCCGTCTACGGCGACGCGGCGGTCGCGGGCGCACCGGGCGCCAACAAGGCCTTCTTCTACGACTTCAGCGGCGTCAACTGGTCGATCAGCACGATCGTCGGCGCGCCCTCGGGCATGGCAGGCCAGTTCGGCTACGCGGTCACGATGGACCAGACCACGGCGGCGGTCGGCGCGCCCACCGGCGAGTTGAACAAGGGCGGCGTGGAAATCTACGTCCAGAGCGGCGCGAAGTGGATCGCCAACCAGACGATCACGGCCACCGCCGGCGTCAGCGGCGACAACTTCGGCTTCGCCCTCGACCTCAGCGGCGACATCCTGGCCGTTGGCGCGCCGACGGCGAACGGGCTCGCGGGCAACGTCTACACCTACCAGCGTGACGGCAGCGGCCTCTTCACCGGCGAACAGGTCCTGACCGAATTCAGCGGCACCGCCTTCGACCTCTTCGGCTACTCGGTCGCAGTCGACGGCAAGGAACTGATCGTCGGCGTGCCGGGCAAGGCGTTGACCCACGGCGCCTTCGAAGGCGAAGCACTGGCCTACAAGCTGAAGCCGGACAACACCTGGCAGCTCGAGACCAACGTCGACCCGCTGTCCGCGGCGGACGGCCTGGGCGGCGACAACGTCGGCTACTCCGTGGCGCTGAACAACGACCTCGCCATCATCGGCGCGCCGCAGTTCACGTCCCGGTCGGCCATCGACCCGAATGCGATCGACACCAATGGCGCGGGCTATGTCTACATCCGCCAGGTGTCGCCGCCGACGACGGTGACCCAGCTGGAAGAACAGAGCCTGCTGATCGCGGGCGCCAAGGCGAACACGATCACCGGCACGGTCGGCGGCGTGCAGACTTCCGACCTCAAGTTCTTCGACATCACCAACGTCACGCTGCAGACCGGCGCCGGCGACGACCACGTCACGGTCAACGAGGCCGGCCTGACCGCCTTCGGCCTGCTGAATTTCACGGTCAACACGGACGGCGGCGACGACACGCTGACCGAGCTCTCCGACCCGCTGAAGACCCCGCTTTCGGGCACCTTCATTCCCACCGGTGACTTCAGCGGCACGAACCCCGGCGACCCGCTGCCTCCGGGCACGAGCTACACCCAGCTGCAAGGCAAGTTCACCTTCGACGGCGGCTCGGGCACGAACTCGATGGTCGTGCAGTCCGACACCGACTGGACGCTGGACACGAACACGCTCACCGCGGGCAACGGCGACCAGATGGACGTCACCGGCGTCCACTCGATCACGATCACCGGCGGCGCCGGCCACAACCGGCTGGAGGTGATCAACTGGGCGGGCGACGTGACGCTCGATGGCGCCGGCGGCGACGACGACTACATCATCCATCCGCAAGCGCTCGGGCACGTGACGCTGGCCGATTCCGGCCCCGCGTCCGATCTCGACAAGCTGACCGTTCTCGGCACCACGGGCAACGACAACTTCCTCGTGAGCGGCACCCAGGTCTGGCTCGGCACGCAGACCATGGACTACTCGAGCGTCGAGGTGGTCAGCATTGCCGGCCTGGCGGGCAACGACAAGTTCGATGTCGCCGACGCGTCCGCCAGCAAGGTCGTCCTGGATGGCGGCGACGGCTCGGATACCTACGAAGTGTTTACCGGCGCGTCGACCGCCAGCGTGTACATCCATGACACCGGCCCGCTGCCTGGCAGCGGCAACAACATCGACAAGCTGAACCTGCCTTCGACGGCGACCGTCTCGGCCACGCAGGCCAACGTCGGCAGCAAGACCGTGTTCTTCGATTCGACGATCGAGCAGCTGGGCTTCACCACGGTGACGCCTATCCTGTCGCTGTCGGCCACCAATGGCGACGACACCATCACGCTGACCTCGACGACGCTCACCATCAACAGCATCGTCGTCGACCTCACAGGCGTCATCGACCTCACGATCAACGGCCTGGCCGGCAACGACACCTTCGACATCACGGGCGTGCCGTCGACGCTGACCGGTTTGCACCTGATCGGCGGTGGCGACAGCGACAGCGTGTTCGGGCCGTCGGGCACCATGACCTGGCACATCACCGGTCCGGATGCCGGCAACACCACCGGCGCCGCCAAGTTCGATTTCACGCAGATCGGGACCCTGGTCGGCGGCACCGGTACCGACAACTTCGTGTTCGCCAACAACGCCGCGTCGCTGAGCGGCGACGTGGACGGCGGCGGCGGCAGCGACAAGCTGGACTACTCCGCACGCACGAACGCGATCGCGGTCGACCTCGGCGCGGCCACCGCCACGGGCATAGGCGGGACCTTCACCAACATCGACACGCTGGTCGGCAGCGCAGCGCAGGACACGTTGACCGGCACCGACGGCGGCGACACCTGGACGATCAGCGGGCCGAACAGCGGCAACGTCGCCGGCCTGAGCTTCTCCTCGATCGAGAACGTGACGGGCGGCCTGGGCAACGACACCTTCACCGTCAACGACGGCGGCGCGATCGCCGGCCTGGTCGACGGCGGCGGCGGACTCGACACGCTCGTCTTCAACACGAGCAACGCGGACGACAATGTCCTGGTCAGCGCGCCGGCGGTCACCATCAACGGCGCCTCGACCAACTACGCCAACATCGACACGCTCACCGTCAACACCCTGGGCGGCGCCGACACCATCACCGTCAGCGAGACCGCGAGCGGCTTCCCGACGCGCGTGAACGTCAACAGCGGCGATGGCGACGACGTGATCATGGTCGACCTGATGGCCGGGACGACGAGCCTGATCGCGGTGGACGGCGGGCTGCCCACGGCCAGCGACACGCTGGTCGTGATGGGCACCTCGAGCGACGACACGATCGCGGTCGCCGGATCGCTGATCAGCTTCGACCTGACGAACATCACCGCGGCCGGCATCGAGCACCTGGTCGTCGACGGCAGCGACGGCAACGACACGATTTCCGACACCGGCGACACGGCCGCTGAAAGCGTGCTGCTCCTCGGCGATGCGGGGGACGACACGATCACGGTCACCTACCCGCTCACGACCGCGAGCCTCGTCGTCGACGGCGGCGCAGGCACCAACACCCTGAACGTCGCCCTCACCGGCGCCGACGACACGGTGACGCTGGACGGCAGCACCGTCACCGTCGCCGGTGCGGTCACGGTCAACTACAGCAACTTCGCCGCGGTCACGCTCGACACGGGCGCGGGTGCGGATACGGTGACGATCGCGGACACCATCGCCGGAACCACGACCGTGACCACGGGCGCCGGCGCGGACAGCGTGCTCATCGCGCACACGAGCGGCACGCTCGACGTCCAAACCGGCGACGATGCCGACACCGTCAACGTGCAGGCCATAGGCGGCACGACGACCGTCGACCTCGGCGACGGCGACGACACGGCCAACGTCTCTTCCGACGCGCCGGCGAACCTGGGCACGCTGGGCGGCATCGCGGCTTCCCTGACCATCGCGGGCGGCGGCGGCAACGATGCGCTGAACGTCAGCACTGCCGGCTCGGTGACGGGCCTGTCCGGCACCTTGTCCGACACGCTGATCGGCGGCCTGGGCACGGCCTCGGGCATCGGCTACGCCGGCGTCGAGGCGCTGGACATCACGCTGGGCAGCGGCAACGACCTCTTCACGATCGCCAAGACCCAGACCGGCACGACCGCGCTGCACACGGGCGCCGGAGACGACGTCGTCAACGTGCTCGGCGTCAACGGCGCCACCACCGTGGACACGGGCGCTGGCTCCGACACGGTCAACGCGCAGCTGACGCAGACCTTCGCGTTCATCACCATCAACCAGTTCCATGCGCTTCTCACCGTCGACGGCGGCGGCGGCGGCAGCGACGCGCTGAACGTGAACACGGACTCGCCCTACGGCGACACCGGCACGCTGACGTCCACGAGCATCACGGGCCTGGGCACGACTGGCGGCATCGCCTACGCGGGCGTCGAGAGCCTGAACATCTCGCTGGGCTCGGGTGGCGACACCTTCCTGATCGCCAGCACGAACGCGTCGACGGCGACGACGCTGTCCACCAACGATGGCGACGACACGGTCAACGTGCAGTCCATCAGCGGCGCGACCACGCTCAACCTCGGCGCGGGCAACGACACGGTCAACGTCGGCAGCACTGCGCCCGGCACGGGTGGCCTGGTCGACGGCATCGCCGCGGCGCTGACGGTGAACGGCGGCTCGGGCAACGACACGCTGAACGTCGACGACACGGGCGACGCGGCGCCGAACGCGGGCACGCTGACCGCGACGACGCTCACCGGCCTGGGCATGGCCTCGGGCATCACCTACGGGACGCTGGAAGCGCTGAACATCGGCCTCGGCTCCGGCGGCGACACGTTCACGATCGCGGGCACGCATGCGGGCCTGACGACTCTGGACACGAACGCGGGCGACGACACGGTCAACGTGCTCTCCATCGCGGGCATCACCACGGCCGACACCGGCGACGGCAACGACACCATCAACGTCGGCAGCCTCGCGCCCGCCACCGGCGGCAACGTCAACAGCATCGGCGCGGCGCTTTCCGTCGCTGGCGGCGCCGGCACCGACACGCTGAACGTGGACGACAGCGGCGACGCGGCGGCCAACACGGGCAACCTGACGTCGACGAGCCTGACGGGGCTGGGCATGGCCGCCGGCATCGGCTACCAGGCCGTCGAAGGCCTGAACATCGCCCTCGGCTCCGGCGGCGACACCTTCACGATCGCCAGCACCGAACCGGGCACGACCACGAACCTCGCCACCAACGGCGGCGACGACACGATCAACGTGCAGTCCATCGGCGACGCGGCGAACGTGAGCCTGGGCGCCGGCAACGACACCATCAACGTCGGCAGCCTCGCCCCCGCTACCGGCGGCCTGGCCAGCGGCATCGCCGCCGCCCTGGCGGTCAGTGGCGACGGCGGCAACGACACGATGAACGTCGACGACACCGGGGACGCGGCCGCGAGCGTTGGCACCCTGACCGCGACCACGCTGACCGGCCTGGGCATGGCCAGCGGCATCACCTACGGCACGCTGGAAGCGCTGAACATCGGCCTGGGCTCGGGTGGCGACACCTTCACCATCGCCAGCACGCATACCGGCACGACGACCCTCAACACCAACGCGGGCGCCGACGCGGTCAACGTGCAGTCGATCGCAGGCGCCACCACGGTGAACACCGGCGCCGACGACGACACCATCAACGTCGGCAGCCTCGCGCCCGCCACCGGCGGCAACGTCAACGGCGTCAGCGCCGCGCTGGCGATCAACGGCAACGGCGGCAACGACACGCTGAACGTCGACGACACCGGCGACACGGCGGCGAACGCCGGCACGCTGACCGCGACGACGCTGAGCGGCCTGGGCATGGCCTCCGGCATCACCTACGGCACGCTGGAAGCGCTGAACATCGGCCTGGGCTCGGGCGGCGACACCTTCACGATCGCCAGCACCCACACGGGTTCGACAGTGCTGAACGCGAACGGCGGCAACGACATCGTCAACGTGCAGACCATCGCCGGCGCGACCACGGTCAACGGCGGCACTGGCGACGACACCATCAACGTCGGCAGCAACGTCCCGGCGGCGGGCGGCGTGACCAGCGGCATCGCCGCGGCTCTGGCCATCAACGGCGGCGACGGCTACGACACGATCAACGTGGACGACTCGGGGGATCCCAACCCGAGCACCGGCACGCTGACCGCGACCACGCTGACCGGCCTGGGCATGGCCAGCGGCATCACCTACGGCACGGTGGAAGCCTTCAACGTCAACCTGGGCTCGGGTGGCGACACCTTCACCATCACCGGCACCAACCCGGGCACGGTGACGACGGTCAATACCGGCGACGGCAACGACACCGTGAACGTGCGCGCCGTCGGCGGCACCACCAACGTCAACACGGGCGGCGGCAACGACACGATCAACGTCGGCAGCCTGGCTCCGGCAACGGGTGGCGTGGTGAGCGGCATCGCCGCGCCCCTGGCCATCAATGGCGGCACCGGCTTCGACACGATCAACGTGGACGACTCGGGCGATCCCGGCCCGTCCAGCGCCACCTTGAGCCCGACCACCCTGACCGGCCTGGGCATGGCGAGCGGCATCACCTACGGCACGGTGGAGGCGTTCAACCTGACCCTGGGTTCGGGCAACGACACGATCACCATCACCGGCACCAACCCGGGCACGGTGACCACGATCAACACCGGCGCGGGTGACGACACGGTGAACGTGCGTGCGATCGGCGGCGTCCTCAACGTCAACACCGGCGCCGGCAACGACACGATCAACGTCGGCAGCCTGGCCCCGGCGGCGGGCGGCGTGACCAACGGCATCGCGGCGGCGCTGAACGTGGACAGCGGTGGCGGCAACGACATGATGGTCGTCGACGACACCGGCGACACCGCGGGCACCAGCGGCGTGCTGACGGCGACGAAGCTGACCGGCCTGGGCATGAGCGGCGGCGGCATCACCTACGCCGGCCTGGAAGCGCTGCAGATCTCGCTGGGCTCGGGCAACGACAGCTTCGACGTCCGGGGCACGATGCGCCAGAGCGGCTTCCGCGACATCACCATGCTCAACACCGGCGGCGGCAATGACCGCGTCACGGTGGAACTGAGCGCAGCCGTCGACGGGCCGCTGGCCGTCAACCTGGAGGCCGGCGACGACTTCCTGGATGCCTCGACCTCGACCCTTGGCATCGTCGCCTTCGGCGGCGACGGGTCCGACGCCATCGTCGGTGGCTTCGGTGACGACGTCATCTTCGGCGACCGCGGCTCGGTCAGCTACTACGACGCCAACGGCAAGCTGGTGACGCGCCTGGGCATCGGCGTGGCCGAGGCCAGCAGCGACCCGGCCAGCCCGCTGTATGTTCCGGGCCGGCAGACCGACGGCGGCCTCAACGAGCAACCCGTGTTCGCCACCCGCAGTTCCAGCGGCGGCGCCGGCGACGTGCTGGTCGGCGGCCTGGGCAGCGACCGGATGTGGGGCGAAGAAGGCAACGACATCATGCTGGGCGGCCTGGGCAGCGTGCAACGCACCTACAACTCGGCCGGCGCGCTGGTACGCACCGACGTGCTGCTGCTCGAACAGGCCAGCATCACCGGCTCGATCGCCCTGGAAGGCCCTGCCTCGCCGGGCGCCAACCTGGCGACGGCCAATGCGCTGATCAACGCCGACGTGGTGCTGCTCACCGGCGCCTACAACGCCGATGGCAGCAAGCACCTGAACGCCGACCACTCGTGGGACGAGCGCGCCCTGCTGCTGGCGGTCACGCCCGATGGCAACGACGTCATGAGCGGCGGCGACGGCAACGACGCCATGTACGGCCAGACGGGCAACGACACGCTGAACGGGGATGCCGGCAACGACTTCCTGTCCGGCGGCGCCGGCAACGACTCGCTGAACGGCGGCGACGGCACCGACACCCTGGTCGGCGACGATGCCTTCATCGACGGCGTTTCCACCGCCATCGCCAACGTCACGCACGGCCTCCTGGTCAACGGCACGGTGATCGTTCCCGCGGTGCAGGTCGAGCCGCTGCGCGGCGTCGACGCCGCCTCCTTCCTGCTGCCGCAGGTGTTCGGCTACGACAAGGCGATCCCGGCCAACAACACGCTGCATGCGGCGGACGGCACCAACCTGTTCGCCTTCGCCTCGGTGATCACCGACTACGGCCACCACGTCGGCCTGCTGCGCGGCAACGACAACCTGGCGGGCGGCGCCGGCGACGACACCCTGGTCGGCGACGACATGGTGGTGATCAACCCGAACGTCACCTTCGACGCCGCGAGCATGACCCGGGCCGAGACGCTGACCCGTGGGCTGCTCGCTGTCTCCGACGACTTCTCCGACCTGGTGCACCGGCAGTACGCGCTGCTCGGCTGCGACTACAACCTGGATGGCGGCGTCGTCATCGACCACGTCTACTCCATCGGCAACGACGTCCTGGACGGCGGCGCCGGCAACGACGTGCTGATCGGCGACGACAGCACGATGGTCGCGCCGACCATCAACCTGCCCGCCAACCTGTCGGATGCGTTCGAGTACCTGCAGGATGGCGCCGCCGACGCCGGCGACCAGATCGTCGACACCGTGCAGGACCTGGTGCAGTTGGAGAACGGCCTGCGCGACACCACCGTGCAGGTCACCATCGGCCGCCACACCTACACCCAGACCGTGCACCACGTCGACCAGCTGCTGGTGGGCAACGACACGCTGATGGGCGGCGACGGCAACGACTTCATCGTCGGCGACCAGTTCTCGGTGCGCGCGCCGGTGGTGACGGTCACCGCCAACGATCCGGCGGCCGGCTGCTTCTTCAACGAGCACGACTGGCGCGACGACGAAGGCTGGTGGAGCCGCGGCGACCGCGCGAACTGGTGGATCAAGGGTGGCTGGCACGACAACAGCGAGCGGCTGGACGTGGTGCACGTCGACTCCGACGTCATCTACGGCGGCGCCGGCGACGACCTCGTCTACGGCGACAGCACCGCGATGATCAGCAGCACGATCATCCGCGGCGCCAACGTCAGCCGCTCCGACTTCGCCCACGCCAGCCACGAGGTCGGCGAGGCGCTGACCCGGCTGATGGGCGTCTCGGGCGGCACCGACCTGTGGATCGAATACGGCAAGCAGGACTGCGACCGCGACAGCAACAGCGCCGACACCATCTACGGTGGCGACGGCAACGACGTGCTGTTCGGGCAGGACGGGCTCGACACGGTGCACGGCGACGCCGGCGACGACTGGCTGCTGGGAGGCAACGACGGCCGCAAGGACGTGCTCGATGGCGGCACCGGCAAGAACAAGGTCTTCGACCCGGGCAACAACTCCAGCCAGCTGCGCGACCGCGTCGCGGCGCTCACCCCGAGCATCGACCTCACGGCCGCCGTCGGCAGCTACTTCGGCGCGCCGACCGGCAAGAGCACCGGCGGCAACGCCTGCCCGTGGCTGGACGACTTCCTCAACAACCTGGGCCGCAACGACGACTGCTTCAACCCCAACGCCGGCATCTGTATCCAGCTGGACGGCGTTTCCAGGTAAGGCCCGAAGTGATAGCCTGATTTCAAACAAAGGAGCGTCAACACCGATGACAACCCAGCTTCTGTTCTACGAGTCGGCGGTCCCGGTTTCCAGGGACCGCCACGGTGGCAGCTCGGTGCAGGCCGGTGCCGACTACGCGTTCGCGCGCAGCGTCAACTCGGTCCAGCTCATGGCGGTGGAGTTCCCGGCGGCGGCGGCGGAATACGCCATCGTGTTCGCGGGCCAGGAAGAGGCAACCATGCCAGCCGTCATCCTGGGCGTGCGCGGCAACGAGAACCTGTTCCTCGCGCCGGACGGCTCCTGGCAGGCCCGCTACATCCCGGCCTTCGTGCGGCGCTATCCCTTCGTGTTCTCCAGCAGCAACGACGGCAAGACCTTCACGCTGTGCGTGGACGAATCCTTCCCGGGCTTCAACCGCGAAGGGCGCGGCCAGCCGCTGTTCGGGGCGGACGGCGAGCCCACCGCGTACGTGGGCAACGTGCTGAAGTTCCTGCAGGACTACCAGGCGCAGTTCCAGCGCACCCAGGCGTTCTGCCGCAAGCTGCGCGAACTGGGGCTGCTGGAACCGATGCAGGCGCAGATCTCCACCGAAGCCGGCGAACGCCTGTCGCTGGGTGGCTTCTGGGCGGTGAACCGCGGCCGGCTCAAGGCGCTGCCGGGCGACAAGCTCGCCGAGCTGGCGAAGACCGACGAACTCGAACTCCTGTACCTGCACCTGCAGTCCATGCGCAATTTCGACGGGCTGCGGACCCGGATGGCCGGGAAGCAGGAAACTGAAACCGAGGCACGGGCCGATGCGCCCGCGGCCGTCCATGATTGACTCGGATGGCTGGCGCAGCGCTCTATTCGCTGCAGGCTGAGGACCGCGGCCGGGCCGAGGCCGCGGCCTGGGCCGCGTTCTCGTCCGCGCAGAACACCGCGGACTTCTGCGCGAGCTGGCTCGCCATCCTTTGCACGCAGGTGGACCGCGTCACCGGCGCGCTGCTGCTGCTCGGACCCAACGAGAAAGGCGCCTTCACCGCCGCGGCCGTGTGGCCCGACCCCACGCGTGACGTGCAGCACCTGGCCGCGGCCGGCAAGCTCGCCTTGACCGAGCGGCGCGGCATCGTGGTGGGGCCGGACAGCGCGCCGCCCGCGCCCGACAGGCCGGCCTATGTCGGCTATCCCATCGAAGTCTCGGGCGAACTGCATGGCGCGGTCGTCCTGGACCTCGCGCCCGGGCCCGAGGTGGCCCTGCAACGCGCGCTGCGGCTGCTGCACTGGGCCAGCGCCTGGCTGGTCGCGCATTTCCGCGACGAGGCATTGCGCCGGCGCGACGCCACCGTGGCGCGCCTGGGCCTCGCCAACGACCTGGCGGCCACGGCACTGCAAGAGGACCGCTTCACGCAATCGGCGCTGGCCGTCGCCAACGAACTGGCGAGCCAGCTGCAATGCGACCGCGTCAGCGTCGGCATCGCCGACCAGCACAGCGTGCGCGTGGAGGCGATCTCCCACACGGCCAGCTTCGACCGCAAGACCAGCCTGGTGCGCCTGATCGGCGAGGCCATGGACGAAGTGATCGACCTCGATGGCGCCGTCGTCCACCCGCCGCGCGACGCCAACGAGCTGGGCGGCATTGCCCACGCCGAACTGGCGCGCGAATTCAAGGATGCGGCGATCTGCTCGGTGCCGCTGCGGCAGGACGGCCACACCTTCGGCGTGATCACGCTGGAGCGCAGCAGGGGCGAGCCCTTCGACGCCACGGCGGTCGAAGTGTGCCGGACCGCCGGCATGCTGCTCGGGCCGATCCTCGCGCTCAAGCGCAAGGCGGAACGCGGTGCGGTGGCCCGCCTACGCGATACGACGGGCTGGTGGGCGGCGGCACTGTTCGGGCCGCGCCATCCGGGGATCAAGCTGGTCGCCGTGCTGGTCGTCGCATTCGTCGCCTTCTGCAGCTTCGCGACCGCCACCTACCGCGTTTCCGCCAAGACCGTGATCGAGGGCTCGGTGCAACGCGCGGCGGTAGCCCCGTTCGACGGCTTCCTCGCGCAAAGCATGGTGCGGGCCGGCGACGCGGTGAAGCAGGGCGACGTCCTGGCCCGCCTGGACGACAAGGACCTGAAGCTGGAACGCACGCGCCTCAGCTCCGAACGCGAGCAGATGCAGGGCAAGCGCCGCCAGGCGATGGCTTCCGAGGACCGCGCAGCGATGGCCGTGACCGCGGCCCAGGTCGACCAGTCCGAAGCGCAGCTGGCCTTGGTCGAGGACAAGCTCTCGCGGGCGACGCTGGTCGCGCCTTTCGACGGCGTGGTGGTGTCCGGCGACCTGAGCCAGCTGCTCGGCACGCCCGTGGAACAGGGCAAGATGCTGTTCCAGGTCGCGCCGCTGGATGCCTACCGGGTCATCCTGGAAGTGGACGAGGCCGACATCGACGAAGTGTCGAGTGGCCAGCACGGGGAGCTTGCGCTCTCCGGCAACCCGGGCCGGCCCCTGCCCATTTCCGTCAAGCAGGTGACGCCGGTTTCGACGCCGCAGGAAGGCCACAACTTCTTCCGCGTCGAAGCACGCCTGGACAGCCCCTCTGCGCAATTGCGCCCGGGCATGGAAGGCGTCGGCAAGATCACGGTGGGCGACCGCAAGATCATCTGGATCTGGACCCACGGGCTGGTGGACTGGGCACGCCTGTGGGCGTGGAAGTGGATCCCCTGACGGTGCCACCATGAGCGCACCGCTTCTCAGCAACGCCTGGTACCGGGTCGCCGCCCTGCGGCCTCGGCTGCGCTCGCACGCCAGGCTGCACCGCCACATCTATCGCGGCGCGGTCTGGTACCTGCTGCAGGACCCGGCTTCGGGCCGCGTGCATCGCTTCACGCCGGCGGCGCGGGTGCTGATCGCAGCCATGGACGGCCAGCGCACCGTCGACGAGCTCTGGACGATCGCCAACGAGCGCCTCGGCGAAGAGGCGCCGACGCAGGACGAGATGATCCGGCTGCTCGGGCAGCTGCATGCGGCCGACCTGCTGCAAAGCGACGTCACGCCCGACGCCGCGGAGCTGTTCACCCGCGGCGAGCGCGAGCAGCGCGCGCGCATGCGGCGCTCCTTCGCCAACCCGATGGCGCTGCGCATCCCGCTGTGGGACCCGGATGCCTTCCTCGATCGCTGGCAGCGGCCGATCCGCTTCATCTGGAGCCGCTGGGGAGGCCTCATCTGGCTGGCCGTGGTGCTGCCCGCCTTGTTCCTGGTGCCGCCGCACTGGTCGGCGCTGACCAACAACTTCTCGGACCGCATCCTCGCGCTGAACAACCTGCTCGTGCTGTACCTGGTGTTCCCGGTCATCAAGGCGCTGCATGAAATGGGGCATGCCACTGCCACCAAGGCCGGCGGCGGCGAAGTGCACGACGTCGGGCTCATCCTGCTGGTGTTGCTGCCCGTGCCCTATGTGGAGGCTTCGGCGTCCACAGCCTTCCGCTCCAAGTACGAGCGCGCCACCGTCGGCGCGGCCGGCATGGCGGCGGAACTGTTCCTCGCCGCCCTGGCCTTCTACCTGTGGCTGCTGGTCGAACCGGGCATCGTGCGCGCCATTCTGTTCAACGTGATGGTGATCGCCAGCGTCTCCACGCTGCTGTTCAACGGCAACCCGCTGCTGCGCTACGACGCCTATTACATCCTGCTGGACCTGATCGAGATCCCGAACCTGTCGGCCCGCTCGCTGCGCTACTGGGGCTACCTGGTCGAGCGCTATGCCTTCGGCGTGCGTGATGCGCAGCAGCCGGAAGCGTCCCGGTCGGAGAAGGCCTGGTTCGTGTTCTACGGCGCTGCGTCGTCCATGTACCGCGTGCTCGTGACGGTGGCCATCGCGCTGTTCATCGCCAGCCGTTTCTTCATCGTCGGCGTGCTGCTCGCCGGCTGGGCGATGTTCACCATGGCAGTGGTGCCGCTGGTGCGCGGCGTCCGCCACCTGACCGGCCCGCGCCTGCGCCAGCGGCGCGGACGCGCGCTGGCGGTGGCCCTGGGGAGCATCGGCGTGCTGGCCGTGCTGCTGTTCGCCGTGCCGATGCCGCAGCACTCGCAGGTCGAGGGCGTGGTGTGGTTGCCCGAGCAGGCGATGGTGCGTCCCGGCGCCGATGGCTTCGTCGGCGAGTTGCTGGCGACGCCGGGCCAGCGCGTCGCCCGCGGCGACCTGTTGATCCGCGTCCGCGACCCCGCACTGGTCGCCCAGGTTCGCCTGCACCAGGCCAAGGTGGCGGAGCAGGAGGCCCAATACGCCGCCGCTTTCGCGGCGGACCAGGCAAAGGCCGAACTGGTGCGGCAAGGCCTCGAGGCCGAGCGCAGCGCGCTGGCCGTGGTGAGCCAGAAGGCGGCAGAACTCCTCGTCAAGGCGCCGAGCGACGGCGTGTTCGTCGTGCCCGAAGGCCCCGACCTGGTCGGCCGCTACTACCGCAAAGGTGCCTTGCTCGGCTACGTCATCGGCGACGTGGAGCCCCTGGCGCGCGTCGTCGTGCCGCAGGAAGCAGCGGACCTCGTGCGCCAGGCGACGGTGGACGTGGGCGTGCGGCTGGTGAACCATCCCGACTGGGTGGCCAAGGGCCAGGTCGTGCGCCAGGTCCCGGCGGGCGAGGAATACCTGCCCAGCCGCGCGCTGGCCCTGGAAGGCGGTGGCGCCATTGCCACCGACCCGCGCGATTCCAAGGGCCCCAAGACCTTGCAGCGCATGTTCCAGTTCGACGTCGTGTTGTCAGGCATCCCGCGGCCCGCGGTCTATGGGGAGCGGGTCTATGTGCGCTTCGACCACGACATGGAGCCGCTGGCTTACCAGTGGTATCGCGGTATCCGCCTCTTGTTCCTGTCCCGCTTTGGCGTCTAGTACCGTCCTGCTGGCCGAACACGACGAGCTCGCCACCGGGCGGCCTTACATCGAGCGCGCCGAGACACAACCCGGGCTGCACGACCAGGCCGCGGGCTTCCTGCTGTCCGCGGCGCGGCCGCTGCGCGACCGGCTGGTCGACCCGGCGCGGCGCCTGCAGCGCATCGTCGAACTGACGGACCGGCACGGACGCGAGATGCGCGAGTCCAGCGACGAGGAACTCGCGGTGGTCGCGCGCCGGATGCGCGTGCGCCTGCGGCGCGACGGCTTCGAGCCGGCACTCGTGGGCGAATGTTTCGCCCTTGTGCGCGAAGCGGCGCAACGCGTGCTGGGAAAGCGGCACTACGCTTCGCAGTTGATGGGCGGCTGGGCGCTGCTGCAAGGTCGCCTGGTCGAAATGGAAACGGGCGAAGGCAAAACCTTCGCCGCCACCCTGCCCGCCTGCACCGTGGCGCTTGCGGGCTACCCGGTGCACGTCGTCACCGTCAACGACTACCTGGCCAGCCGCGACGCCGAAGAAATGGGGCCGCTGTTCCGCTTCCTGGACCTGGGCGTGGGCGTGGTGATCCAGGGCATGGCGCAGCCGGACCGCCGCGCCGCCTACGCGCAGTCCGTCACCTACTGCAGCAACAAGGAACTCGCCTTCGACTACCTGCGCGACCGCTCGGCGCTGGCGCGCCGCAGCAGCGAGTTGCACCTGGCGCTGGACCGGCTGCGCGGCGGACCCGCGCGCGACGGCGGCCTGGTGCTGCGCGGCCTGTACTTCTGCATCGTCGACGAGGCCGACAGCGTGTTCATCGACGAGGCGCGCACGCCGCTGATCCTGTCCTCGTCCGGCGGCGCGGGCGGCGAACAGGAGAAGTACGACACGGCGCTGCGCATCGCCGCGGCGCTGGCGGCGGACGATGACTTCAGCGTGGACCTGGCCGAGCGCAGCATCACGCTCACCGCCGACGGCAAGGACTTGCTGGCGGAACAGGCCGAGGGCCTGGGTGGCGTCTGGGCCTCGGTGCGGGCCCGCGAAGAACTGGTGGCACAGGCGCTGACGGCGCTGATGCTGTTCCACCGCGACCAGCATTACGTGGTGAGCGAAGGCAAGGTGCAGATCGTCGACGAGTCGACCGGCCGCGTGATGCCGGACCGCTCCTGGGAGCACGGCCTGCACCAGCTGATCGAAGCCAAGGAAGGCTGCGAGCTGACCGCGCAGCGCAAGACCTTGGCCAGGCTCACGTACCAGCGGCTGTTCCGCCGCTACATCCGCCTGGCCGGCATGACCGGCACCGCCAGCGAGGCGGTGCGGGAAATCGATTCGGTGTACGGGCTGGCGGTTGTGCGCGTGCCGCTGCACAAGCCCTCGCGCCGCGCCGACCTGGGCGTGCGCGTGCACGACACGCTGGCGGCGAAATGGGATGCGGTCGCCGACAGCGTGGAGCAGCGCGCGCTGGTCGCGCAGCGGCCGGTGCTGATCGGAACCCGCTCGGTGCGGGCCTCGGAGGAACTGAGCGCCGTGCTCACCGCCCGCGGCATCGCCCACGCCCTGCTCAATGCCAAGCAGGACAAGGAGGAGGCCGAGGTGATCGCGCGCGCCGGCGAGCCGGGGCGAGTGACGGTGGCCACCAACATGGCCGGGCGCGGCACCGACATCCGGCTGGCCGAAGGCGTAGCGGAAAAAGGCGGCCTGCACGTGATCCTGACCGAATACCACGAGTCGCGGCGCATCGACCGCCAGCTGTTCGGCCGCTGCGGCCGCCAGGGCGACCCGGGCACCTGCGAGGCCATCGTGTCGCTGGAGGACGAGATCTTTTCGGTCTATGCGCCGGGCCCGGCCGGGCTGCTGCGGCGCCTGCGCGATGGCGGCTCCAGCCTGCCCGGCGCCGCATACGGCGGCTTGCGCAAGCTGGCGCAGCGCGCGGCGGAGCGGCGCAGCGCCACCATCCGCTTGCAGAACCTGAAGACCGACCGGCAACTCGAGCAGCTTTTGGCTTTTTCCGGGAGAGGCGAATGATTCGTGCAGCAGTTGCGTTCGGGATTGTGGCCTTGCCGCTCGCGGCCTGGTCCAAGCCCTTCGAGTGCCTGATCCAGCCGGCCGAAGTGATCGAGCTGCGCAGTCCCGTCATCGGCCTGATCGAGAAGATCACCGTGCAGCGCGGCGACAGCGTGAGGAAGGGCGACGTGCTGGTCGAACTCGAATCCAGCGTCGAGCGCTCGGCGATGGCGATGTCGGAATACCGCATGAGGATGGCGGGCCGGCTGAAGGCCGCCGCGCAGCGGTCCGAGAACGCTTCCAACAAGCTCGATCGCGCCCAGCAGCTGGTCAAGCAAAGCTTCGTCGCTGCACAGGCGCGCGACGACGCGCTGGCCGAAGCGCGTGTGGCCGAGGCCGACCTCGAGGATGCGCGCGAGAACCAGGAACTGGCCAAGCTGGATTACCGGCACGCGGCGGATCTCGTCAGCCAGCGCATCCTGCGCAGCCCCTTCGACGGCGTCGTGATGGACCGGCTGCTCAATCCCGGCGAGCTGACCCAGTACGGCACCGACAGCAAGGCCATCCTGAAGCTGGCGCGCATCGACCCGATGCGGGTGGAAGTGGTGCTGCCCTTGATGTACTACGGCAAGCTGCGTCCCGGCATGACGGGGCGCGTGGTGCCGGAGACGCTGGGCGGCGAGTACCAGGCGGAGGTGAAAGTGATCGACCGCGTCTTCGATGCGGCCAGTGCGACCTTCCGCGTGCGCCTGGACCTGCCGAACCGCCAGGGCAACGTGCCGGGCGGGCTGCGCTGCCAGGTGGAGTTTCCGCAACTGAAGGCCCTGGACAAGTAATCACGGTGCGACCAGGTCCTGCGCGGCCACCACCGCCTGCGCCGGCGCGGCCGCCTGCTCGATTCCGCGCGGCATGAAGGCGCAAGGCAGCTTCGGCTTGCCGACGAAGGCGCGCAACACCTCGCAGCGTTCGGAATCGCGGCGCTCGCGTTCGCTGTCGCTCCAGGTCTTCCAGCCCCAGGCCGCGCCGACCGCGATGCAGGTCGGCACGAAGGAGCCGCCCGAAAGCACGGACGCCGCGGCGCACGCATTGCCGGCCGCACTGCCCTGCCAGCTGGCGGCCGCAAGCGCGTAGGCGCGCGGGCGCTCGGTCTCCGGCAGGCTCTCGGCATGCTGGAAGGTCGCCGCCTTGAAAGCCAGGCCGACGCCGGGCAGCAGCGGATTGAGCGGCAGGCCGGCGGCGACGCCGACGAAACCGGCCACGCCGTCTGCGACGGCGCCGAAGCGGGCTTGCGCCTCGGCTTCTTGCGCCCGCGGCCCGCACCAGGCGCAGGCCAGGCTCACGGCCAGGAGCAGTTTGCAGGATCGCGCGCATGCAGCCATGTGGCAGTCCCCCTCGCCGGGAAGTAGAGCAGCTGGCAGCCGGCGCGGCGCGAGCACCCGTCAGCCGCCGCGCACCGGCCGTCGCGCACACTTGTATTCGGTTGTGAAGGGTGAGCGCACGCTCCGGGAGTATGCTGGCCGCCAGTCGTCACGCACGGAGGAAACGGATCATGGCGGAAGTTCGATGGGGCATTCTCGGAGCCGCGAAGTTCGCGCGGGAGTTCATGGGTCCGGCGCTGACGCTGGCGCCTGGCGGCCACGTCGCCGCGCTGGCGACGTCGGACGCGGCAAAGGCGGCTCCGTTCCGCGTCTTCGCCCCCGGCCTGCGCGTGCATGAGAGCTACGAAGCGCTGCTCGCCGATCCGGCCATCGACGCGGTCTTCATCCCGCTGCCGAACCGGATGCACGTGGAATGGAGCCTGAAGGCGATGCAGGCCGGCAAGCACGTGCTGTGCGAAAAGCCGATGACCATGCAGGCCGGTGAGTTCGACCAGCTGATCGCCGCGCGCGATGCCGCGGGCGTGCTGGCGGCCGAAGCCTTCATGATCGTGCACCATCCGCAATGGCAGCGCGTGCGCAAGCTGCTGGCCGATGGGGCCGTGGGTCGGCTGCGGCGCATCGACGGCGCGTTCACGTACAACAACCGCGACACGGGCAACATCCGCAACCAGGCCGCCATGGGCGGCGGCGGCCTGCGCGACATCGGCTGCTACGTCATGGGCAGCGCCCGCTTCGCCACCGGCCTGGAGGCGACGGACGTGCGGGCCCGCATCGAGTGGGACAACGGCATCGACGTCTACGCCGACATCACCGCGCGCTTCGGCGAGGCGGACTACGTCAACTTCACTTCGATCCGCATGCATCCGCGCCAGGAGATGACTTTCCATGGCGAAGAAGGCGTGCTGCGGCTGCCCGTGCCGTTCAACGCCCGCGTCTTCGGCGAAGCGCGGCTGGAGCTGCACCGCGGCAACGAGACCATCATCGAGCGCTGGCCTGCCGCGAACCACTACGAACTGCAGGCCGCTGCCTTCAACCGCGCGGTGCAGGAAGGCGGGGGCTATGCGTGCCCGCTGGAGTTCTCGCGCGGGACGCAGGTGATGATGGATGCGGCGTTTGCCAGCGCGCGGTGAGCGCTACATCCAGGGCGGCTTGTTGCCCGCGGAGGCGGCCAGGGTCCGCGCGTACCCGGCCACCTTGTCGATGAACTTGTGCACGCTGGCCACCGGGACGCGCAGCCAGGTCTGGGTGATGGCGTATCCCGAATCCGGGAACGTCGTCGCGAACTCGCGGTTCAGGACGTAGTTGTTGTCGTCCAGCGGGATGACGAAGTAGGCCTGGCCCTCCTGCAAGGCTTCGACCAGGCCTGGGATCTCCCGCAAACGCAGCAGGCCCAGCGGCGTGTGCCAGTAGTGTGGGCCCGCGAAGGACGCCGGCAGCGGCCGGGTCTCTACCTCATCGCTGATCTCTCCGCGCAGTTGCCCGTCGACGGTGCGGTAGCTGGGGGTCGCGATCTGCGCGGGCGGGCGTTCCTTGGCAGGAGGGACGGTTGCTTCGAGCCCGGTGAGCTTTTCGCCAGCCGGCTCGTCCTGCGGAGCGTCCGGCAAGCCGGCACGTCGCATGTCGGCCTGGTCGAACGCTGCGAGGATCGCGTCCAGCTCCTCCTGGGTTTCCGGCCGCGACACTGCAGCCGACCTCGGCGAGAAGTAGTCCGGGTAGCCGTGGATCTCGCAGTCCAGGCGCTCGGCGAACTCCGGCCTGCCTTCCTGCAGGCACAGGGCCTTCAGCCGCTCCAGTTCGGCGGCCACCTGCGCCGCGTATTCGAAGGGATCCCGCGGGTCGAGCGGATCGTCCTGCGGCCAATCGGGCGGAACGTCGTCCAGTCGCGGGGCCTGCGCCGGCGGCCGCAGCTGCGCGTCGGCGCGCAAGAGGCGCCGGACGTGGGCAAGGATGTCTGCGAGGGCCATGCCCGCGTTCTACCACCAGGCCGGCTTGTTGCCGGCGGCCGCAGCCATCGCGCGGCAGTACTTCGCGACCTCGTCGACCATCTTGTGCACATTGGCGACCGGCACACGCGTGTGGGTGCTGACGACCAGGTAGTTCGTCCCCGGGAACGCCCTGCAGAACTCCAGCGCCATGCTGTAGTCGATGCCTTCATGCGGACGGGTGAAGAAGGTCTTGCCCTCACGCAGGGCGTCGGCGAGGCCCGGGATCTGCCGGATCTGGCGCAGCCCGAGCCGGGTCGAGATGGCGGAGTCGTCGTGCGCGAACGGGCGCGGCAAGGGCCGATGGTGCCGGCCGCCACAGATGTCCCCGCGCAGCTGCGCTTCGATGCAACGATAGGTGGGAGTCGGCACGTTGGCCGCGTAGCCGTTGATCTCCCATTCCAACCGGGCGGCCAGGTCCGCCCTGCCCTTTGCGTGGCAGGCGGACTTGAGCTGCTCCAGTTCGTCGGCGACCTGGTTGGTGTGCGCGACGAGGTCGCGCTCGTCGACCGGGTCGCGATCCTCCGGGACGTCGTCCAGGCGGTAGGCGGGTACCGCCGGTGGCGGCTGCTTTTTCCAGAAGCGAGAGCGGAGGTTCACTCCACTGTTACGCTCTTCGCCAGGTTTCGGGGTTTATCGACGTCGGTCCCCCTGGCCAGCGCCGTGTGATACGCCAGCAACTGCAGCGGCACCACGTGCAGCAGCGGGCTCAGCGGTCCATAGTGCTCCGGCATGCGGATGACGTGGATGCCTTCGCTGCTCTCGATGTGCGAGTCGGCGTCGGCCAGCACGTAGAGCACGCCGCCGCGGGCGCGCACTTCCTGCATGTTGGACTTCAGCTTTTCCAGCAGCGCATCGTTGGGCGCCACCGTCACCACCGGCATCTCGCTGGTCACCAGCGCCAGCGGGCCGTGCTTCAGTTCGCCGGCCGCATAGGCCTCGGCGTGGATGTAGGTGATCTCCTTGAGCTTCAACGCGCCTTCCAGCGCGATCGGGTAGTGCAGGCCGCGGCCCAGGAACAGCGCGTTCTCCTTGTTCGCGAAGTCCTCGGCCCAGCTGATGACCTGCGGCTCCAGCGCCAGCACCGCCTGCAGCGCGTTGGGCAGGTGGCGCATCGCCTTCAGGTGCTGCGCTTCCTGGCTTTCGGTGAGGCGGCCCTTCACCTGCGCCAGCGCCAGCGTCAGCAGGAACAGGCCGGCCAGTTGCGTGGTGAAAGCCTTGGTGGAAGCGACGCCGATCTCGACGCCGGCGTGCGTGAGGTAAGCGAGCTTGCACTCGCGCACCATCGCCGACGTGCTCACGTTGCACACCGTCAGCGTGTGCTCCATGCCCTGCTCGCGCGCGTGCTTCAGCGCCGCGATGGTGTCGGCCGTCTCGCCGCTCTGGCTGATGGTGACCACCAGCGACTTCGGGTTGGGCACGCTGTCGCGGTAGCGGTATTCGCTGGCGATCTCCACCTGCGTCGGAATCTTGGCGATGGACTCCAGCCAGTACTTGGCGGTGCAGCCCGCGTAGTAGCTGGTGCCGCAGGCCAGGATCAGCACGGAATCGATCTCCTTGAAGACCTTGTAGGCGCCGTCGCCGAACAGTTCCGGCATCACGCTTTCCACGCCCTGCAGCGTGTCGGCGATGGCGCGCGGCTGTTCGAAGATTTCCTTCTGCATGTAGTGGCGGTACGGGCCCAGTTCGGCCGCGCCGCTGTGCGCCTGCACCGTCTTCACCGGGCGCTGCACCGGCTTGTGATTCCTGTCGACGATCCAATAGCGGCCCAATTGCAGGTCCACCACGTCGCCTTCTTCCAGGTAGACGATCTGGTCGGTGACGCCGGCCAGCGCCATCGCGTCGCTGGCCAGGAAGTTCTCGTCCTTGCCCACGCCCAGCACCAGCGGCGAACCGGCGCGCGCGCCGACGACGCGGTGCGGTTCGTCCTTGCAGAACACGGCGATCGCATACGCGCCATGCAGTTGCACGATGGCGGCCTTCACGGCCTCGAACAGGTCGCCTTCATAGAGGCTGTCCACCAGGTGCGCGATGACCTCGGTGTCGGTCTGGCTGTTGAACTTGTAGCCCTTGGCTTGCAAGGCCGCGCGCAGTTCGTCGTGGTTCTCGATGATGCCGTTGTGGACCAGCGCGATGCGGCCCGCGCCGGTGGCGGCGTCGGCGCCGGGGCCATGGCTGAAGTGCGGGTGCGCGTTGTGCACGGCGGGCGCGCCGTGCGTGGCCCAGCGCGTGTGGGCGATGCCGGTGCCGCCGGCGATCTTCTCGGCGTCCACCTGCTCCATCAGTTCGGCGACGCGCGACACGCTGCGGGCGCGCTTCAGGCCGTCGGCATAGACGGCCACGCCGCAGGAGTCATAGCCACGGTATTCCAGGCGCTGCAGCCCCTGGACCAGGATGGGGACGATGTTGCGGGTGGAGACCGCGCCGACGATGCCGCACATGTTGTTCAGACCTTTTGCTTTGGGATGACGGGACTGTAGGCCCCTCCTGTTGCAATTTGCTTGCTACTTTTCCTGTATTTGGAAATATTATTGCTCAACAATATAGTGACGAAATAAGATTTCTCAATGCCGGAAGAATTGAAATCATTGGAGCTGGATGCGACCGACCTGGCGCTGCTGGACCAGCTGCAGGCGGACAGCTCCCTGACCAACCAGGAACTGGCGGCGCGGGTGCACCTGTCGCCACCCACCTGCCTGCGGCGGGTCAAGCGGCTGCGCGACGCCGGGCTGATCGAGCGCGAGATCGCCATCCTCAGCCCCGAGCTGCTGGCCCGCACCTTGGGGCAAGGGCTGGAGGCGGTGGTGGAGGTCTCGCTGGACCGGCAGGGCAACGAGGAGCAGGAGGCCTTCGAGCGGCGCGTGATCGAGGACGACGCGGTGCAGCAGTGCTACCGCGTCTCGCCTGGGCCGGACTTCGTGCTGGTGGTGCACGCCCGGGACATGCAGGACTACCTGGCGCTGGCGCAGAGGCTGTTCACCAGCGACGCGAACGTGCGGAACGTGAAGGCGTTCTTCAGCGTGAAGCGGGCAAAGTTCAGGCCGAGGGTCGGCCTGCCCCGCAAGTAACGCCTATTTTTTCTTCGGCCGGTTCCACCCCTCGATGCTCGCCTGCTTCGCCCGCGCCACCGTCAGCGCGCCGGTCTTCGTGTCCTTGTTCACCACCGAGCCTGCGCCGACCGTGCCGCCCGCGGCAATGGTCACCGGGGCCACGAGCACGCAGTTGCTGCCCACGTGCACGTCCGCCTCGATGATGGTCTTGTGCTTGTTGGCGCCGTCGTAGTTGGCCGTGATGCTGCCCGCGCCGTAGTTCACGCGTTCGCCGACCTGCGCATCGCCCAGGTAAGCCAGGTGGTTGGCCTTGGCGCCCTTGGCCATCGTGGAGTTCTTCACCTCGACGAAGTTGCCGATGTGCACTTCCGCGCCCAGCTTGGCGCCGGGGCGCAGCCGCGCGAACGGGCCGACCAGCGCGCCCTCGCCCACCTGCACGCCCAGCTTCTCGCCGTCGATGTGCGTGAAGGCGTGGATCACGGCGCCGGCGGCGATGCTGGCATTGGCGATCACGCAGTTGGGGCCGATGCGCACGCCGTCGCCCAGCGACACCTTGCCTTCGAACACGCAGTTGACGTCGATCTCCACGTCCTGGGCGCATTGCAGCTCGCCGCGCAGGTCGAAGCGCGCCGGGTCGGCCAGGCGCACGCCCTGCTCCATCAAGGCACGGGCCTGCCGCAGCTGGAAGGCGCGTTCCAGGTCGGCCAGTTGCAGCGGGCTGTTCACGCCATCCACCTCCACCTGTTCGCCGGCCTTGGCAGCCACCACTTCGCAGCCGTCGGCGACGGCGAAGGCCACGATGTCCGTCAGGTAGTACTCGCCTTGGGCGTTGTCGTTCTTCAGCCGCGCCAGCCAGTCCTTCAGCTTGCGCTCGGGCACGGCCATGAAGCCGGTGTAGACCTCGCGGATGTCGCGCTGGGCGTGGGTGGCGTCCTTGTGCTCCACGATCGCCTGCACGGCGTCGCCGCTGCGCACGATGCGGCCGTAGCCGGTGGGGTCGGCCATGTCCACCGTCAGCAGCGCCAGGCGCTGGCCGCCGCACTTTTCCACCAGGGCCTGCAGGGTCTGCGGGCGGATCAGGGGCACGTCGCCGTTCAGGATCAGCGCGATGCCGTCATCGGGCAGCACCGGCACCACCTGCTGCACGGCGTGGCCGGTGCCCAGCTGGGGTTCCTGGCGCACGAAGGCGGGTGCGGCGCCCTGGGCCGAAGCGCGCAGGAAGCCTTCCACCTCCTCGGCGCCATGGCCGGTGATGACGATGGTGCGGCGCGCGCCCAGGGCCTGCGCCGTGGCGATCACGTGCTCGATCATCGGGCGGCCGCCGACGCGATGCAGCACCTTCGGGATGCGGCTTTTCATCCGCGTCCCCTTACCCGCGGCCATCACCACCACATCGACTGCCATCATTCGTGTACCTTCCTGCCCATGAGATTGATCGGTTTGCGTCTGCCCCGGATTATCCTTGTGCTGGCCATCGGTCTGGCGCTGGCCGCCTGCAGCGCGATCAAGCTCGGCTACAACACGCTGACCGACGTCTCCTACTGGTGGCTCGACAGCTACATCGACTTCAACGAGCAGCAGGCCCCGGCCGCCAAGCAGGAACTCGCCAGCCTGCACGCCTGGCACCGGCGCGAAGAGGTGCCGAAATTCGCCGACCTGCTGGTGCGCATGCAGCAGCTGGCGCCGGCCAGCATCAGCCCGCAGCAGGCCTGCGGCGTCGTGACCGAGGTGCAGTCCCGCCTGGGCTTCGCCGCCGAGCACGCGGAGCCGGCCATCCTCAAGCTCGCGGCATCGCTCGGCCCGGCGCAGCTGCGGCACATCGAGCGCAAGTACCGCGGCAACAACGAGAAGTTCACCCGCGAGTGGATCCAGCCCGGCCCCGAGGAGGTGCGCGAGAAGCGCTATGAGCAGATGCTGGACAAGCTGGAGATGATCTACGGCTCGCTGGACGCTCCGCAGCGCGCGGTGCTGCGCCAGGGCATCGCGCAGTCCATCTACGACCCGCAGCGGGTGCTGGCCGAGCGCAAGCGGCGCCAGCAGGACCTGCTGCAGACCTTGCGCCGCATGCAGGAGCCGGGCACGACGCCGGACGCCGCACGCACGGCGCTGCGCGGCTACCTCGATCGCGTCCAGCATTCGCCGGACCTCGCCTACCGCGCCTGGCAGGACCAGCTGCTGCAGGAAGGCTGCCGCACCTTCAGCGCGGTGCAGGAGAGCACGACGACTGCGCAGCGGCAGGAAGCGGTGCGCCGGCTGCGCGGCTACGAGCGCGACCTGCGCGAGCTTGCGGGGCAGGCTTCTTGACGCCGGAACGCGCGGGCCTGGGCCTGGTCTGGCGCCTGGGCACCGCCACGACGCTCACGGTGATGTCCTTCGCCATGGTGAGCCCGGTGCTCGCCGTGCTGTTGCAGCAGCGCGGCTACGGCACCACCGTCATCGGCGCCTTTTCCATGCTGGCCTTCCTGCTGATCGGCGTGCTGATCCCGGTGGTACCACGCGTGATCGGCCGGCTGGGCGTGGTGCGCACCTACCGCACCGGCGCCGCGCTGGAGCTGGTAGGTGTCGTGGGCTATGCGCTCGGTGACAGCCTGGCGGCCTGGAGCGCCGCCGAAGTGCTGGTGGGGATCGGCGCCGCCTTGCTGTGGAACGCCACCGAGGCGCTGCTCGCGCAGGAGGCGCCGCCGAAGATGCGCGGCCGCGTCATGGGCCTGTACCAGACCGCGCTGGGCGCGGCGCTGGCGCTCGGTCCTTTCCTGCCGGTGCTGCTGCGCCTGCAGGCGCGCGCGGCGCTGTGGCTGGCCGCGGCCGCCGTGGCCGTCTGCCTGGTGATCGCGCTGCTGGTGCGCAGCAAGTCGACGCCACCCGCGGCCCAGGCCCACGCCAGCGCCTGGGAAGCGCTGCGCGCCGTGCCCTGGCTGACGGCGCTGGCCTTTGCCGGCGGCGTGTTCGAAGCAGGGCTGAGCGCCATCGAAGCGGCACATGCCTCATCGCTGGGGCTCGACCTGCGCAGCGCGGCCACCGTGGCAGGGGCGATCGGCGTCGGCAGTTTCCTGGTGCAGTACCCAGCGGGCTGGTCGGCGGACCACATGCCGGTGCGGCGCGTGTTCGGGGGCGCGGCGGTGGCGCTTGCGCTGGCGAGCGTCGCCGTCGGCTTTGCCGGCAGCGCGCATTGGCTGCTATGGGCTTGCGGCCTGGTTTTTGGCGGCGCGGGTGGGGCGCTTTACACGGTGGCGATCGTGCAGGTGGCGCACGCGTATGCCGGGCGCGCCACCGCGGGCGGCGCGGCCGCGGTGATCACCGGGTACACGTGGGGCGGCACCTTGGGGCCGCTGGTGAGCGGGGTGGCGTTGCAGGCGGGTGGGTTGCCGGCGTTTGCAGGGGTGTTGACGGTGTTGGCGGTTGCGACGCTGGTGGCTGCGGGGAAGGCCGGCACCGTGCGCGGTGCGCAGCGAGCTGCGCACCCTACGTAGACGCGTAGCGCGAGCCAGCGTTCGAGGCGCTAGCGTTCCCCCTTCGAATGCGAGCGGCCTTCGCGTTCGGCTTCATCCAACTCGCGCGCTTCGGACTCCGAGCGCGGCTTCGCCTTCTCGGCGTCGGCCTGCACGTCCGCCTTGTCCAGGTAGTCCTGGACGTTCTTCTGGTAGTTGCGCGTGGCGGAGTAGCTGCCTTCGCCCTCGACTTCGCTGCCCTGCTGGGCATGCGACTGGAAGTCGGTCGCGCCGGATTGCTGCTGCTGCGGGTCGCTCTCGCGCGCCGGCTGCTGCTGCAGGATGCGCGGGACCGGCTTCTCTTCGTTGGGCATGGGGGCTCCTTGGATGCCGGCCCAGCTTAGGAAGACGGGCCAGGCAACGCTGTCGGTTGCCTGGTGCCGGTCGTGTCAGTGGGCGCCTACGCCTGCAGCGCCGCCCACATCTCCTTGTCGCGCTCCGCCGTCCACACCCGCGGCACTTTCACACCCTTGGCCTCGTCGTAGGCCCGGCTCACGTCGAAGGGCAGGCAGTGCTCGTAGATGAACACATGGCCGAAGATCGGGTCCATGGACTTGCGGGTGTGCGCCATGGCCTGCTTCAGGTCCATGTCCTGCGCCGCAGCTTCGCGGGCGCAGCCGAACAGGGTCTCCACCCAGCGCTGGGTGTAGGCGATGCCTTCGGCCACTTCGGCTTCGCCCTTCAGCGCCTCGCCGCGGCCCGGCACCAGCGCCTTGGCCTTCAGGCCCTTCAGCGCTTCCAGCGTCGCCGGCCATTCCTGCAGGTGGGCGTCGCCGGTGTAGACGCCGGCGTTGTATTCGACCAGGTCGCCGGAGAACAGCACGCCTTCTTCCTCGACCCACGCCACCGTGTCGCCGCGGGTATGGCCGTTGCCGGGCGACCAGATCTGCACGCGCACGCCGCCCAGGTCCACCACCAGGCGGCCGGGCACTTCGCCCTTGCCGGGCACGCCGCCGCCGATGACGAGCGTCGGCCAGGTCAGGCCGGGAATCTCCTCGGAACCGCGGAACAGGCGCGGGAAGCGGTCCATCTCGGACTGCATGTCCTCGGCGCCACGTTCGCCGATCAGCTCGTAGGTGCCCTGGCTGGCGATCACTTCGGTGGCGCCTTCGGCCACGAAAGCGCTCGCGCCCAGCACGCGCACCGCGTGGTAGTGGGTCAGCAGCACGTACTTGATCGGCTTGTCGGTGACGGCGCGGATGCGCTTGATCAGGTCGCGCGCCAGCGAAGGCGTGGCGGTGGCATCGCTCACCAGCACGTACTTGTCGCCGATGATGACGCCGGAATTGGGGTCGCCTTCCGCGGTATAGGCCCAGCAGTGGGCGGAAAGCTGTTCGAAGGTGATCTTCTTGTCGGCCAGGTCGGCCTGGCTCGCGAAGGCTTTGCTCATCATGTCTCCTGCAGGAAGCTTGCGATTTTACCTATTCGAAACGCGTTACGCATTGTTGAATGCGCGGAGTTTTTCTTCCGGGCCCGGAAGACACTCTCCCTGGCGTTCGCGCGGGCCGGCTCGCAAGATGGCCGCCATGTCTTCGCATCTCATCGTCCACGGCGGCGCGCCCCTGAAGGGCCGCGTCACACCCTCCGCCAACAAGAACGCCGTGCTGCCCGTCCTGTGCGCCACCCTGCTCACCCGCGAGCCGGTGCGGCTGCGCGGCGTCCCCGACATCACCGATGTCCGCAAGATCCTCGACGTCTTCCGCAGCCTGGGCAGCAGCGTGAGCGTCGATTTCGAGTCCGGCATCCTCGACCTGCATCACCGCGACACCCGCTTCGACCCCGTCCAGGACCGCCTGCCCGAGGAGATGCGCAGCTCGATCATGCTGGTGCCCGGCCTGCTGGCCCGCTTCGGCGCCGCCCGCATCGAGGACGACGTGAAAGGCTGCACGCTGGGCGCGCGCGAGATCGACCCGCACGTGGAAGTGTTCGAGCGCTTCGGCGCGCAGGTGGAACGCGGCGGCCACGGCCTGCTGCTGCGCGCCGGCGCCGCGCTGCGCCCCAACCATCACTGGACCGACTACGCCTCAGTCACCACCACCGAGAACTTCGTGCTCTGCGCGGCACTGGCCGATGGCACTTCGACCTTGATGAACGCGGCCAGCGAGCCGCACGTCCAGGAGTTCTGCCAGTTCATGGCCATGCTGGGCGCGCGCATCGAAGGCGCGGGCACCTCGCGGCTGGCCATCCACGGCGTGCGCGAACTGGGCGGCGGTGAATTCAGCTTCACCGAGGATTTCCACGAGGTCGTCACCTTCCTCGCGCTGGGCGCCATCACCGGCGGCGATGTGCGCGTCAAGAATTCGCGCCCCGACCAGTTCCCGCTGATCGACCGCACCTTCGCCAAGTTCGGCGTCCGCGTGCTGCACGACGACGGCTGGTCGCGCGCCGTCGTCGACGGCAAGCTCAAGGTCAAGGAGCCCTTCACCCCCAACATCCTGCCCAAGGTGGAAGCCGCGCCCTGGCCTTACCTGCCGGTCGACCTGCTGCCGATCTTCGTGGCGCTGGGCGTGAAGGCCGAGGGCAGCGTGATGTTCTGGAACAAGGTCTACGACGGCGGCATGTGCTGGACGACGGAGCTGGCCAAGTTCGGCGCGCACGCCTTCCAGTCGGACCCGCACCGCACCGTGACCTTCGGCGGCAAGCCCCTGGCGCCGGCCGAGGTGGAGAGCCCTTACATCATCCGCGTCGCCATCGCGCTGCTGATGGTGGCCGCCAGCATCCCCGGCAAGTCCGTCATTCGCAATGCCGCGCCGGTGCGGCGCGCCCATCCGCGCTTTGCCGAGAACATCACGCGCCTCGGCGCGCAGGTGGAATGGGTGGAGACCTGCGCTAAGCCGTAACGGCCAGCCAGCGCACGGCCCGCTCGACGATGCGGTCCACGTGCTCGGTGGCGTCCACCTGCAGCACCAGCGCCTCGCCCTTCGGGTCCTCCAGCGCTTCGAACTGGCTGGCCACCAGGCTGGGCGGATAGAAGTGGTCGGTGCGCGACGAGACGCGCTCCAGCGCCTGGTGCGGCGTCAGCGACAGGTGCAGGAAATGCAAAGGCTGCATCGCGCCGCGCAGCGTCTCGCGGTACGAGCGTTTCAGCGCCGAGCAGGTCAGCACCACGCCGTCCGGCCGGGCCCGCAGTTCGTCAGCCAGGTGCTGCAGCCAGCCAGCCCGGTCGACGTCCGTCAGCGGGATGCCGTGGCGCATCTTCTCGATGTTGCTGGCCGGATGGAAGTCGTCGCCTTCCACCAGCGGCAGTTTCAGCCGCGCGGCCAGTTGGGCGCCGACCACGGACTTGCCGCAGCCGGCCACCCCCATGACGACGATGTGCGGTGGATCAGCGGACCGGGAGGGCGTTGCCATGCCGGCCATTATGGGCGGCAGGTGCGGCCAAGCGGGCGATCCCCACGAGCAGCCGGACGAACGCGCTGCCCGCCAGGCCGAAGGCGAGGCGGAGGTCGGACAGCGGTTGCGCGACGCCAGCCAGCCGCACGCGGCGCTGCGCCGTGCCCACGGACTCGGGCACGAAGACCGGGTCCCAGGCGAAATAGGAGGCGCAGCCGCCGGCGTTCCAGGACTCGATGACCACCTGCTGGCCGGCCCGCACGAACAGCGAGCGGCCGTGTTCCAGGAAATGGTCGCCTGACTCTTCCGGCGTCAGGCCATGGCGGCCCTCGAAAGTGGCCCACACGCGGCCGTGGGCCACGCGCAGGATGCCATCGTTGGCCGGGCGCAGCGTGACGGCGCGGCCCCGGGCCAGCTTCCAGGTGCCCGGCAGGGCCGTGGCGGGAGCAGCTTGCAGGTTCTGGGCGGTCGTCGCGTTCATTGCGTTCTCCGGGTTGATGGCGTTTCGGCATTGAATGATGTTGCACGCACGCTTGGCGGTCCAATGAAATCGGGCTAAGCTTTTGATTCCGGGATCGCATCAATCCGTCATGCAGCATTCACAAACCCACCTGCGCACCCGGCCCATTTCGGCCGGCCACCTGCGCGCCTTCGAGGCGGTGGCGCGCCACCTGAATTTCCGCGCCGCGGCCGAGGAGATGGCCCTGACGCAGTCGGCCGTCAGCCGCCAGATCCAGGCGCTGGAGGAGGAGGTGGGCGTGAGCCTGTTCCTGCGCCACACCCGGGCGGTGGAGCTGACGAGCGCCGGCGGGCTGCTGCTGATGGCGGTGTCGCAGTCACTGCCGCGCATCGACGGCGCGGTGCGCCAGATCCGCCAGAGCGCCGGGCGGCGCAGCGTGGCGCTGACCACTTTCGCGTCCTTCGCCTCCATGTGGCTCATTCCGCGGCTGGAGCAGTTCCAGCGCGACAACCCGGAAATCGACATCCGCATCGACGCCTCGGATTCCGCCGTGGACCTGGACGTGGCCGATGTCGACCTGGCCTTGCGCTACGGGCCGATGGCGAGCATGCCGGCCAACTCCGTGCGCATGTTCGGCGAGCAGTTGACGCCGGTGGTGAGCCCGTGGCTGCTGAAAAGCGGCCCGGCCATCGTCAAGCCGGCGGACGTGGCCCAGTGCGCGCTGATCGAGGCCGGCGACGCCCACCACACGCACCTGCAGTGGCTGTCGTGGCGGCGCTGGTTCGACGAGCACGGGCTGTCCAAGCTGCAGCCCAAGCGCTGGCTCTACTTCAACTACGCCTACCAGATGGTGCAGGCCGCGCTCACCGGCCAGGGCGTGGTGCTCGCCCGCCTGCCGCTGGTGGCCGAAAGCCTGGCCAACGGCGACCTGATCGAACCCTTGCCCAAGCTGCGCATGGATTCCCCGATGGCCTACTGGCTCATCGTCGGCCCGCGCAGCGCGCAGCGGCCGGAGATCCGGGCTTTCTGCGAATGGCTGCTGCAACAGAGCAAGGTCACCCGGCAGACGATCGGGGAGGTGCCGGATCCGGATACCGTGGATAACCTGGATTGAAGGCGGAGGCGGACTTCCGGACGCAAAAGACGAAAAGGTTCCGCAAAGGACGCAAAACAAGAAATGGTTTCCTTTTGCGTCCTTTGCGTGCTTTCGCGTCTTTTGCGTTCGGAAGTCCGCTCCTCAATCGTCCCCCAAGGAGATCGGCCAGACCACGCCCAGCTCGTTGAGGATCGCATCCAGCCCGACGTCGTGCGCCTCCGGTTCCAGGTTCGGCAGCAAGCCCTGGGCGAAGCCAAGGCCGACGGTGAAGGGCTTGGGTTGCAGGGCGGCCAGCGTGCGGTCGTAGAAACCGCCGCCGTAGCCCAGCCGGTAGCCGCCCGGCGTGTAGCCGACGCAGGGCACGAACAGCAGCGTGGGCGTGACGATCTCGGTGTCCTTCGGCTTCGGGATGCCGAAAGCGTCTTCTTCCATCGGGCAGCCGGGGAACCATGCGTGGAACTTCAAGGTCTGATGGACCTTGTCGACCACCGGCAGGCCGATGCGCCGCATCTGGGGATCGTCCAGCAGCTCTCCGTCTTCTTTCCAGCGGTGCAGCGCGGGTAATGGGTCAAACTCGCCCTTGATCGGCCAGTATGCTCCGATCACGGTATCGGGACGCCCCACCAGCCAGATGCGCATCACCCGCTGCAAAAGATCGGCGCGCTGTAGGCGGTCGGGCATCTTCAGGCGTTGCTCGATCAGCCCCTGGCGCAAAGCCCTTTTTTCCTCTGACCTGTCCATAATTTCCCGATGAAGTTGAGATCGATTCTGGCATCGTTCGCGGTCCTGCTGGTCGCGGGAGCCGCGCAGGCGCAACCGAAGGACGACGTGCTGCTCGACATGCAGCAGGCCTTCCGCCAGAACAACAAGGCCAAGCTCACGGCGCTGCTGCCGGCCGCCCAGGGCCACGTGCTGGAAGCCTGGGCCGCCTACTGGGAGCTGCGCGCCCGCCTGGACACCGCCTCCACCTCGGAGGTGCAGGCCTTTTTCACCAAGTACGCCAACACCTACCAGGAAGACCGCCTGCGGGCCGACTGGCTGATGCAGCTGGGCCAGCGGCGCGACTGGGACACCTTCGCCGCGGCCTGGCCGGCCTACCGCATGCGCGACGAGCGCGAGCTGCGCTGCTACTCCCTGCTGGTGCAGTACCTGCAGGACGGCGCGGCCAAGATGCCGGCCACGCTGCCCGACGAGGTCCGCAAGTACTGGTTTGCCCAGCGCGACGCCGACGACGGCTGCACCCTGGCCGCCAGCCGCCTGATCGGCGAAAAGCAGGGGCTGACCACCGCCGACGGCTGGCGCAAGGCGCGCCTGGCGATGGAGGCCAACCGGCCGCGCGCGGTCAGCGCCGCCGTCGAAATCGTCGCCCCGGAGGCGCTGCCCGCGCTGGCCGACCTGAACGCCAGCCCGACCAAGTTCCTGCGCAGCAAGATCGTCGCGGCTTCGCGCGTGCGGCGCGAAATCATCGGCCTGGCCCTGATCAAGCTGGCCACCAGCGACATCGACAACGCTGCCGCCCTCCTGGATAGCAAGTGGGGCCCGCAACTGAGCCCCGAGGAGCGCGACTGGATCTGGGGCGTCCTGGGCAAGCAGGCCGCCCAGCGCATGCTGCCGGAGGCCACCAGCTACTACCAGCACGTCGCCCGCGACAGCTACCTCAGCGATGACCTGCTCGCCTGGAAGGTGCGCGCGGCGCTGCGCGCGCCCAACGGCATCGACTGGAAGATGGTGCAGCAGGCGGTCAACGCCATGTCCGACGAGGCCCGCGCCGACCCGGCCTGGACCTACTGGAAGGCGCGCGCGCTGCTCGCCACCGGCAAGACCGAGGCCAACCGGGCCGAGGCCCAGCAGATGCTGGAGAAGATCGCCTCGCCCAAGGGCTTCTACGAGCAGCTGGCCATGGAGGAACTGGGCCAGCTGGTGGCCGTGCCGCCCAAGCCGGCGCCGCTGACCGAGGCCGAGAAAGCCGCGGTGCGCCAGGACCCCGGCCTGAACCGCGCGCTGTATGCCATCGCCATCGGCCTGCGGCCGGAAGGCGTGCGCGAGTGGAACTACACCACCAACCTGCACCAGGCGGGCGGCATGGGCGAGCGCGACCTGCTGGCCGCCGCCCAGTACGCCTGCGACCGCGAAGTCTGGGACCGCTGCATCAACACCAGCGAGCGGACCAAGGCCGAATTCGACGTCGACCAGCGCTATCCCATGCCCTTCAAGGACGCGGTGCTGCGCCGCACCCGCGAGATCGGGCTGGACCCGGCCTACGTCTACGGCCTCATGCGCCAGGAAAGCCGCTTCGTCATGGACGCGCGCTCCAACGTCGGCGCCGCCGGCCTGATGCAGGTCATGCCCGCCACCGCGCGCTGGACGGCGAAGAAGCTGGGCATGACCGGCTTCACCGTCGACCAGTTGCACGAGCGCGAGACCAACATCGCCATCGGCACCGGCTACCTCAAGCTGGTGCTGGACGACTTCGGCGGCTCCATGCCCATGGCCGCGGCCGCCTACAACGCCGGCCCCGGCCGGCCGCGCAACTGGCGCAACGGCCCGGTGCTGGAGGGCGCGGCCTGGGCCGAGACCGTGCCCTTCCAGGAAACCCGCGACTACGTGAAGAAGGTGGTGTCGAACACGACCTTCTACGCCGCCATCCTGAGCGGGCAACCGCAGTCGCTGAAGGCGCGCCTGGGCACCGTCGGCCCGCGCGACACCGCGCAGCCGCCTTCCAACACCGACCTGCCCTGAGGCATGGGCTGGGAGACCGTCACCGGCACCATCGCCGCGGAGTTCTCCGACCTCGGGGACGCCGAGCAGCTCACGCGCACCTTGCTGCGCCTGGCGGTCGCGGTGGTGCTGGGCGGCTGCATCGGCTTCCAGCGCGAACGCCACGGCCACGAGGCCGGCACGCGAACGCACATGCTGGTCTGCGCCGGCTCGGCCTTGTTCGTGCTGCTGCCGCAGCAGCTGCAAATGAGCGACGACGCCGTCAGCCGCGTGCTGCAGGGCCTGCTGGCCGGCATCGGCTTCCTGTGCGCGGGCGCCATCCTGAAGCGGCCGCAGGAAGAGCACGTGCGCGGGCTCACCACGTCGGCCGGGATCTGGATGACGGCCGCCATCGGCACCGCGGCCGGCCTGGGCCGGGAAGGAACGGCGGTCGTCAGCGCGCTCTTGCTGCTGTTCGTGCTGGCCCTGGAAAAGCCGCTGAAACGGGTGCTGGGCCCGCGCGGCCATCGCCGGATCAGCCGTCGCCCGGAGCGCCCGAAGCAGCCCGGTTCCGCCGACCCGACCGACCGCGCGAACTTCTAGCGGGCATCAATCCGGGCGGGTTTTTGCATCAATCCCGGTGCCCGAAGGGCTAGCATCCGGCGCACTGGAACCACCCGGAGGCGCCATGCTCACGCTCACCATCGGCAACAAGAACTATTCGTCCTGGTCCATGCGCCCCTGGGTGCTCCTGAAGCAGGCGGGCATCCCTTTCCAGGAGCGGCTCGTGCGCTTCGACGGCTTCGGCGAGGACACGAAGTTCAAGCAGGAGATGCTGAAGCTCAGTCCCGCCGGACGCGTGCCGGTGCTGGAAGACGAAGGCCTCGCGATCTGGGATTCGCTGGCCATCAGCGAATACGTCGCCGAGAAGTTCCCGGACAAGGCCCTGTGGCCGCGCGACCCGGTGGCCCGTGCACGGGCGCGCAGCGCCTGCGCCGAGATGCACTCCGGCTTCGGCGCGCTGCGCACGCACTGCCCGATGAACATCGAAGCCATGCTGCCGCAGGCCGGCGCGCTGGCCTGGCGCGACCAGCCGCAGGTGCGCAGCGACGTGCAGCGCATCGTGGGCATGTGGACGGCGCTGCTGGAGGAACACGGCGGGCCGCTGCTGTTCGGCGAGTTCAGCATCGCCGACGCCTACTACGCGCCGATCTGCTTGCGCCTGCGCAACTACGCGCTGCCGGTGCCGGGCAACATCACCGACTACATCCGCCGCGTCTGCGCCCTGCCGGGCGTGCAGGCCTGGGTGGAAGGCGCGCTGGCCGAGAAGGAGTTCCTCGACTTCGAGGAGCCTTACCGCACGGGCCGGTGAGGGCGCGGGGGCCTTAAACTGCCCCCATGCAAACATTCCGCGTCGGCGGGGCGGTGCGCGACGCGCTGCTGGGCCTGCCGGTGAACGACCACGACTGGGTGGTGGTCGGCGCCACGCCCGAACAGATGATGGATGCCGGCTACCTGCCGGTCGGCAAGGACTTCCCGGTCTTCCTGCATCCCGAGACCCGCGAGGAATACGCGCTGGCCCGTACCGAGCGCAAGACCGCCAAGGGCTACCACGGCTTCGCCTTCCATACCGCGCCCGAAGTGACGCTGGAGCAGGACCTGGCCCGACGCGACCTCACCATCAACGCGATGGCGCAGGACGACGATGGGAGCATCGTCGATCCCTTCCATGGCCAGGCGGACCTGAAAGCGCGCGTGCTGCGCCACGTGACCCTGGCCTTCCGCGAAGACCCCGTGCGCATCCTGCGGGTGGCGCGCTTCGCCGCGCGCTTCCACAACTTCACGCTCGCGCCCGAGACCCTGGAGCTGATGCGCGGCATGGTGGCCGCCGGCGAAGTGGACGCGCTGGTGCCCGAACGCGTGTGGCAGGAACTGGCGCGCGGCCTGATGGAAGCGCAGCCCTCGCGCATGTTCGACGTGCTGCGCGAATGCGGCGCGCTGGAACGCATCCTGCCCGAGGTCGACCGGCTGTGGGGCGTGCCGCAACGCGCCGACTACCACCCCGAGGTGGACACCGGCGTGCACCTGATGATGGTGCTGGACATGAGCGCGCGGCTGCAGGCGCCGCTGCCGGTGCGCTTCGCCTGCCTGACGCACGACCTGGGCAAGGGCACCACGCCTGCGGACATCCTGCCGCGGCACATCGGCCACGAGAAGCGCAGCGCCGACTTGCTGAAGGACGTGTGCGAGCGCCTGCGCGTGCCCACCGATTGCCGCGAACTGGCCCGCGTGGTCGCCTACGAGCACGGCGCCATCCATCGCAGCAGCGAGGCGGGGCCGGCGGCGCTGGTGCGGCTGCTGGAACGCTGCGACGCCTTCCGCAAGCCGCAGCGCTTCGAGCAGGTGCTGCAGGCCTGCGAGTGCGACGCGCGCGGCCGCGGCGGCCTGCAGGAGCGGCCTTATCCGCAGAAGGATCGCTTGCTGGCGATCTTGAACGCGGCCCGCGCCGTGGACACCGCTGCCATCGCGGCGCAGTCACGCGAGCAGGGCCTGGAAGGCGATGCGATCGGCAATCGGATCCACCAGGCGCGGGTGCAGGTCGTTTCGGATCTGTTGAAAACCGATCCCGCCACCCCTTAGGGCGCGCAGCTCCGCTGCGGACCGCACGACACCTCACATCAACAAGGCCAGCGCCGCGTAATCCCCGACCTTGTCGCCCAACCCCGCGGGCACAAGTTCCAGGCCGTCGGTGAGCGCCGGCAACTTCCCCCGCACCTGCCCCTGCAGCCGCGGCAACAGGTAGTCGATGTTGTTGGTGAACACGCTGCCGCCCAGGCTGATGCGCTGCAGGTCGAGGATGGCCGTGATGTTGTACAACGCCCGGCCCATGATGCGGCACAGGTCGTCGACCAGCTCGATCGCCTCCTGCTCGCCCGAGCGCGCGCCGCGCAGACGCTGCGCCGCATTGGCGCCGAAGCGTCGCTCGATGCCGGTGCCGCTTACCAGCGACTCCAGGTCGCCGATGTTGCCGCAGCCGCAAAGGGCATCGCTGTTGTCGCTGACGAACATGTGGCCGCCGTGGCCCGCGTTGCCGTTCTTGCCATGCAGGATGCGGCCGTCCACGCAGAAGGCCATGCCGATGCCGGTGCTCCAGGTGACGTAGGCGCAGTGCTCGTAGCCCTGCAGCGCGCCCCACTTGCGCTCGGCCTCCAGCGCGGCCACGCAGTCGTTTTCCATGCGCACTTCCTGCGTGAAGCGGTGCCGCAGCGGCGCCTCGATCGGCGCCGTGACCCAGTCGTTGGGCAGCGCCCGGGCTGCCGCCCCGGCCATGCCGCCGCAGATGTTGGGGGTGTTCAGTTCCATCAGCCCCGCATTGCGAATGAAGGGACCGGTGGAGGAGATGCCGGCCCGCTGCACCGTGCTCGGATCGATGCCCACTTCGGCGCACGCTTCGTCCACCATGCGGATCACCTGGCGTGCCACGGCATCGCTGCTGCCGACCTTGATGGTGGGTTCGCTGCGCCGGCCGATCAGGTCGAGTCCGGCGCCGGTATTGAGGCTCACGGCGACCTTGGTGCCGCCGATGTCGATGCAGGCTTTCATGGGTGCTACAGCAGGCGCGCCAGGCCCGCGCACAGCAGGCTCAGCAGGATGGTGGTGGTGAGGGGAACGTTCATCTGCCGCCCGAACAGCTTGAAGTTCAGGTCGCCCGGCAGGCGCCCGAAGCCCAGCTTGTGCAGGAGCGGCGTGAGCCAGCTGATCAACATCAGCGCGAGGAAGACGACGATCACCCAGCGAATCATGTCCGCCAGTTTAGGGGTTCGGGCGGGCGCCGTGTTTCAGCCGGCCAAGCGCGTCCATTTCGCGCTGCTGCGCGCGGACTCCAGGACCGTCTCGATGAAGCGCACTCCGCGCGCGCCTGCTTCCACGTCCGGATAGTCGGCCTCGAGCGGATCCGGCGCCACGCCTTTCGCCCTGGCCCGGATCGCCGCCGCCACGCCGAGGTAGACATTCGCGAAAGCCTCGATGAAGCCTTCCGGATGCCCCGGCGGGATGCGCGTGGCGCGCTGCGCGGCTTCGTGCAGCCAGGGCGCGCCGCGGCTCAGCACGCGCGGCGGTCCGTCCAGCGGCGAGTGCAGCAGCCGGTTCGGTTCCTCCTGCCGCCACTCCAGCGAGCCCAGGGTGCCGGACACGCGCAGCCGCAGGGCGTTCTCCAGCCCGGTGTTCACTTGCGAGGCGACCAGTACGCCGCGCGCGCCGCCTTCGAAGCGCAGCAGCATGCTGGCGTCGTCGTCCAGCGCACGGCCCGGCACGAAGGACGTCAGGTCGGCGCACAGGCTTTCCAGTTTCAGCCCCGTCACCGTGCTGACCAGGTTCTCGGCGTGCGAGCCGATGTCGCCCAGCGCGCCGGCACCGCCGCTTTGCGCCGGGTCGCTGCGCCACAGCGCCTGCTTGTTGCCCTCGGCTTCCAGCTTCGTCGCCAGCCAGCCCTGGTTGTATTCGACGACGATCTTGCGGATGGTGCCCAGCTCGCCGCGCCGGATCATCTCGCGGGCCTGCCGCACCAGCGGGTAGCCGGTGTAGTTGTAGGTGACGCCGAACACCGTGCCCTGCCTCCCGACCGCCGCCACCAGTTCGGCCGCCTGCGCGCCGGTGTGGACCAGCGGCTTGTCGCAGACGACGTGGAAGCCGGCTTCCACGAAGGCCTGGGCCACGGGAAAGTGGATGTGGTTCGGCGCGACGATGGAGACCACGTCGATGCGCTCACTGCGCGGCCGCCGCAGTTCGTCCGCCAGCAAGGCCTGCCAGTCGCCGTGGTTGCGGTCTTCCGACAGGCCCAGTTCGCGGCCCGAAACGCGCGCCTTCTCCGGCGTCGACGACAGCGCGCCCGCCACCAGCTCGTACTGGCCATCGAGCGCCATGGCCTTGCGGTGCACGGCGCCGATGAAGGCGCCCTGCCCGCCGCCGACCATCGCATAACGCAGCTTCGTCACTGGCTCTCCCGGGCGAAGGCGGCGTCGAAAGCGCCCACCGCCGGTTTGAAATCCAGCCGCCGGCAGAACGCGGCGCTCTCGGTCGCGCCATGCACGCGGTCCATGCGGCTGTCCTCCCATTCCACCGACAGCGGGCCGCCATAGCCGATGTCGTTCAGCGCGACGATGATGCTTTCGAAATCCACCATGCCGCGGCCGACGCTGCGGAAATCCCAGAAGCGGCGGGCGTCGCCGAAGCTGGTGTGGCCGCCGAAGACGCCCACCGTGCCGTCGCCCTTGCCCCACCACACGTCCTTCATGTGGGCGTTGTAGACGCGGTCCGGGAAGGTGCGCAGGAACTTCACGTAGTCCACGCCCTGGTAGGCCAGGTGGCTGGGGTCGAAGTTGAAGCCGAAGCGCTTGTGGCCCTTCACGGCTTCGATCGCGCGCTGCGTCGATGCGATGTCGAAGGCGATCTCGGTCGGGTGCACCTCCAGCGCGAAGTTCACGTTGGCCTGCTCGAAGGCGTCGAGGATGGGCGTGAAGCGCCTGCCGAAATCGGCGAAGCCCGCGTCCCAGAACTCCTGCGTCGTCGGCGGGAAGGCGTAGGTGGCGTGCCAGATCGAGGAGCCGGTGAAGCCGGTGACCGTCCTCACGCCGAACTTCGCGGCGGCCCGCGCCGTGTCCGCGAGTTCCTTCGCGGCGCGCTGCCGCACGCCTTCCGGGTCACCGTCGCCCCACACGTGCGCGGGCAGGATGGACTGGTGGCGCGCGTCGATCAGGTCGCACACCGCCTGGCCGACGAGATGGTTGCCGATGGCCAGCGAGGTAATCCCGTGTTCCTTCAGCAGCGCCCACTTGTCGCGGCAGTAGCTGTCGCTGGCCAGCGCCTCCTGCACGTTGAAGTGGTCGCCCCAGCAGGCCAGCTCGAGGCCGTCGTAGCCCATGCTTCTGGCGAGAGGTGCCAGCTCGCGCAGCGGCAGGTCGGCCCATTGGCCGGTGAAGAGGGTGATGGGGCGGGCCATGGTCAGAACGGGGAGTTCGGGAAGTAGAAGTCCTTCGCGTTCTGCTTGGTGATCAGCACCGACGGGATGATGTTGTTCGCGGGCAGCTTCTCGCCCTTCAGGCGCGCCTCGCCGGTCATCTTGATCGCGTCGTACATGAACTTGGGCGAGTAGGACACGTTGGCCTGGATCAGCGGATCGGACCCGTCCATCAGCGTCTTGATCGCGCCCTTGGCGCCGGCGCCGCCGAACACCAGCTTGATGTCCTTGCGCTTGGACTGCTCGATGGCCTTGAGCACGCCCACGGCCATGTCGTCGTCGGCCGCCCAGACCGCGTCGATGTCCTTGAAGCGCGTCAGGTAGTCCTGCATCACCTTGAAGGCGTCGTCGCGGTTCCAGTTGCCGTGCTTGGCGTCCAGCAGCTTGATGTCGGGATAGCCCTTCATCACGGCGTTGAAGGCGTCCATGCGCTCGTTGTCGAGCGTGGTCGGGATGCCGCGCAGCGCCACGATGTTGCCCTTGCCGTTCAGGGACTTGGCGATGTATTCCGCGGGGATCTTGCCGAAGGCGGTGTTGTCGCCGGCGACGTAGGCGTCCTGGATGCTCGGGTCGGTGAGGCCGCGGTCGACGACGGTGACGTACACGCCCTTGGACTTCACCTGCGCCACCGGCTTGGTCAGCGCGGCCGACTCGAAGGGGAAGACGACCAGCGAGGTGATCTTGTTGACCGTCACCAGGTCCTGCAGCTGGCTGGCCTGCTCGGAGGCGTTGGCGGCCGTCTTCACGATCACCTGCATGCCGGGGTGCGCCTTCTCCAGGTCCTTCTTGGCCTCGTTGGCCCAGTACACGGCGCCGGCCATGAAGCTGTGCGTGGCCGCGGGCATGGACACGCCCAGCACCTCTTTCTTGGCCTGCGCCCAGGCGGGTGCGGCGAGCAGGACGACGGCTGCGGCGGTGGCGCCCAGGACCAGCCGGCGGGTGGATTGCGTCATGGTTGTCTCCTTGGGATGAAAGCCGCCCTCGCGGCCAGGTTGGAAAAGCGGCTTCACCGGCGCCCCCGCTGCAGGAAGGCGACGATGATGATCACGAAGCCCTGCACCGCCGCGTTGAGGTACACGCTGATGATGCTGGTGAGGTTGAGGATGTTGCTGATCACCGAGAGCAGCACGGCGCCCACCACGGTGCCGGTGATGCTGCCGGCGCCGCCCTTGAGGGCCGTGCCGCCGACGATGACGGCGGCAATCGCTTCGAGCTCCCACAGGATGCCGGTCGTAGGCGAGGCGGAGCCGAGGCGCGGCACGTACAGCACGGTGGCGACGCCCACGCACAGCCCGAGCAGCATGTAGGTCATGATCTTCACGCGATCGACGGCCACCGCGGCGTAGCGCGCCACTTGTTCGTTGGAGCCGATCGCCTGCACGTAGCGGCCGTAGGCCGTGCGGTTCAACACCAGCGCGCCCAGCAGCGCCACGAGCACCAGCACCCAGACCGGGAAAGGGATGCCCAGCAGGCTGCCGTAGTAGACCGGGCTGTAGACGTCGGCCAGCGCGTTGTCCAGCGTGATCGCGCCACCGTCGGCGAAGTAGGTGAGGTAGGCGCGGAAGATGCCCAGCGTGCCCAGGGTCACGATGAAGGGTTCGATGCGGCCCTTGGTGATCAGCAGGCCGTGCGCCAGGCCGAACAGCGCGCCCAGCAGCAGCGCCAGCAGCATGCCGATGGCGATCACGGCCACCGGCGAGCCGATGCTGCCGGCCACCTTGTTCATCACCAGGATCATGCAGCCCGCGATCAGCGCCGCCATCGAGCCTACCGACAGGTCGATGCCGCCGCTGATGATGACGAAGCACATGCCCACGGCGATGATGCCGATGAAGGCCGTGCGTTGCAGCACGTTCATGGCGTTGCCGACGGTGGCGAAGTCGCCATTGAGCAAGGTGCCGGCGATGCAAAGCAGCACCAGCCCGGCGATCGGGCCGAAGCCGTGCAGCTTGCCCCAGAGGGCGGCGGCGCGCGCCGGGCGCGCCTGTCGTTCAACGAGTTCCGGTGGCATGGGCGATGAGGTCTTCCTCGGTCAGGCCGGCTTGGTCCAGGGTCGCGGCGAGGCGGCCGGCGCGCATCACGGCGACGCGGTGGCACAGGCCGATCAGTTCCACGAGTTCCGACGAGATGACGATCACGGCCTGGCCTTCGCGCGCCAGCCGCTGGACCAGGAAATAGATGTCGCGCTTGGCGCCGACGTCCACGCCGCGCGTGGGCTCATCCAATACGACGACGCGCGGCTTCGGCTGCAGCACCTTGGCCAGCGCCAGCTTCTGCTGGTTGCCGCCGGACAGCGCGGATGCGCGCTGCTCCAGGTCTCCGGTGCGGATGCCGAAGGACTGCACGGCTTCCTTCAAGGCCTGCTGCTCGCGCGCGGGGTTCAGCCAGGGCTGCGCATACGCGTGCAGGTTCATGAGCGTGAGGTTCTGGCGCAGGCCGAAGTCGACGTGCAGGCCCTTGCCCTTGCGGTCTTCGCTCAGGTAGGTGATGCCCTCGTTGGCCGCTTCGCCCGGGTTGCGCAGCTGCAGCCGCTTGCCATCGACCTGCAGTTCGCCTTCGCCGGGGCGCAGCCCCAGCAGGCCCTCGAACAGTTCGGTGCGGCCCGCGCCGACCAGGCCGGCGAAGCCCAGGATCTCGCCCGCGCGCACCTCGAAGCTCACGTCCTCGGCCCAGCCCGGCACGCGGAAACCGCGCACCTGCAGCAGCGGCGGAGTTTCCGGTGGCGGATCCTTGGGCGGGAACAGGTCCGAGAGTTCGCGGCCCACCATCAGGTTGGCCATCTCGTGGCGCGTGAGGCTGGCGGTGGGCTGGCGGGTGACGAAGCGGCCGTCGCGCATGACGACCACTTCATCGGTCACCTTCTCCACTTCGTCGAGCTTGTGCGAGATGTAGACCAAGGTCACGCCCTCGGCCTTCAGCTGCGCCATCACCGCGAACAGGCGCTGGGTCTCGCCAGGCGTGAGGGTCGCGGTAGGTTCGTCCATCACCAGCAGGCGGGCCTGGCGCGCCAGCGCCTTGGCGATTTCCACCAGCTGCTTCTCGGCGACGATCAATTGCCGCACGCGCGTGTCGGGGCTGGCCTGCAGGCCTACTTGCCGCAGCACCTGGGCCGCTTCGCGCCGCATCGTGTCGTCGTCCAGCAGCAGCCCACGCTTCTTCTCGTGCCCGAGGAAGATGTTCTGCGCGATCGTCAGGTCTTCCGCCAGGTTGAATTCCTGGTGGATGAGGACGATGCCGGCCGCCTCGGCCTCGCGTGAATTACGGAAGTGGCGCGGCGCACCGTCCACCAGCACCTCGCCGCCCGAGGGCTCGAGGTAGCCGGCCAGGATCTTCATCAAGGTCGACTTGCCGGCGCCGTTCTCACCGAGCAGGCCGTAGGTGCGACCCGGCTCGAAGGCGAAGCTCACGCCGTGCAGCACCTGCACCGGGCCGAAGCTCTTCGTGACCTTCCGGAATTCGACGGTCAGGCTCATGCCTTCGCCCCGTGCAGCTTCAAGGATTCCTGCATGGCCAGCGCGCCCGCGCCCACCAGGCCGGCCTGGCCGCCGAGCGGCGTGTACTGGATGTCGAGATGGCGCGTCGACAGCGCCAGCGAGCGGTGGTACACGCTTTGCCGCACCGAGGCCAGCAGCAGCGGGCCGATCTGCGTGACGCCGCCGCCGATGAACACGTGCGACGGATTGAAGAAGTTCACCACCGAGGCCAGCATCTGCCCGATCAGGTTGCCGGCGCGCTGGATGATGGCGTTGGCCGCCGCATCGCCGCCGCGGCTGGCCTGGCCGACGTCGACGGCGGTCAGCCTGCCGTTGGCGCGCAGGCAGTCGGCCAGTGCGGCGCTCTCGCCCTGCTCCGCCGCTTCGACGGCCATACGCGTGATCGCCGGTGCGGCGGCCATCGCCTCTACGCAGCCCAGGTTGCCGCAATGGCAGCGCGGGCCGGCCTGGTCGACGCAGATGTGGCCGACGTCGCCGGCGGAGCCGTTGGCGCCGCGATAGACCTCGCCGTGGCAGACGATGCCGCAGCCGATGCCGGTGCCGACCTTGATGACCAGGAAGTTCGGCAGGCTGCGCTGCAGCCGCCACAGCTCGCCCAGCGCCATCAGGTTGACGTCGTTGTCCACGAACACCGGGGCGCTGAATGCCTCGCCCAAGTAGTCGCGAATGGAGAAGCTGTCCCACTCCGGCATCAGCGGCGGGTTCACCAGCTGCGCGCTGGCGAAGTCCACCGGGCCCGGCACGCCCATGCCGATGCCGATGACGTCCTTGCCGGACGCACCACAGCGCGCCAGCAGTTCGCGCATCACCTCGCGCACGCGCGCCAGCACCACGCCCGGACCGGCGCGCACGTCGGCGTCTTCGGAATGGCGGGCCAGCACGCCCATGTCGGGCCGCATCACGGCAACGTCGAGGCTGGTGGCGCCGAGGTCCACGCCGACCAGCACGCCCAGGCCGCGGGCCAGGTGCAAGGTCTCGGGGCGGCGGCCACCGGAGGACACCTGCAGGCCCGTCTCTTCCAGCAGGCCTTGTTCGATGAGGCCGGCGGCGAGCGCATTCGCGCGGCTCTTGGAGCAATCCAGCCGGCCCGCGAGCGCATTGCGCGAGCTGCCCGCCGACCAGAACACGGTCTGGAGCACGTCCATCTCGGCGGCCGAAAGCTGGTCCCAGCGGGTCACGCGGCTTGTCTCCTCGCCCGGGCTTGAGGCCGGGTCCGGTTCGGATACTAGGAGCGCGACTTCAGCCAGGCAAGACTGATCTTCCGCCAATTGCTGGCCGAAGTTTTACGAAAGCAGGCCGATACGACCTCGATACGAGGCCTTTGGTTTTCAGAGCCGGCCGGTGCGGTCGCCTGCGCGGAAGCCCTGGGCGTCCCAGAACTCGCCCTTGTGGAAGGCGATCACCTTGAACAGCTCGCCCATCTCGTGCTCGTTCACCAGGCGCTGGCCGGCAGTCCGATCCACCAGCGAAGCCTCGTCCAGCATGGGCAGGATGCCGCAGTTGAACAGGAAGCGCGCCTGGCTGGTGTAGCCCAGCACGGGCAGGCCGGCGTCCTGCGCGGCCAGCGCGATGCCGGTGAAGTTGACGTGGGCAGTGATGTCCTTCTCGCCCGGCGCTTCCAGCGGGTCGGGGTCGGCCATGTGGCCGCGGTGGCACATCACGGTGCCGGTGTTGCGTTGCGAGTGGTAGTACTCGGACTCGGGAAAGCCGTAGTCCAGGAAGAAGGCCGCGCCTTGCTGCAGGCGGTCGGCCAGGGTGCGCATGAAGGCTTCGGCCTGGGGATGGATTTCGGTGAGGTAGTCGTGGTCGCCCGGGATTTTCACCGGCGGCCGCAGGTCCGTCTCGCGCTCAGCCCAGGCGAACTTGCCTTCGGCCACGGTGACGCCGCGCTCACACCACACTCCCTGCTTGCGCACCAGCAATTTCACCGGCATGGCATCGAGCACTTCGTTGCCCACCACCACGCCCGCCATCTGTTCGGGCAATTCGCTCACCCACTGCACGCGGTCGCCGAAGCGCGCCAGCTTCTGCTGCTGCCGCTGCCGCAAGGTCGCCGAGAGATCGACGATGGTGTAGCGCTTCACGCTCTCGCCCAACGCGTCCAGCAACTGCTCCGCCAGCGCGCCGGACCCGGCGCCGAACTCGTAGACCTCGTGGGTCCCCGTGACGCGCAGTGCCTCGCCCACCTGCTGCGCCAGCGCGCGCCCGAACAGCGGCGTCAGCTCCGGCGCCGTCACGAAATCGCTGCCCGATTCGGGCAGCGCGCCGAACTTGCGCGAGGCGTTCGCGTAATAGCCCAGGCCGGGCGCATAGAGGGCCAGCGCCATGTAGCGGTCGAACGGCAGCCAGCCGCCGTTGCGCTCGATCTGCTGCGCGGCCAGGCGGGCCAGCGCACTCGTTACCGTTGCTTCTTTCACCGGGCGATTGTCCCCGATGTGCCCTTACCGGCTGCTGGCGTTCAGCAGCTCGGGCCGCGAGTCCAGCCACTTGCGCACGGCCTGCGCGTCCTTGATGCGGCCCAGGTTGCCCGCCGAATCCAGGAATACCATGATCAGCTTGCGGCCGGCCATGCGGGCTTCCAGGATCAGGCACTGGCCGGCTTCGCGGATGTAGCCGGTCTTCTGCAGCGTGATCTTCCAAAGTGGGTCGCGCACCAGCGGGTTGGTGCTGCCGAAATGCCGGCTGCGCTTGCCGGCATCCAGCTGGTAGCCGGTGGAGGTGGAGAACTCGCGCAGCACCGGGTGGTCGGCCGCTTCCTCCACCAGCGTCGCCAGGTCGCGCGCCGTGGACTGGTTGGCGCTGGACAGGCCGGTGGGCTCCACGTACTTCGTGTTCTTCATGCCCAACTGCTGGGCCTTGTTGTTCATCGCATCGACGAAAGCCGCCAGGCCGCCCGGGTAGGTGCGGCCCAGCGCGTGCGCGGCGCGGTTCTCGCTGGACATCAACGCCAGGTGCAGCGCCTCGTTGCGCGTCAGGCGCGTGCCCACCGGCAGGTGCGAACTGCTGAACTTCAAGCGGTCGACGTCTTCATCGGCGATCGTGATCTCTTCGTCCATCGGCAGCTTCGCCTCGTCGATGACCAGGCCGGTCATCAGCTTGGTGAGCGAGGCGATCGGCTGGACGGAGGTCGCGTTCTTGCCGTAAAGCACCTGGTCGCTTTCCGGGTCGATGACGAGAGCGGACGTGGCGCGTACGGCCAGCTCTTGCGGCACGGTGCTGCGCGCGACGGGTTGCGGCGCCGGCTTGGCGCGCGCGGCGACGTGGCGCGTCGCCGAGTGGGCCTTGGGCTTGGCTGCGGCCGGGCGCGCATGGACCGGCTTGTGGGCGTGATGCGCCGTCGCGGCTTGCGCTTCGGCAGGCACGAACCAGGCGGTAGAAAAAATTGCGAGTGCGAGGGGAAGGAGGCGGGCGGACTTCATGCGGGGCTGGTGGTGCGGCCTTCGGCTGGGCCGGCACAAGCGGTGTAGGAGGAGGACCACGGCGCGATAGTTCCCCGCCTTACACTCGGCCGATGCCAGATTTCCGCACCGTGCTCGTGACCGGCGCCGCCCGCCGGCTGGGCCGCGCCATCGCCCTGGACCTGGCGCGCGCCGGCTGGCAGGTAGCTGTGCATTACCGCGGATCCGCGGACGAAGCCCTGCAGACCACGCAGGACTGCGGCCCGCGGGCGGCCGCCTTCCAGGCCGAACTGGGCGAGGAAACCCAGGTGCGCGCCTTGTTCGGCCAGGTCGTCCAGCGTTTCGGCAAGCTCGATGCGGTGGTGAACAACGCGTCCCGCTTCGAACACGACAGCGCGCAGAGCTTCAGCGCTGGTTCGCTCGCGGCACACATCGCCAGCAATACGGCCGCGCCGGTATTGCTGGCCCAGGCCTTGCACGCCCACGTGAGCGCCCGCAATGCGCGCGGTGTGGTGGTGAATCTCCTGGACCAGAAGCTCTGGAACCCGAACCCGGATTTCTTCAGCTACACGCTGTCGAAGGCAGCGCTGGAAGCGGCCAACACGCTGCTCGCGCAGGCGCTGGCTCCGCAATTGCGCGTGGTGGGCGTGGCGCCCGGCCTCACGCTGACGAGCCACCTGTTGTCGCAGGAGAAGTTCGAGGCGCTGCACCAACTGTCGCCGTTGGGCCGCTCCTCGACGCCGGAAGACGTGGCTGCCACCGTGCGTTTCGCGTTGGAGAACCAGTCCATCACCGGCACCACCTTGCTGGTGGATGGCGGCCAGCACCTGATGAAGTTCGACCGTGACTTCTCACTGATGTAAGCGATCAAAAAATGACCAAGGCCGGCACCCAGATCCTCACCCTCGAAGGGCTGCGCTTCGACGCCAGCCTGGGCATCCTCGAGCACGAGAAGACTGCGCCGCAGCCGATCCGGGTGGATGCCGAACTGAACCTCGGCACCCAGGCGCTGCTGCCTCGCGACGACGACATCACCCACGTGCTGGACTACCGCAAGGTACGGCGGATCATCATCGAGGAGTGCACGTCGGAGCACGTGAACCTGCTGGAGAGCCTGATCGGCAAGCTGGCCAGCCGGCTGATGCAGTTGCCTGGCGTGCTGGGAGTGCGCGTGCGCATCGCCAAGCTCGAGATCTTCGACGACTGCGAAGTCGCGATCCGGGTCGAGACCGGGCAGTGGTAAGTCCCCGCCAACATTGAAGAAAAGCTCCGGCCGTCAGCGACGGCCGAGCTAGGGTTTGCGGTCTCCCGCTTCGCGCGACGCGCTGCCAGCGATAGCGCGGCGACGCGGGATCATCCTCGCTAGCGGGTCGTTGGCTGCGTGGCCCGCGGCACGTCGAAGCGGTCCGCGTCCATGACCTTGGCCCAGGCGGCCACGAAGTCGCGCACAAACTTCTCCTTGCCGTCCGAAGAGCCGTAGACCTCCGCCAGCGCGCGCAGCTGCGAGTGCGACCCGAACAGCAAGTCCACGCGCGACGCGGTCCAACGCGCCTTGCCGGTCTTGCGGTCGCTGCCCTCGTAGACGCCGCCCGTGGTGGGCTTCCACTGCGTGCCCATGTCCAGGAGGTTGACGAAGAAGTCGTTGGTCAGCGTGCCGGGCTTGGCCGTGAACACACCGTGCCCTTCCTGCCCCGCGTTGGCGCCCAGCACCCGCAGGCCGCCGACGAGCGCCGTCATTTCCGGTGCCGTCAGCCGCAGCAGCTGGGCGCGGTCCACCAGCGACTCTTCGGGGCTCAGGCGCTGCTGGCCGCGCTGGTAGTTGCGGAAGCCGTCGGACACCGGCTCCAGCGGCGAGAACGATTCGACGTCAGTCTGCTCCTGCGAGGCATCCATGCGCCCCGGCGTGAAAGGCACCTGGACGTCGAAGCCGCCGGCCTTGGCGGCGTCCTCGATCGCCGCGCCGCCGCTCAGAACGATCAGGTCGGCCAGTGAGACCTTCTTGCCGCCCTTGTTGGCCGCGTTGAATTCCTTCTGGATGCCCTCCAGCTTGCGCAGCACCTGCGCCAGCTGCGCCGGCTGGTTCACTTCCCAGTCCTTCTGCGGCGCGAGGCGCACGCGGGCACCGTTGGCGCCACCGCGCTTGTCGGAGCCGCGGAACGTGGAGGCCGAAGCCCAGGCCGCCGCCACCAGTTGCGGCACGGTCAGCCCCGAACCGAGGATGCTGCGCTTCAAGGCCGCAACGTCGTCGGCATTCACCAGGTCGTGGTCGACACCGGGGATCGGGTCCTGCCAGATCAGCGGTTCGACCGGCACTTCCGGGCCGAGGTAACGGGCGCGCGGCCCCATGTCGCGGTGCGTCAGCTTGAACCAGGCGCGGGCGAAAGCGTCCGCGAACTGGTCCGGGTTCTCCAGGAAGCGGCGCGAGATCTTCTCGTAGGCCGGGTCGACGCGCAGCGAAAGGTCGGTCGTCAGCATCGTCGGCGAGATGCGCTTGGACGGGTCGTGCGCCGCGGGGATCGTGCCGGCGCCGGCGCCGTTCTTCGGGATCCACTGGTGCGCGCCGGCCGGACTCTTGCTCAGCTCCCATTCGTAGCCGAACAGGTTCCACAGGAAGTTGCTGCCCCAGCGCGTCGGCGTGGTGGTCCAGGTCACTTCCAGGCCGCTGCCGATCGCGTCGCCGCCCTTGCCGGTGCCGAAGCTGTTGCGCCAGCCCAGGCCTTGCTGCTCCAGCGGCGCGGCCTCGGGCTCGGGACCGACGTTGTCCGCAGGCCCGGCGCCGTGGGTCTTGCCGAAGGTGTGGCCGCCGGCGATCAGCGCCACGGTTTCCTCGTCGTCCATCGCCATGCGGGCGAAGGTCTCGCGGATGTCCTTGGCCGCGGCCAGCGGGTCGGGGTTGCCGTTCGGGCCTTCCGGGTTCACGTAGATCAGGCCCATCTGCACGGCCGCCAGCGGGTTCGACAGGTCGCGGTCGCCGCTATAGCGTTCGTCGGCGAGCCACTTGCCTTCCGGGCCCCAGAACACGTCCAGGTCCGGTTCCCATACGTCCTCGCGGCCGCCGCCGAAGCCGAAGGTCTTGAAGCCCATGGTCTCCAGGGCCACGTTGCCGGTCAGGATCATCAGGTCGGCCCAGGAGATCTTGCGGCCGTACTTCTGCTTGATCGGCCACAACAGGCGCCGCGCCTTGTCCAGGTTGACGTTGTCCGGCCAGCTGTTGACGGGCGCGAAGCGCTGCTGCCCGCGGCCGCCGCCGCCGCGGCCGTCGTTGATGCGATAGGTGCCGGCGCTGTGCCAGGCCATGCGGATGAACAGCGGCCCGTAGTGGCCGAAGTCCGCCGGCCACCAGTCCTGCGAATCGGTCATCAGCGCGGCGAGGTCCTTCTTGACGGCGGCGTAGTCCAGGCTCTTGAACTCCGCCGCGTAGTCGAAGGCCTTGCCCATCGGGTCGGACAAATCGGAGTGCGCGTGCAGGACCGTCAGGTCCAGTTGCCTGGGCCACCAGTCGCGCAGCGTCGCCACGCCGCCGCCATGCATCACCGGGCAAGTGCCCGTGCTCTTCTCGTCCATGGTCCTCTCCTGTTCAGGGATTGCCGAAAGCGATATCGGATGGGATGCGTAAGTTAGCCCAAGCCGGCTGCTGCGAGTCGATTTGCCCGGTCTGGGTCAGGGACAAGGGTGCCGCCCCGCCGCGATCCGGGGCATGGGACCATCGTCCAATTCGTCCGCGGCCCGGCGCTGCCCACACTGCGCCATGCGCCTCCTTTGCGTCCTGCTGGCCCTCGCTGCCTTGAGCGGCTGCGCGTTCACGCGCGACCCGCCGCTGGAGAACCCGGTGCGCTGGGGCTCCAGCCCGGCGGGCATCGGGCCGCAGGGGGAAACGCCGTGAAGAATTCCAGGCTTGGCCCTCGAGCAGCGCCCGGTTGCGGCGGATGAGAAAATACGCGCCATGAGCGCCGTCTGGATCGAACAGGAAACCACCCCCGCCGCCCCCGATCGCAAGATCGAGCGGGAGAACCACAAGCTGGAAAAGCGCTTGTGCCGGCTGGTGGGCCAGGCCATCGGCGACTACAACATGATCGGCGAGGGCGACAAGGTCATGGTCTGCCTGTCCGGCGGCAAGGACAGCTACGCCATGCTGGACGTCCTGCTGAAGCTGCAGGCACGCGCGCCGGTCCACTTCGACCTCGTCGCGGTCAACCTGGACCAGAAACAACCCGGCTTCCCGGAGCACGTGCTGCCCGAGTATTTGAAGTCCCTCGGCGTGCCCTTCCACATCGAGGAGCAGGACACTTACTCCATCGTCAAGGACAAGATCCCCGAGGGCAAGACGATGTGCAGCCTGTGCAGCCGGCTGCGCCGCGGCATCCTGTACCGCGTGGCCGACGAACTGGGCGCCACCAGGATCGCGCTGGGCCACCACCGCGACGACATGCTGCAGACGCTGTTCCTCAACATGTTCTTCGGCGGCAAGCTCAAGGGCATGCCGCCCAAGCTGGTCAGCGACGACGGCCGGCACATGGTGATCCGGCCTCTGGCCTACGTGCCCGAGAAGGACCTCTCGCGCTGGGCCGAGGTGCGCGAATTCCCCATCATCCCCTGCACCCTGTGCGGCAGCCAGGAGAACCTGCAGCGCAAGCAGGTCGGCAACATGCTGCGCGAGTGGGACAGGAAATTCCCCGGCCGGCTGGACAACATGCTGCACGCCCTGCAGAACGTGGTGCCTTCCCACCTGGCGGACAAAACCCTCTACGATTTCCAGGGTCTCACCGCCGACGGCGTGGCCAGCGAGAACGGCGACAAGGCCTTCGACCACGAGGAATTCCCCGCCGCGCCCGCCCTGCCCGGCCTGCAGGTGATCCAGCTCTGAGGCGCCGGCGCGGCGCCTCGCTCCAGGAGGTGTCCGCGATGCGCCGCATCCCTCTCGTTCTCGCCGCCCTGGCGGTGCTGTTCGCGCTCGGCGGCTGCGCGGCCGGCTACACCGTCGACGCCTCGGTCCAGAGCTTCTCGCAGCTGGCCGCCGTCCCCGAGCCACCCACTTTCCGCTTCGAGCGCCTGCCTTCGCAGCAGGCCTTCGCCCCCGACCAGGGCGAGCTGGAGGCCATGGCCTCCCCCGCTCTGAGCCGGGCCGGCTGGCGTCGCGACGACACCGACGCGCGCTTCAGCGTGCAGGTGACGGCGCGGGCGCAGCAAGTGCTGTCGCCCTACGCCGACCCGTGGACCTGGGGCAGCTTCGGCTGGGGTGTCGGCATTTCCAACAGCGGCATGGGCGTCGGCTTCGGCGGCCCGCTGTTCCCGCGCTACGACACCGTCTGGTTCCATCGCGAGGCGAACATCGTCGTGCGCGAACTCGCGACCAGCCAGGTCGTCTTCGAGACGCGCGCGGTCAACGAAGGCCCGTGGCTGGACAACCGGGCGCTGTTCCCGGTGCTGTTCGACGCAGCCATGCAGGGCTTCCCCAATCCACCGCCGGGCTGGCGCCGCATCGACGTGCGTGTGGGTGGTTGACAACCCGCAACGCAAATTCGGCTTTCCAGGAGCTGACCACTCCATAAAATATGTGGTTATGGAAGCCACTCGCATCATTGCTGTACGGCATGGCGAAACCGCCTGGAACGTCGATGCGCGGATCCAGGGACAGCTGGATATCCAGCTGAACGAAACCGGACGCTGGCAGGCGCGACGCGTCGGCCAGGCGCTGTCCGCCGAGCAGCTCAGCGCCATTTACTCCAGCGACCTCGGCCGCGCGCACGAGACGGCGCGCGCCATCGGCGACGCCGCCGGCATGCCCGTGGAAGCCCACACCGGGCTGCGCGAGCGGCGCTTCGGCATGTTCGAGGGCAAGACCTTCGACGAAATCCACGAGAAGTGGCCCGAGCACGCGCAGCAGTGGCGCAAGCGCATCCCCGACTGGGAGCCGCCCGACGGCGGCGAGTCGCTGCTGCAGCTGCGCGAACGGGTGACCCGCACCGTCCGCGACCTCGCCGCGCGCCATGCCGGCGAGCTGATCGCCGTGGTCGCGCATGGCGGCGTGCTGGACACGTTGTACCGCATCGCAACCGGTCAGGAAGTGAACTCGCCGCGCACCTGGCAGCTGCCGAATGGCGCCATCAACCGGCTCCTGTGGACCCCGCAGGGGTTTACGCTCGTGGGGTGGTCCGACACGCAGCACCTGGAACATGCAGCCAGCGACGAAAACACCTCTTTCTGATTCCCTGCGCCGCCTCGTCGGCCAGCCCGCAAGCGCCATCGACACCCCCGCCCTCGTGGTGGACCTCGACGCCATGCAGCGCAACCTGGGGCGCATGGCCGAATTCGCGCGCAAGCACGACGTCCGCTGGCGCCCGCACGCCAAGATGCACAAGAGCTCGGCGCTGGCGCGGCTGCAGATGCAGGCCGGGGCAGTCGGCGTCTGCGTGCAGAAGACCGGCGAGGCCGAAGCCATGGTGGCCGGCGGCGTCAACAACGTCTACATCTCCAACGAGGTGGTGACGCCTTCGAAGCTCACCCGCGTGGCCGAACTGGCGCACCAGCTTGCCGCCGACCGCGGGCAACTGGCGATCGCCGTGGACAGCGTGGAAGGCGTGCGCCGGCTCGCGCAGGCCATGGACGACCGCCGCCACGGCGGCGTGCCTGCCGTCATCGACGTGTTCGTCGAGATCGACGTCGGCCAGGGCCGCTGCGGCGTGCAGCCCGGGCGCGCCGCGGTCAACCTGGCGCTGGAGATCCGGCGCTACCCCGCACTGCGCTTCGCCGGCCTGCAGGCCTACCACGGCAAGGCGCAACACCTGCGCAGCCCGCAGGAGCGGCGCGAGGCCATCGCCCGCGTGGTGCAGGACGTGGTGTTCACGCGCAAGCTGCTGGAGGCCGAACACCTGCCGCCGGGCCTGGTGACGGGCGCGGGCACCGGCAGCATGCTGTGGGAAACGGCCAGCGGCGTGTTCGGGGAACTGCAGGCGGGCAGCTTCCTTTTCATGGACGCCGACTACGCCGCCAACGAACGCGATCCCGCGCAGCCTCAGTTCGAGCACGCGCTGTTCGTCAAGACGCAGGTCATGAGTTCCGGCGTGCGCCACGCGGTGTGCGATGCCGGCCACAAGAGCCATGCCATCGATTCCGGCCTGCCCAAGGTGCTGGATCTGCCGCCCACCGGCGAACTGGTCTACGAAAACGGCGGCGACGAGCACGGCATCCTGCGCCCCACAGGCAGCAACCAGCGCGTGCCCAAGCTGGACGAGGTGGTGTGGCTGATCCCTGGCCACGTCGACCCCACGGTCAACCTGCACGACTTCCTGGTCGGCGTGGGCGGCGGCCTGGAGAAGGGCCGCGTCGAGAAGATCATCCGGGTAGATGCCAGAGGGGCCCTGAGCTGACCCGCGCCAAAATGGGCGCATGAGTCTCTCCCCGAGCCAGGTGATCGTCCTGGCCACTCCGGTGTTCCTGCTGCTGATCGGCCTCGAGTGCGCCTGGGGGGCGCTGCGTGGCCGCAATACTTACCGGCTGAACGACGCCATCAACAGCATCAGCCTGGGCATGCTCAGCGAGGCCAGCGGCGTGCTGTTGAAGCTGTTCAGGATCGGCGTCTACACCGCGCTGGCGGGCTCGATCGCGCTGTGGCGCAACGACGCCTTCTGGCTCTCCTTGCCCGGCTGGCTGCTGGCGCTGCTGTTCTACGACTTCTGCTACTACTGGCAGCACCGCTGCGCCCACCGCGTGGCCGTGCTGTGGGCCACGCACGTGGTGCACCACCAGAGCCAGGACTACAACCTGTCGACGGCCTTGCGCCAGCCCAGCACCGGTTCCTGGTTCAACTGGGTGTTCTACGTGCCGATGGCGCTGGCCGGCGTGCCGCCTTTGGTCTTCGGCACCGTGGCATTGATCGACCTGCTTTACCAGTTCTGGGTGCACACCGAGCACGTAGGCAAGCTGGGCTGGTTCGACCGCTGGTTCTGTTCGCCGTCCAACCACCGCGTGCACCACGCGGTGAACGACGAATACCTCGATCGCAACTACGGCGGCATCCTGATCGTGTGGGACCGGCTGTTCGGCAGCTTCCACGAGGAGGAAGGGCGCGCCGTCTACGGCACGCGCGCGCCGCTCGATAGCTGGGACCCGCTGTGGTCCAACCTCGAGGTCTATTGGGCGCTGGCGCAGGACAGCTGGCATGCGCGCTCCTGGGGCGACAAGTTGCGCGTGTGGATCGAGCCGCCCGGCTGGCGTCCCGCCGACGTGGTGCAGCGCTTCCCCAAGGCTCCCTTCGACGTCGCCCAGGTTCAGCGCTTCCATCCGCCGGTCGCGCCGGCCGTGGCGGCCTTCGCCGCAGCGCAGTTCGTGCTGCTGCTGGGAGGCGTCGTCGCCTTCCTGTGGAACGCCGACGACCTGGCTTTGCCCGAACTCGTGGTGTGGCTCGCCGCGCTGGGCGCCGGCCTCTGGGCCGTGGGCGCCGTGCTGCAAGGGCGCCTGACCGTGCCGCAGGTGCTGCTGGTGGAAGCGGGCGCGCTTGCGACCGCCACGGCGGCGGCGGGCCTGGTCGGCTGGCACCAGGTGTTCAAGCCGCTGGCCATGGTGCTGGCCATCGCCTGCGTGCTGCAGCGCGGCCTGGCGCCGCGTTTCCAGGCGCTGCTGGTGGCGGCGCTGGCCTTCTCGCTCGCCGGCGACGTCGCACTGATGTTGCCGAACCTGTTCATCCCGGGCCTGGTCGGCTTCCTGCTGGCGCACCTGTGCTACCTGGCGCTGTTCCGCCAGGGCGTGCCCTGGTTCCCCAGCGGACGCGCGCTGGCCGGCACGCTGGCGCTCGGCGCCTGCATGTACGCCTTCCTGTTCCCGCATCTCGGGCCCGTGCTGAAGGTGGCCGTGGCCGCCTACACGTGCGTGATCGCGCTGATGGCGGCGCAGGCGATCGGGCGAGCCACCGTGCTGCGCGATCCGGGCGCGGTCGCCGTCGCCATCGGGGCGCTGTTCTTCATGCTCAGTGACTCGACCCTGGCGGTGAACAAGTTCGCCCTGGCCTTGCCGATGGCGCAGTTCGCGGTGCTGGTCACGTACTACGTGGCGCAGGTGCTGATCGCGGTGAATGCCACGCCCGCAAGCGGCGTGGCGGCACGCGCGAGCCGGGAGTCGACCCCGGCCCACGCGAATCCAGCCGCTTAGGACTTCCTCGCGACGAAGGTGATCGCCTGCCCGTAGGTGGGGTTCACGAGGGCCGCGTCCAGCTGCTGCAGGTCGTGGCTGTAGACGAGGGCGCCCGAGAACACCGCGCCCGGGAACACGCAGGGCGCGCCGCCGAAAGTGACGCTCAGGTCGAAGGCGTCGTCCCAGCGCGGCACCACGTGCCCCGTGATCGTGCAGCCATTCAGCGTCGTGCTCAGGTTGCCGTCCGCCGTGACGACGAAGGTCGTCGTGCGCAGGCCGAGCGAGAAGGTCACCGTGCCGGGATAGGAGCCCGCGAGGTCACGCAGTTTCCCGTCCGGATCGAACTGCCGCTGGTGCTTGAGGCTCAGCGGCGTGGTGTTCATGGCGCCGTCCAGGACGGTGAAGCCCTTCAGCTTGCCGGTGATCGTGGCCGGGCTCGGGGCCTGCGGCGGATACGCGAAGTGGTAGTCGACGCCATCGCTGGACGTGTAGCGGTTGCCATTGAGATCCCCGGTGCCGACGACGAGGCCCCCGAGCGTGCCGCCCGCGCCGGCGTACTTCATGTAGTAGGTGCCGTCGCCCAGCACGATGGAGAGGACCGGGCGGTTGCCGTCCAGCGTGCCCTCCCAGATACCGGCGTCGGCCCCGCCGCCGCCGCAGGAAGACAACCCCAGGCTTACTGTGACGGCGGCGATGACCACCGCGATGCGCTGCTTGGCCTTGCTCGAGAAGCTCATGGTGCCCCCAAACGTGATTAGGAGCGCCAAGTGTTGCCAGCTGTAAGCTCAGCCGTCAACGCGGCTTGCGCGGAGGTCAAGCCGGAATTGCGGCATTTTTTGGCACAACTGCGGGTCTCCGGCCTGGCGGCGATCCGGACTCAGAACAGGTCGCCGCCCTCGCGACTGGCCGGCGCGGCGACGCCGAGGTGCCGGTAGGCCGCCAGGGTCGCCACCCGTCCGCGCGGCGTGCGCTGCAGGTAGCCTTGCTGGATCAGGTAAGGCTCGATCACGTCCTCGATCGTGTCGCGCTCCTCGCCGATGGAGGCCGCGACGTTGTCCAGGCCCACCGGACCGCCGTCGAAGCGGTGGATGACCGCTTCCAGCAGCTTGCGGTCCATGACGTCGAAGCCTTGCGGGTCGACGTCCAGCATCGCCAGCGCCTTCTGCGCGATGTCCTCGGTGATGTGGCCATTGCCCTTGACGTCCGCGTAGTCGCGCACGCGGCGCAGCAGGCGGTTGGCGATGCGAGGCGTGCCGCGCGAGCGGCGGGCGATCTCGGACGCGCCCTCGTCGTCGATCGGCGCCTTCAACAGGCCGGAACTGCGATGCACGATGCGCGTCAGCTCCTGCGCCGTGTAGAACTCCAGCCGCGCGACGATGCCGAAGCGGTCTCGCAGCGGGTTGGTCAGCATGCCCGCGCGCGTGGTGGCGCCCACCAGCGTGAAAGGCTGCAGATCTAGCTTGATCGAGCGCGCCGCCGGGCCCTCGCCGATCATGATGTCGATCTGGTAGTCCTCCAGCGCCGGATAGAGGATTTCCTCGACCACCGGCGACAGCCGATGGATCTCGTCGATGAAGAGGACGTCGTTGCGTTCCAGGTTGGTCAGCAGCGCCGCCAGGTCCTTGGGCTTTTCCAGCACCGGGCCGCTGGTCTGGCGCAGGTTCACGCCCAGTTCGTGGGCGATGATGTGCGACAGCGTGGTCTTGCCCAGGCCCGGCGGGCCGAACAGCAGCACGTGGTCCAGCGCCTCGCCGCGCTTGCGCGCCGCGCCGATGAAGATCTCCAGCTGCTCGCGCGTCTTGGCCTGGCCGACGTATTCCTGCAGGCCCTTGGGGCGCAGCGCCCGCTCCATCGCCTCCTCGGCGGGCGAGGCCGGCGTGGCTGCGACCACGCGCTTGGCCGGCGGCGGGGCGAAATCGTCGGTGTTGATGGTCATCGAACGAGGGCCTTCAGCGCCTGCTTGATGCCTTCACTGACGCCGATGTCCTTGGGCAGCGACTTCAGCGCGGCCTGCGCTTCCTTGTCGCTGTAGCCCAGGCCCACCAGCGCCTGCAGGATGTCGCCCTGCGAATCGCTGACGGCGTGGCCGGCCGGCAGGCCGAGGTCGGCGCCGATCTTGCCTTTGAGTTCCAGCAGCAGGCGCTCCGCCGTCTTCTTGCCGATGCCCGGCACCTTCACCAGCCGGCTGGCGTCCTGCGCCGTCACCGCCTGGCCGATGTCAGCCACGCTCATGCCGCTCAGGACGGACAGCGCGGTGCGCGGGCCCACGCCCGAAATCTTGATCAGTTGCCGGAAGGCTTCGCGCTCGCCGGGCGTGCCGAAGCCGAACAGGATCTGCGCGTCCTCGCGCACGACGAAGTGCGTCAGCAGCGAAACCTTCTCGCCCAGCCCCGGCAGGTTGTAGAAAGTGCTCATGGGCACGTCGACCTCGTAGCCGACGCCATGGCAGTCCACCAATACCTGGGGCGGGTTCTTGTCGCTCAATGTCCCCGTCAATTTGCCTATCATTGCGGTCCCTCTCTCGGGATTATCAGCTTGATTCTCCGGTACACCTTCAGCCCCCTGAACAACACGCGGCTCTCGCACCTGTGCGGCCCGATGGACGAACACCTGCGGACCATCGAGCAGGCGCTGCAGGTCAAGATCGGCCACCGCGGCGAACACTTCCGCGTCGAAGGCGCCAAGGCCAAGGCGGAGCGCGCGCTGGCCGTGCTGGAGGCACTCTACGAGATGGCCGGCCGCACCATCCCCAAGGAGCGGGTGCAGCTGATGGTGGCGGGCGACGCGCCGCTGGAGCAGGCCGAAGATGGCTCACTGGTGTTGCACACCCGCCGCACGGACCTGAAGGCGCGCACGCCCAACCAGAGCGTGTACCTGGACAACATCAGCAACCACGACATCACCTTCGGCATCGGCCCGGCCGGGACCGGCAAGACCTATCTGGCCGTGGCCTGCGCCGTCGATGCGCTGGAGCGCAGCGCCGTGCAGCGCATCGTGCTGACGCGTCCCGCGGTGGAAGCCGGCGAGAAGCTCGGCTTCCTGCCTGGCGACCTGACGCAGAAGGTGGACCCGTATCTGCGTCCGCTGTACGACGCCCTGTACGACCTGATGGGATTCGACCGCGTCACCAAGGCCTTCGAGCGCAACGCGCTGGAAATCGCGCCGCTGGCCTTCATGCGCGGGCGCACGCTGACCAACGCCTTCGTGATCCTGGACGAGGCGCAGAACACCACGCCGGAACAGATGAAGATGTTCCTCACGCGCATCGGCTTCGGCAGCAAGGCGGTGGTGACGGGCGACATCAGCCAGATCGACCTGCCCAAGGGCCAGTTGTCGGGGCTGGTAGAGGCCGAACGCGTGCTGAAGCGCGTGAAGGGCATCGCGCATACCCGCTTCACCTCGGCGGACGTGGTGCGGCACCCGCTGGTGGCGCGCATCGTCGACGCCTACGACGCGTTCCGCTCGGGGCCGAAGGCATGAGCTCCCTGGACCTGGCACTGCAGTTCGGCGACTTCCCGCAGGCGGCGGCGCACCGCAAGCTGCTCACGCGCGCGCGGGTGAAGCGCTGGATGGAGGTCGCACTGAAGAACCCGGGCGAGATTTCGGTGCGCATCGTCGGTACCGAGGAAGGCCAGTCGCTGAACCGCCAGTACCGCGGCAAGGACTACGCGACCAACGTGCTGACGTTCGACTATGCGCAGCAGCCGGTGGTGAGTGCGGACCTGGTGCTATGTGGGCCGGTGGTGGAGCGCGAAGCCCGCGAGCAGGGGAAGTCGCTGGAGGGGCACTACGCGCACCTGCTGGTGCACGGCACCTTGCACGCGCAAGGATATGACCACGAGCTGGGGGAGCGGCAGGCGCTGGAGATGGAGGCGCTGGAGGTCCTCTTGATGGGCGTTCTGGGCTATCCCAACCCCTACTGACTCCCCCCAGCTATTTGATCGCAATCGGAATCGTCACCGGCCCGTCGTTCACCAGGTGCACCTGCATGTCCGCCGCGAACTCGCCGGTGCCGACCACCGGATGCGCCGCCCGGGCCTTCTCCACGAAGTAGTCGTACAGACGGCGGCCTTCATCCGGCGCCGCCGCATTCGTGAAGCTGGGCCGGTTTCCGCCGCTCACGTCCGCCGCCAGCGTGAACTGGCTCACCAGCAGCAGCCCGCCGCCCACGTCCTGCACGCTGCGGTTCATCTTGCCCGCCTCGTCGCTGAAGATGCGCAGTTTCAAGAGCTTCGCCAGCAGCTTGTCCGCCTGCGCCTCGCTGTCGCCGCGCTCGGCGCAGACCAGCACCAGCAGGCCCTGGGCTATGGCGCCCGTCACGCGCCCCTGGACTTCCACGCGCGCTTCGCGCACCCGCTGCACCACCGTCAGCATCAGATCAGATCCTCTTCATCGGCCGAATGGGGTTCCACGTCGCTGGGCAGCAGCTGGATCGTCGCCCGCAGGCCCGGCACCGCGCTCATGAGCGCCTGTTCCACCGAGGCCCGCAGCGCCGCGGCCCGCCGCAGCGTCCAGCTCGCGGGCATGTGCATGTGCAGGTCGACGAAGCGGCGCTTGCCCGAGCGGCGCGTCGACACGTGGTCGAAGCGGATCGCATGGTGCTTGAACTGCGCCAGCGTCTTCTCGACGTCCGCCAGCACCTCGGGCTCCAGCGCGCTGTCCATCAGGCCCTCGGCCGAGCGCCACATCAGCATCACGCCTTCGCGCACGATGTTCACCGCCACCCCCATGGCCACCACCGGGTCCAGCCACAGCCAGCCGGTGAAGGCGGCCAGGCTCACGCCCACGATCACGCCGACGGAAGTCCACACGTCCGTCATCAGGTGGCGTGCATCGCCTTCCAGCGCCATCGAGCGGTGCTCGCGCGCCGAGCGGAACATCAGCCAGGCCAGCCCGCCATTGAGGGCCGAACCCACGACCGACAGCGACAGGCCGATGCCCAGTTGCTCCAGCGGCTGCGGATCGCGCAGGCGAAACACCGCGGCGCCGAAGATGCCGGCGGCCGCAATGATGATCAGCATGCCCTCGAAGCCGGCGGAGAAATACTCCGCCTTGTGGTGGCCGTAAGGGTGGTCCTCGTCGGCCGGACGCTCGGCGATCTTCACCATCATCAGCGCGAAGGCAGCGCCGACCACGTTGACGATGGACTCCATCGCATCCGACAGCAGGCCGACCGAGCCGGTCAGCCACCAGGCCGCGAACTTGAGGACGAGGGTCAGCACGGCCACCCAGATGGACCAGCGCAGCAGCTGCTGGGGTTCGAAGATCTTGTCTTTCGCGGCGGCGAACGTCATGCCGCTATTGTCGCGGCTCAATGGGGGCGGCCGGGGAAGATGAGGAGGGCGGGTTCGACTTCGGCGAGGGCGACGAAGTCCCGGTCGTTGTGCACCAGCAGCGCCCCATGCTCCAACGCAACAGCCGCGATCAGGCAATCGTTCGGTTTCCGGATCGTGAAGCCGGCCTTGCGGGCACGGCGATAGAGCGTCGCCGCGATCTCGTACGTGGAGAGCTCGCGGGGTTCCAGCAGCAACATCGCCGACAGCATGTCGCGCAGCGCGTCGAAGCCCCGGTCGCTGCGCGCGCCCTGCAGCACCTCCTGGTAGATGATCCCGGTGACGGCGATTTCCTGCTGGTTGTCATGAAAGTCGACAAAGCGCGTGGCATCGGTCTCGATGCCGAGCGACCGATCGATCCAGACGGACGAATCGACGAGCAGCATCAGGACTTGCGCGGCGCCTTCTTCGCCGCCGGCTTGCTCTTGTAGACCGCCCTCGGCTGCTCGACGCGGTATTTGCCGAACTCCTCCGGCGAAGACGCCTTCGGGTCGTAGTTCGGGTCGATGTCGCCGACGCCGTGGAAATCCTTGAACCGCGGGCGCCTGGCCCGGGCGACCATTTCCCGCAACGCGCGATCGACCACCTCCCGCTTGGTGCGGGCTCCGGAGATCTTCATCGCCTCGGCCACGAGGTCTTCGTCGATATCGATGTTCGTCAGCATGGAATGTGGCCCCGTGTACCCACGAAATATATATCGCCTGTACAGACCCCGCAAGCTAGCATGGCGCACCACTCCAGGAGGAAGACCCATGCGCATCTGCTCCCGCTTCGCCCTGCTCGCCGTCGCCGGCACGCTCACGCTGGCCGCCGGCGCGATCTACGCCCAGGGCTCGGGCCTCACCCGCACCCTGGTCGGCAAGGCCGACGTCTCGGTGCCGGGCCGCGAGGCGGTGGTCGCCCGTGTCGAAGTCGCGCCGGGCGCGCGCGCCGGCCGCCACACGCACCCGGGCGACGAGATCAGCTACCTGCTGGAAGGCGAGACCACGCTGGAAGTGGACGGCCAGCCGCCGCGCATCGTGAAGGCCGGTGAGTCCTTCGTGATCCCGGCCGGCGTGGTACACGACGCCTACAACCACACCGGTGCGCCGGCGAAGCTGGTCGGCGTCTACGTGGTGGAGAAGGGCAAGCCACTGGCCAGCCCCGCTCCCTGAACGCTCAGGACAAGGTCACGCGCGCGAACTTGCGCTTGCCGACCTGCACGACATAGGTGCCGGCCCCCAGTTTCAGGCCCTTGTCGCTGACCACGCTGGAATCCACGCGCACGCCGCCGCCTTCGATGAGGCGGTTGGCTTCGCTCGCCGAAGGCGCCAGGCTGGCCTGCTTCAGGAGCTGGGCGATGCCCAGCGGCGCGCCCGCGATCGCGAGTTCGGGGATGTCGTCCGGCACCCCGCCCTTGCTGCGGTTCACGAAGTCCTGCTCCGCCGCGTCGGCCGCCGCGGGCGAATGGAAGCGCGCCGTGATTTCCTTGGCGAGCGCCACCTTGGCGTCGCGCGGGTTGCGGCCGCCTTCGATCTCCGCCTTCAGCTTGTCGATGTCCGCCGTGCTGCGGAAGGACAGCAGCGTATACCAGCGCCACATCAGGACGTCCGAGATCGACATCACCTTGGCGAACATGGAGTTCGGCTCCTCGGTCACGCCGATGTAGTTGTTCTTGCTCTTGGACATCTTGTCGATGCCGTCCAGGCCCTCCAGCAGCGGCATCGTCAGGATGCACTGCGGCTCCTGGCCGTATTCGGCCTGCAGGTGGCGGCCCATCAGCAGGTTGAACTTCTGGTCGGTGCCACCGAGCTCCAGGTCGGACTTCAGCGCCACCGAGTCGTAGCCCTGCATCAGCGGATACAGGAACTCGTGGATCGAGATCGGCGTGTTGGCCGTGAAGCGCTGGTGGAAGTCGTTGCGCTCCATCATCCGCGCCACCGTGTATTTGGCGGCCAGCTGGATCATGCCGCGCGCGCCCAGCGGGTCGCTCCACTCGGAGTTGTAGCGCAGCTCGGTGCGGGCCGGGTCCAGGATCTTGTCGGCCTGCGCCCGGTAGGTCTCGGCGTTCAGCTTGATCTGTTCGGCCGTCAGCGGCGGGCGGGTGCTGTTGCGGCCCGAGGGGTCGCCGATCATGGACGTGAAGTCGCCGATCAGGAAGATCACCTGGTGGCCCAGGTCCTGCAACTGGCGCATCTTGTTCAGGACCACGGTGTGGCCGATGTGGATGTCCGGCGCGGTCGGGTCCAGCCCCAGCTTGATGCGCAGCGGCACGCCGGTTGCTTCCGACCGGGCCAGCTTCTGCACCCAGTCTTCTTGCGGGATTAATTCTTCCGCTCCACGCAAAGTGACCGCCAGGGCCTCCTCGACGCGGGGGGTCACAGGCCACTTTTTTGTAACAAGCTCTTGATTCATAAGGAGTTTTACAGATGCCCGGCGGTTGAGCCTGGGTACAATTGCGGCTCGTTGAGGGACGGCCGATTGTAATTTCGGCCGGTTTTCTCCCCGTCCTCCTGTCGGACCAAGTCGCAGGGTGATGTGGGCCCTCAGGCTACAGCGGTGTAGGACGAACAACGACAACACCGCTCTCGAGGGGAATCTGTTGAAAGAATCATTGTGGACCGCCGGGGAGCGGCTCGTGACGCGCGCCGCGCACGTGCTGGAACACCACCCCCGGCAAATCACCGCGCTGGTCGCCGCCGTGCTGCTCGTCACGGGTGGCGGTGCCTACGCCGTGGCTTCGCTCGGTCCGGACCCGGCGGCGCTGCCCGTGCGGGAAATCATCGAAGACGTGGCGACGCTGCCGCTGGCCGAACAGGTCGAGGCGCTCGACACGCACCAGTTCAGCCTCTTCACGAACGAAGAGGTGCGCCGTACCGACACGGTCGATTCGCTGCTGGCCCGCCTGGGCATCAACGACCCGGCCGCGTCCGTCTTCCTGCGCCAGGACCCGGTGGCGCGCCAGCAGCTGCTGGCTTCCGCCGGCCGCAACGTGTCGGCCGAGGCCACCGGTGGCCATGACCTGCTGCGCCTGAAGGTGCGCTGGGCCTTTGATGACCCGACCAAGTTCAAGCGCCTGGTCGTCGAGCGCCAGCCGGATGGCAAGTTCACCTCGCGCGTCGAAACGGCGCCGCTCACCGCTTCGCTGCGCGTGGGCAGCGGCGTGATCCGCACCTCGCTGTATGCGGCGGTGGACGATGCCGGCATCCCGGACGCCGTCACCACGCAGATCGCCGAAATCTTCTCCGGCACCATCGACTTCCACCGCGGACTGCGCTCCGGCGACCAGTTCGGCGTCGTGTACGAAACGCTGGAAGCCGACGGCGAGCCGCTGCGCACGGGCCGCGTCATTTCCGCGGACTTCGTCAACGCGGGCCGCAAGCTCGATGCCATGTGGTTCCAGGAGACGGGGCAGCGTGGCGGCTACTACAACTTCGCCGGTGAAAGCCTGGAGCGCGCCTTCCTGGCCGCGCCGCTGGCCTTCTCGCGGGTGACCAGCACCTTCAAGATGCGCTTCCACCCCATCCTGCACAAGTGGATGGCGCACAACGGCATCGACTACGGCGCGCCCATGGGCACGTCCGTGCGCACCGTGGGGGATGGCCGCGTGGAGTTCGCCGGCCAGCAGAACGGCTACGGCAACGTCATCAAGATCGACCACGGCAAGGGCGACGAGACTGTCTACGCGCACCTGAGCCGCATCGACGTGCGCGTGGGCCAGGGCGTGCACCGCGGCGACGCCATCGGCGCCGTCGGCATGACCGGCTGGGCCACCGGCCCGCACCTGCACTTCGAATTCCACGAGAACGGCGCGCTGAAGGACCCGATCGAGATCGCGCGCAACAGCCACCCGGTGGAACTCTCGGCGGCCGCCCGCCCGGACTTCGACCGCGCCGCCGCGGCGCTGCGCACGCAGCTGGCCGCCGTGTCGGCTGCGGCTTCCAACGTCGCTTCGCGCTAAGCAGGGCACGGAGGGTGCGCAGCAAGCTGCGCACCCTACACTTGCCCCATGCGTGACCTCTTCATCGGCCTCATGTCCGGCACCTCCATGGACGGTGTCGACGGCGTGCTGGCCGGCTTCTCCGCCGGTGCCCCGCGCGTGCTGCAGCACGCCAGCGCCCCCTTCCCCACCGCCCTGCGCCAGGAACTGATGGCGCTCAACGCCTCCGGCCCGGACGAACTGCATCGGGCCTGGCTGGCTGGCAACGCGCTGATGCGCGTGTATGCGGAAGTGGTCCACGCCCTGCTCTCGCATGCGCAGTTGCCGGCATCCGCGGTCCAGGCGATCGGCGCCCATGGCCAGACGGTGCGGCACCGGCCGCAGGCATTCGACGGCACGGGCTACACGATCCAGCTGGCGCAGCCCGCGCTGCTGGCGGAGCTGGCCGGCATCACCGTGGTGGCTGATTTCCGCAGCCGTGACGTCGCGGCCGGCGGCCAGGGCGCGCCGCTGGCGCCCTTCTTCCACCAGGAGATCTTCGGCCGCCCCGGCGAGGACGTGGGCGTCCTCAACATCGGCGGCATCTCCAACGTCACGCTGCTGCGCGCCGACGGCAGCATGCGCGGCTTCGATTGCGGCCCCGGCAACGCCTTGATGGACGGCTGGTGCGCCGACCACAGCGGCGCCGCCTACGATGACGACGGCCGCTGGGCCGCCAGCGGCCAAGTCATCACGAAGCTGCTGGCCAGCTTGCTGGCCGAGCCCTATTTCGCGCTGCCGCCGCCCAAGAGCACCGGCCGCGACCTGTTCAACCGCCCCTGGCTGCAGGCGCACCTGCAGGGCTTTCGCGATGCCGCACCGGCCGACGTGCAGGCCACGCTGGCGGAACTGACGGCTCGCGCCTGCGCCGACGACATCCAGCGCCATGCGCCGGCCCTGAAGCGGCTGATCGTGTGCGGGGGCGGCGCGCTCAACGGGCACCTGATGCGGCGCCTGCAGGCGCTGCTGCCGAACGCACAGGTGGAATCCAGCGCGGCGCACGGCCTGCCGCCGCTGCAAGTCGAAGCAGCGGCCTTCGCCTGGCTGGCGCGCAAGTGCCTGCGGGGCGAAAAGCTGGAGCTCACAACGACAACGGGCGCCCGAGGCGCCCGTGTGCTGGGGGGAATCTACCCCGCCTGATCGCTAACGTAGGGTGCCGCAGCTCCGCTGCGCACCGCACGATCCATCAGACCGTGAAGCTCGACCCACAACCGCAGGTCGTCGTCGCATTCGGATTCTTGATCACGAACTGCGCGCCCTGCAGGTCTTCCTTGTAGTCGATCTCGGCGCCCACCAGGTACTGGAAGCTCATCGCGTCGATCAGCAGCGAAACACCGTTCTTCTGCATCACGGTGTCGTCATCGTTCTGGATCTCGTCGAACGTGAAGCCGTACTGGAAGCCGGAGCAGCCGCCGCCCTGCACGAACACGCGCAGCTTGAGGTCGGGGTTGCCTTCCTCGGCGATCAGTTCAGCCACCTTGGCCGCGGCGCTGTCGGTGAACAGCAGCGGTTGAGGCATTTCGGTGGAGACGTTTTCGGCAACTGCGCTCATGTGTTTTTCCTGGAGGGACGGCTATGGCACTATGGTACGACACCCCGGCAAGCAGCGCCGCTTCAGGCGCTTTTTGCTGCCAGCTTCAGTAAGGGCTTTTCCTCGCCCTCGGCGCCGCCGGCCAGGGGCTTCAACTGACCCGAAATGGTGGCACCCTGGTGCATCTCAAGGGCCACGTAGGAGATGTCGCCCTCGATGCGGGCCTTGGGCTGCAGCTCCAGCAGCTCGCGCGCCATCACGGGGCCGCGCACGGTGCCGTTGATGATCACGTGGTCGGCCTGGATGGCGCCCTGCACGACGGCGGCTTCGGAGATCACGAGCAGGCTGCCGTTCTCCTCCGACGTGGCGAGGATGTCGCCATAGACCTCGCCATCGACGCGCAGGCCTTCGTTGAATTTCATGTTGCCCTCGATGCGCGTGCCTTGCGCAATCAGGCTCTTGATGGGCGGCTGGGATTTCTTCCCGAACATGGCTTTTCTCCTCAACGACAACGACTGGTTACAGGGACACATTCTGCACCGCGCGGCTCACGGTGCCTTCGACCACCCGGGCCGAAACATTCTTCACGACCACGTCCGGCGGCAGGTCGACCATGCCTTCGAGCCGGCGGAACTGGCGGAATTGCAACGCCTGGGGGCCGCCGGGCAGCGGCATCATCCAGGGCTTGCCATCGAGCGTGCCCGAGACGTTGAGCTCCAGCTTGCCCTGGAATTCGGGGGCATTCTTGACCGGCTGGATCACCAGCACCTGCCACTTGAGCTGGGTGCCGGCCAGCACCTCGGCCTGCAGGCCGCGGATCGCGACGGATTCCCCGCTGGCGGGCATCAGCTTCTCGTAGAAGCCGAGGTTCTCGCGCAACGAGCGGTTTTCGGTCTCCAGGGCGCGGATCTGGGTCGCCAGGCCCTGCTGGGCACTGCGCTCCACCACCATGGCGCTGCCGGAGGTGTTGAGGAGGGACTGGATGCGGTCGCGCTCGGACCGCAGGTGGCTGACCTCATCGCGCAGTTGCGCGAGTTCTTCGCGGTCGCCGGTGTCCACGCCGGCCAGGCTCTTGCCCAGTTCGAAAGTCCAGAGCGCGATGGCGCCGCAGAAGCCGAGCACCATCGCCGCGGCGGCCCACTTCAGGGGCCAGGGCATGGCGCTGCGCACCTTCATTCGGGGCGCGCTGATCGTCAGCCTTCGCCTGAGGAGCTTGAAACGCATGGATGAGGATGCTGCCCAAAGCGCATGAGGCCAGCAAGTCTTAACTTGTGGTGCTTTGTGTCGGATGAGACGCCTGGACGCGTAGTCGCAAGCCTCGTGCAAAGAAAAAAGCCCGGCGGGGCCGGGCTTTCTTCGTGCAGGGCAGGCGAATTAACGCTTGCTGAACTGCTTGCGGCGGCGAGCGGAGTGCAGGCCGACCTTCTTGCGTTCGACTTCACGAGCATCGCGGGTCACGAAGCCGGCAGCGGACAGCTGGGGCTTGAGCGTCGCGTCGTAGTCGATCAGGGCACGGGTGATGCCGTGGCGCACGGCGCCGGCCTGGCCGGATTCACCGCCACCGTGGACGTTGACCTGGATGTCGAAGGCTTCGACATTGTTGGTCAGCACCAGCGGCTGCTTGGCGATCATGATCGAGGTCTGGCGGCCGAAGAACTCAGTGATGTCCTTGCCGTTGACCGTGATCTTGCCGGAGCCCTTCTTCAGGAAAACACGGGCCACGCTGCTCTTGCGGCGGCCGGTGCCGTTGTTCCATTCACCGATCATGCTCAGATCTCCAGGGGCTTCGGTTGCTGCGCGGTGTGCGGGTGCTCAGCGCCGCCGTAGACCTTCAGCTTCTTGATCATGGCGTAGCCCAGGGGACCCTTGGGCAGCATGCCCTTGACGGCCTTTTCCAGGGCGCGGCCGGGGTGCTTGGCCTGCATTTCCTTGAAGGTCTGCTGGCGGATGCCGCCCGGATAGCCGGTGTGGCGGTAGTAGACCTTGTCCGTCTCCTTGGCGCCGGTCACACGGAGCTTGGAGGCGTTGATGACGACGATGAAGTCGCCGGTATCGACGTGAGGCGTATAAATGGCCTTGTGCTTGCCGCGCAGTCGGAGGGCAGCTTCGCTGGCTACCCGGCCGAGCACCTTGTCGGTGGCGTCAATCACAAACCACTCGTGCTTCACGTCAGCGGGCTTGGCGCTGACAGTGGTGGTCATAAAGACTCTCGAGTAAGGTTTGGGGTGGATCCCCCGTGAGGGTTCACCCGAACGGATCCTTTTCCTCGGTCGGTGTCCCTCTTGCGGGGACCTCTTAGGAGGCTGTTTACAGGCACGGAGCTCCGGTGGAGTGCCGTTCCTGTGATGTTCGCCGCGGGATCCTGGAAGCGCTGCGAACCGGGCATTATACAGGCTAAACTCCGAGCCCCTTATGTTCAGCTACCGCCACGGCTTTCATGCCGGCAACCACGCCGACGTCCTCAAGCACCTGGTGCTGATCGCCGTCCTGCGGCACCTCACCTCCAAACCCACCGCCATCACGGTGGTCGACACCCACGCGGGTGCCGGCCTGTACCGCCTGGACAGCGATTTTGCCGGCACCTCCGGCGAGGCCCAGGACGGCATCCTGAAGCTGCTGGCGAGCCCGCTGGCGGCCGAACCGCCGCCGCTGCTGGCCGATTACCTGGAGGTGGTCGCCAGCTTCAACCCCAAGGGCAAGACGAAGATCTACCCCGGCTCGCCCTTCGTCACCGAATCCGTGCTGCGGCAGGAGCCGCGCGACAGGCTCTGGGTGTTCGAACTGCACCCGACCGACAGCAAGGCGCTGGCCACCCACATCGACCAGCTCGAAGACAAGCGCCAGGTCGGCCTGCGCCGCGAGGACGGCTTCGAAGGCCTGCGCGCGCTGCTGCCGCCGCCTTCGCGCCGCGGGCTGGTGCTGATCGACCCGAGCTACGAGATCAAGAACGACTACGGGCGGGTCACCGCCTGCCTGCAGGAGTCGCTGAAGAAGTTCGCCACCGGGACCTACATGATCTGGTACCCGGTGATCCCGCGGCCCGAGGCCCACGAACTGCCGCGGCGCCTGAAGACGCTGGCCACCCAGGCCGGCAAGCCCTGGCTGCACGCCACCCTGAACATCGGCCAGGATCCCGAACGCGCACCCACCCACACGCCCGGCGAGAAGGTGCAACGCCCCGGCCTCACCGCCAGCGGCGTGTTCCTGGTCAACCCGCCGCACACGCTGAAGGCGCAGCTGCAGGAGCTGCTGCCGCAGCTGGTGGAAGTGCTCGGACGCGGCCGCGGGCAGGGTCACGTCGTCGAATCGGGCGGCTGATTGCCTTTGGAGGCTGGGTTGCGCGAACGCGCGCCCCAGCTCTCCCACCCTCAGAAGCGCTTGCGGATGCCGGCGCCGAAGCTGTCGCCGCTGCCGAAGCCGCTGACGTCGTCGCGCATGCCCACGAGGTACAGGTCGGTGCTCTTGGACAGGAAGTAGTCGTAGCCCAGCGAGAAGGTCTTGCGCTCGGCGCCGGTGTTCACTTCCGTGTGCGCGTACGCGGCCAGCAGCCGGCCCGCGCCGATCGGCGCCGAGGCTCCCGCCGACCAGGTCTTCCACGCCGGTGCCAGCGTGTCCGACCAGGCGCGGCCGTAGCTGCCGCAGACCTTCACCACGCTGAAGTCGTAAGAGGCGGCTCCCATCCAGTCGGTCTTGCGGTCGCCCGTGGCAAACGGCGCCGGCGACGGGTTGCTGACCTGGTCGCGCTCGATGAAAGCGGTGGCCGCGAAGTTGCCGTGGAAGTACAGCAGGTTGGCGCCGAGGTTGTGGATGCCGGCGGCGTTGGCCTGCTCGCCCAGCTGGTAGTGCAGGTTGCCGGTGAGCCCGCCGAAGCTAGGCGTCGTGTACAGGATCTCGTTGGACCAGCCCGTGTCCGAGGGCGTGGTCGCCGTCCAGCCGGTGGCGTTGAACAGGCTGATGTTGTTGTGCAGGACCAGCGGCGAGAAGGTGAAGGAATCGCCGAAGGGATTGAAGATCACCGTGGGCAGGAAGTTCGGTGCCAGCGCGCGGCCCAAGGTCAGCGAGCCCCAGCTGTCGCTGGCGAGCGAGACGTTGGCGTCGCGCGAGAAGAAGGGGTCGCCGCTGAAGCGGCCCGGGTTGCCGCTGTCGGCCTGGAAGAAGGACGTCAGCGCGAAGTTGGCCTTGAGGCCGCCACCGAGGTCCTCGGTGCCCTTGAAGCCGAACCACGAGGTGGTCATGCCGCCGCTGTTCACCACGGTGCGGTGGCCGCCGTCGCCGGGGTTTTCGAGGCTGCCGGCGAAGACGTCGACGGTGCCCGTCAAGGTGACCGAGCTTTGGGCCTGTGCGCCCGAGGCGAGCGCGGCAAAGGCCGCAAGGCATGCGGCCAGACGAAGTTTCTTCATGTTGTGGACTCCAGATCGATTGCTTGCAGATGCGGCCGCCGCGGCGCGCGGCGGCCGTACTGCTCAGCAAGATGGATGCCCGTCGCCCGATGCCTGCATGCCGGCAGGCGGGCGTTCGTCAAGCAGGCGTCAGGCTCGCGTGCCGCGCCGCTGGCGCGCCGTGCGAAGCCCGGCTCCTTACGCGAGCCGCTCGCACAAGGCCAGCGTCGGCCCCGCCTGGTTCATCGTGTAGAAGTGCAAGCCGGGCGCGCCACCGCGCTGCAGCTGCTCGCACAGCGCCGCCACCACGTCGAGGCCGAAAGCGCGGATAGCCTTCACGTCGTCGCCGAAGCTTTGCAGCCGCAGGCGGATCCAGCGCGGCACCTCGGCGCCGCAGGCGTCCGAGAAGCGCAGCAGCTGGCTGGAGTTGGTGATGGGCATGATGCCCGGCACGATGGGCACGGCCACGCCCAGCTTGCGCGCTTCGTCGACGAAGCGGAAGTAGGCATCGGCGCTGTAGAAGTACTGCGTGATCGCCGAATCGGCGCCGGCCTTCACCTTGGTGACGAAGGCCTTCATGTCGGCGTCCGGCGACTTCGCCTGCGGGTGGATCTCCGGGTAGCAGGCCACCTCGATGCGGAAGGCATCGCCGGTCTCGGCGCGGATGAACTCCACCAGCTCGCTGGCGTACAGGAACTCGCCGCCGATGCCGTAGCCGCTGGGCAGGTCGCCGCGCAGCGCCACCAGGCGCTTGACGCCCATGGAGCGCAGCACTTCGAGCTGGTCACGCACCTTGGCGCGCGTGGCGCCTACGCAGGAGAAATGGCTGGCCGCGTCCACGCCTTCGGCCAGGATCTCGGTGACCGCGGTGAACGTGCCGGCCTGGGTGGAACCGCCGGCGCCGTAGGTGACCGAGCAGAAGTCGGGCTTCAGCGCGTACAGCTGCTTGCGCGCGGCGCGCAGCTTGTCGCTGCCTTCCGCCGTCTTGGGCGGGAAGAATTCGAGGCTGAGGGGAAGCATCAGTCGCTCCTCGTTGCATGCAAAAAGAACTCGCGGTTGCCGTCGCCACCCGCGATGGGGCTGTCATACCAGCCGATCACTGCGAGGCCCAGCGGCAGGCAGGCATCGCGCAGCTTGCGTTCGACCTGCGCGTAGAGCGCGGAGTCGCGCACGATGCCGCCCTTGCCGATGTCGCCCGGCTGCAGTTCGAACTGCGGCTTCACCAGCATCAGCAGCTGGCCGCCGGCCTTCAACAGCGGCACCAGGGCCGGCAGCACCAGCGTCAGCGAGATGAACGACAGGTCGCCGGTCACCAGGTCGAAGCCGCTGCCCACCTGCTCCGCCCGCAACTCGCGCGCATTGAGCTTTTCGTGGGCCACGACCCGCGGATCCTGGCGCAGCTTGTCGTTCAACTGCCCGTGCCCGACGTCGACGCCGACCACCCGCGCAGCACCTTGCTGCAGCAGGCAATCGGTGAAGCCGCCGGTGGACTGGCCGACATCGAGGCAGGTCCAGCCGCTGGCATCGAGCTTGGCGGCGCGCAAGGCGCCTTCCAGCTTGAGGCCACCGCGCGAGACGTAGCGCGACTCCGCGGCATCCAGCAGCTGCAACTGCGCCCGGTCCGGAATCTCGTCGCCGTTCTTGGCGACGGCCTTCCAGTTGGCGCCATCGAACCACTGGACGCCAGCGGCGATCAGCCGCTGCGCCTGCGAGCGCGAAGCGGCCAGGCCGCGTTCGACGAGAAGCTGGTCGGCACGCATGTGCCTACCGCTTAGTAGCGGTACGTATCGGGCTTGTACGGACCGTTCTTGTCCACGCCGATGTACGCGGCCTGGGCATCGGTCAGCACGGTCAGCTGCGCGCCCAGCTTCGACAGCTGCAGGCGCGCGACCTTCTCGTCCAGGTGCTTCGGCAGCACGTAGACCTTGCCGGCCTGGTAGGCGTCGGGCTTGGTGAACAGCTCGATCTGCGCGATGGTCTGGTTGGCGAACGAGGACGACATCACGTAGCTGGGGTGGCCGGTGCCGCAGCCCAGGTTCACCAGGCGGCCCTTGGCCAGCAGGATGATGCGCTTGCCGTCCGCGAAGATCACGTGGTCGACCTGCGGCTTGATCTCTTCCCACTTGCACTGCTTCTCGAGCGACGCGACGTCGATCTCATTGTCGAAGTGGCCGATGTTGCAGACGATGGACTGATCCTTCATCGCGGCCATGTGCTTGTAGGTGATCACGTCCTTGTTGCCGGTGGTCGTGACGAAGATGTCGGCCTTGTCGGCGGCGTAGTCCATCGTGACGACGCGGTAGCCTTCCATCGCGGCCTGCAGGGCGTTGATGGGGTCGATCTCGGTGACCCAGACCTGCGCCGACAGCGCGCGCAAGGCCTGGGCCGAACCCTTGCCCACGTCGCCGTAACCGGCAACCACGGCGACCTTGCCGGCGATCATGACGTCGGTGGCGCGCTTGATGCCGTCCACCAGCGACTCGCGGCAGCCGTACAGGTTGTCGAACTTGCTCTTGGTGACGGAGTCGTTGACGTTGATCGCGCGGAACAGCAGCGTGCCCTTGTTGGACATCTCGACCAGGCGGTGCACGCCGGTGGTGGTCTCTTCGGTGACGCCGATGATTTCCCTGGCCTTGCGCGAATACCAGGTCGAATCCTCGGCCAGCTTCTTGCGGATGGAGGCGAACAGGATGCGCTCTTCCTCGCTGCCGCCGTTGCCGGCGACCAGGGAGGCGTCCTTCTCGGCGCGCTGGCCCAGGTGCATCAGCAGCGTGGCATCGCCGCCGTCGTCCAGGATCATGTTGGGGCCTTCGCCCGCGCTGCCCTTGGCGCCGAAGTCGAAGATGCGGTGGGTGTAGTCCCAGTAGTCTTCCAGCGATTCGCCCTTGACGGCGAACACCGGCGTGCCGCCGGCGGCGATGGCGGCGGCGGCGTGGTCCTGCGTGGAGAAGATGTTGCACGAGGCCCAGCGCACGGTGGCGCCCAGGGCTTGCAGCGTCTCGATCAGCACCGCGGTCTGGATCGTCATGTGCAGCGAGCCGGTGATGCGCGCGCCCTTCAGCGGCTGGCTCTTGGCGTATTCGGCGCGGATCGCCATCAGGCCGGGCATCTCGGTCTCGGCGATGCGGATTTCCTTGCGGCCCCAGTCGGCCAGGGAAATGTCGGTGATGGCGCTGTCGGCGGGGGCGGCAGGCTTGAGTGCGGCGTTCATGGAAGGCTCCAGAAGGTGGTGGGTCGACCCGCACTTCCGGAGGTTCTCACCGCACGGAAGCGTGGGTGAGCGTCGTTGCATGGATGTCCGAGCCTCGCGTCCATGGCGGACGCTGCAACGCTCCTCGGTTGGGGGCGGATTCTACCGGAATGGCCCGCCCTTGCCACGGGCGGGCCATCGAGGAATCACGCCGGCTCGGCCTCGGCGCCAGCCGGCGCTTCGTCCTTGGGCTGGTCCTCGAAGCGCTGGTACCAGGTGGCCACCAGCCCGCCCGAGATGTTGTGCCACACGCTGAAGATCGCGCTGGGCACGGCGGCCAGCGGCGAGAAGTGGGCGGCGGCGAGCGCGGCGCCGAGGCCGGAGTTCTGCATGCCCACTTCGATGGACAGCGCCTTGCGCTTGGCCATCGGCATGCCCGTCAACTTGCCCAGCAGGTAGCCGAGCAGCAGGCCCAGGCCGTTGTGCAGCACCACCACGCCGAAGATCAGCAGGCCGCTGGTGGCCAGCTTCTGCTGGCTGGCTGCCACCACCGCGGCCACGATCGCCACGATGGCGACCACCGACACGAGCGGCAGCACGCCCACGGCCAGCTTCACCTTGTCACGCAGCAGCGACTGCGCGATGACGCCCAGCGCGATCGGCAGCATCACCACCTGCACGATCGACCAGAACATGGCCGCGGCATCGACGTGCAGCCACTGGCTGGCCAGCAGGTAGATCAGCGCCGGCGTGATCAGGGGCGCCAGCAGCGTGGTGACGGCGCTCACGGCGACCGACAGCGCCACGTCGCCCTTGGCCAGGAAGGTCATGACGTTGGAAGCCGTGCCGCTGGGGCAGCAACCCACCAGGATCACGCCGACGGCGATCTCCGGCGGCAGTTGCAGCAGCTTGCACAGCAGCCAGGCGAGGCCCGGCATGATGACGAAGTGGCCCAGGCAGGCGATGAACACGTGCCACGGGCGGCGGAAGACTTCGCGGAAGTCTTCCTTCGACAGGGTCAGGCCCATGCCGAACATGATGACGCCCAGCAGCGGGACGATGAAGGCCGCCAGGAACTTGAACTGGCCGGGGGCGAAATAGGCGAGCGCTGCGAACAGCAGCACCCAGAAGGCAAAGGTCTTGCCGACGAAATTGCTCAGGCGGACGAGGGCCTGCATGGGGGACTTCCTTGCGATCGAACGAGAACGGCTGACCGGCGGGGCGCCGGGAGAGATGCGCGGAAGGTGTGCTCCGCATGCGCGTCCGCCGGGTGGGCGGGCGTCCCGCCGGGCGGCGCGCGGCCGTCCGGACACACGGCAGGGTGCGCCGCAGACCTAGGGAATACCCTGATTTTACGGAGTACAGCGTTTCGCAGCGGCGCGGCAGGTTATTTCTTTGCGCGGCGGGGCGCGGCGGCCCCACGGCCCGCGTTCTTGCAGCTAAAAAGCAGGATGCCTTCCGCCACGCCCGCCCCGCCCATCGAACCGATGCTGGCCAAGATCGCCGAGGCCCTGCCCGAGGCGCCCGGCTTCCTGTTCGAGCCCAAGTGGGACGGTTTCCGCGCGCTCGTGTTCCGCGGCGCCGAGCAGACCTACCTGCAAAGCCGTGACCTGCGGCCGCTGAACCGCTACTTCCCCGAGCTGGAGAAGGCGCTGCACGAAGCCCTGCCCAAGGGTTGCGTGGTCGACGGCGAGATCGTCCTGGCCACGCCGCACGGGCTGGACTTCGACGCGCTGCAGCAGCGCATCCACCCCGCACCCTCGCGCATCGCGCGGCTGGCCAAGGAGACGCCGGCCAGCTTCGTCGCCTTCGACCTGCTGGCCGCCGGCGGCAGATCGACGATGGAGCTGCCGCAAGCCGAGCGCCGCACGCGGCTGGAGCGCCTGCTGGCCAAGGCCAGGCCGCCGCTGCATCTGACGCCGGTGACGCGCGACCGCGCGCAGGCCGAGGAGTGGCTGCAGAAGTTCGAAGGCGCGGGGCTGGACGGCGTGATGGCCAAGCTGGAGAACGCCACCTACCAGCCCGGCAAGCGCGCCATGCTCAAGATCAAGCACGTGCGCAGCGCCGATTGCGTGGTGGCCGGCTTCCGCTGGTACAAGGACAGCAACGACGCCATCGGCTCGCTGCTGCTGGGGCTCTACGACGACGACGGCGTGCTGCAGCACGTGGGCGTCACGTCCTCCTTTGCCATGGAGATGCGCAAGTCGGTGCTGCAGGAGCTGGAGCCCTTGCGCGAGGGCGCGCTGGAGCAGCATCCGTGGCGCGACTGGGCCGGGGCGGCGACGGGCGAGTCGCAGCGCATGCCCGGCGCACAGAGCCGCTGGAGCGGCGGCAAGGACCTGGGCTGGGAGCCGCTGCGGCCGGAGCGCGTGTGCGAGGTCAAGTACGACCACCTGCAGGGCGAGCGCTTCCGCCACGCCGCCGTGTTCCTGCGCTGGCGGCCCGACAAGCCGCCGCAGGAGTGCCGCTACGACCAGCTGGAAGTGACGACGCCGTTCGAGCTGGCGAAGGTGTTCGGGGCTAAGGCTTCCGCTTGAAGCACCCGTGCGCGTGGTCCTCCACGATCCCCACCGCCTGCATCCACGCGTAGACGATCACCGGCCCGACGAAGTTGAAGCCGCGCTGGCGCAGCTCGCGGGAGATCTCCGTCGACAGCGGCGTGCTGGCCGGCACGTGCTGGCCGTCGCCGTGCAGCACCTTGCCGTCCGTGAAGGACCAGCAGAACTCGGCGAAGTCCTCGCCGCGGTCCTGCATGTCGCACCAGATCTTGGCGCCGGCGATGGTCGCCTCGATCTTGGCGCGCGAGCGGACGATGCCGGGGTTGTCCAGCAGCGCCGCCACCTGCTTCTCGCCGAAGCGGGCCACCTTGCGCGGGTCGAAGCCGGCGAAGCCTTTGCGGAAGGCTTCCCGCTTGTGCAGGATGGTCCGCCAGGACAGCCCCGCCTGGAAGCCTTCCAGCATCAGCATCTCCCACAGCATGCGCGGGTCGCGCTGGGGGACGCCCCATTCCTCGTCGTGGTACTTCGCCATCAGGGCGTCGTCGCCGTTGGCCCAGGAGCAGCGTTGGAGTTGTTCGGTCGGCATGACCGCGCATCATGCGTCATTCCCGCCGAGGCGCAAACCGCCAATCTCCAGCGCGATCCCGTCCTTTTCCACCGCCGCGCCACCTGCATCGCGACGGCATGGGACAATACGCCCTCAGACACGGCCGGTCCCAAACCCGGCCGTTTGCCTTCCCCCGGAGTCCCTCGCCTTGTCCGCTTCGCCCTTTGCCGCCGAAGTGCGGCGCCGCCGTACCTTCGCCATCATTTCCCACCCCGACGCCGGCAAGACGACGTTGACGGAAAAGCTGCTGCTGTTCTCCGGCGCGATCCAGATCGCGGGCGCGGTGAAGGGCCGCAAGGCTTCACGCCACGCCACCTCCGACTGGATGGAGATCGAGAAGCAGCGCGGCATCTCGGTGGCCTCGTCCGTCATGCAGATGCTGTACCGCGACCACGTGGTCAACCTGCTGGACACCCCGGGCCACAAGGACTTCTCCGAAGACACCTATCGCGTGCTGACGGCCGTGGACGCCGCGCTGATGGTGATCGACGCCGCCAACGGCGTGGAAGCGCAGACCAAGCGCCTGATCGAGGTCTGCCGCCAGCGCGACACGCCCATCATCACCTTCGTCAACAAGATGGACCGCGAGGTGCGCGAGCCCCTGGATATCCTCGACGAAGTCGAGCGCGAGCTGGGCATGCCCTGCGTGCCCATGACCTGGCCCGTGGGCAAGGGCAAGAGCTTCGGCGGCATCATGAACCTGCGCTCGCAGGCCATGACCGTGTTCGAGTCCGGCAGCGAGCGCCGCCCGCAGGACTTCGACACCATTCCGCTGGCCGACGGCGCGGAACTGCAGAAGCGCTTCGGCCTCGACTACGACGCCGCCGCCGAGAGCATGGAACTGGCCGTCGGCGCCTCGCCCGAGTGGAACCACGCGGACTTCCTGGCCGCCAGGCAGACGCCGGTGTTCTTCGGCTCCGCCGTCAACAACTTCGGCGTGATGGAAGTGCTGGACGCCCTGGTCGACCTGGCGCCGCCGCCGCAGGCGCGCAAGAGCAGCGCGGTCGTCAACCGCCAGCCGGTCGAGCGCATCGTGGAGCCCGACGACGAAGCCTTCTCCGGCGTCGTCTTCAAGGTGCAGGCCAACATGGACCCGTCGCACCGCGACCGCATCGCCTTCGTCCGCATGGCCTCGGGCAAGTTCACGCCCGGCATGAAGCTGAAGGTGCAGCGCACGGCCAAGGAACTGCGGCCGACCTCCGTGGTGACCTTCATGTCGCAGCGGCGCGAGGCGGTGGACGAGGCTTACGCCGGCGACATCATCGGCTTCACCACGCACGGCGGCGTGCAGCTGGGCGACACCATCACCGACGGCAGCGTGAGCCTGCAGTACACCGGCCTGCCCTTCTTCGCGCCCGAACTGTTCATGGTCGTGGTGCTGAAGAACCCGCTGCGCACCAAGCAGCTGCAGCAGGGCCTGGCCCAGCTCGGCGAGGAAGGCGCGATCCAGGTGTTCCGCCCCGAGATCGGCGGCCCGATGCTGCTGGGCGCGGTCGGCCAGCTGCAGTTCGAAGTGGTCCAGCACCGCCTGAAGACCGAATACGACTGCGACGTGCGGCTGGAAGGCTGCCCTTACACCGGCGCGCGCTGGATCACGGCGGACACGCCGGCCGAGCTCAAGGCGTTCACGGACGCCTATCCGCAGCGGCTGTCGCTGGACGCGGCCAACGCGCTGGCCTTCCTGTGCACCTCACCGTACGACGTGCGGCTGGCCCAGGAGCGTTTCCCCAAGATCCACTTCCACCTGCTGCGCGAGCACGCCGGGCTGTCGCTGCAGAACGCCGGCTGATTCGCCGGCCAGGCGCCAGCGCAGCTTCACCCCGCCGGAGCCGGTGGGCTCCAGCGCGGGGATGGCCGACAGCAGGGTCCGGGTGTAGTCGTGGCGCGGGCTGTCGAAGATCTCGTCGCGGCTGCCCTGCTCCACGATGCGGCCCTGCTCCATCACGACGACGCGGTCGGCTACCTGCTCCACCACCGCCAGGTCGTGGCTGATGAACATGCAGGCGAAGCCATGCCGCGCCTGCAGGTCCGCGAACAGGTCCAGCACCTGCGCGCGCACCGTCATGTCCAGCGCGGACACGGGCTCGTCGGCGATCACGAAGCGCGGCCGCCGCGCCACTGCCCGCGCGATGGCCACTCGCTGCCGCTGGCCGCCCGAGAGCTCGTGCGGATAGCGGTCGCGATACGAAGCCGCCAGGCCCACTTCCTCCAGCGCTTCGTCCACGCGCGCGGTTTGCCGGGCCGCCGTCAGCGCGAGGTGGCGCAGCGATTCGCCGATCGCCGCGGCGATGGTCATGCGCGGGTCCAGCGAGGAATACGGATCCTGGAACACCATCTGGCAGTTGAGCCGGTAGTCGCGCCAGGCCGGCTGCCCGCGCTCGCCCACGGGCATGCCGTCGAACCGGATCCCGCCGCCGGAAGGTGACAACAGGCCGGCGATGGCGCGACCCAGAGTGGTCTTGCCCGAGCCGCTGCCACCCACGACAGCCAGCACCTCGCCCGGCTGGATGGCCAGGTCGATCCCATGCAGCGCGCGCTTGGCCTCGCCCTTGCGAAAGGCGCCGCTCCTGGCGGCGTAATCCACCGTCAGGCCCTTCACCTCCACGAGGGGACGCGGCGCCGGAGCGATGACCTTGGGCGCCAGCCGGCGCGGCATCGCATCCAGGAGCTTGCGGGTGTAAGGGTGCTGCGGCGCGGCCATCAGCTGCGCGGTCGGACCCTGCTCCACCACCTCGCCCTGGGACATGACGATCACGCGGTCGGTGTAGCGCGCCACCATCGACAGGTCGTGGCTGATCATCAGCACCGCGGTCTGCTCGGTGCGCGCCAGGCCCACCATCAGTTCCACCACTTCCTTCTGCACCACGGCGTCGAGCGCGGTGGTGGGTTCGTCGGCGATCAGCAGCGCCGGCTTCAGCAGCATCACCGAGGCCAGCATGATCCGCTGCCGCATGCCGCCCGAGAACTCGTGCGGATAGGCGCGCAGCGCTTGCTCCACGTCGCCGATGCCCACGCGCCGCAGCATGTCCGTCATCAGCCGGTGGCGCTCGTCGGCGCCCACGCGGCAATGCTTGACCAGCCCTTCCTCCAGCTGCGCCCGGATCCGCATGGCCGGATTCAGCGAGGTCATGGGCTCCTGGAACACCATGCCGACGCGGCCGCCGCGCACGGCCCGCAATTCCTTCGGCGACAGCGCGTGCACGTCGCGGCCCTCGAAAGCGATGCTGCCGCCAGCGCGGCGGATCGCCACGGGCTCCAGCCGCATCAGTGCGCGGGCCACCATGGTCTTGCCGCTGCCGGATTCGCCGACGATGCCGACCAGTTCACCGGGCTGCACCTCGAAGGACACGCTCTCCACCACGCGCTTGCCGCTGGCGGCCACTTCCAGCGACAGGCCGTCCACGCGGACCAGGGCTTGCGGATTCATCGGGCGCCTCGCATGCGCGGGTCCAGGCGGTCGCGCAGCGCGTCGCCCAGCAGGTTGATGCCCAGCAAGGTGAGCGAGATGCACAAGCCGGGGAAGATCCCCAGCCACACGGCCTGTTCGAAATGCGGCCGGCTGGCGGCCAGCATGTTGCCCCAGGTGGGCGCCGGCGGCGGCACGCCCAGGCCCAGGAAGCTCAGCGCGCTCTCCGACAGCAGGGCCCAGCCGAACATCGAGGTTGCCAGCACCGTGATGGGCGCCGTGCAATTGGGCACGATGTGCCGCAGCATGGTGAAGGTCTCGGAGTTGCCCATCACGCGCGAGGCATCGACGAACTCGCGCTCGCGCAGCGACAGCACGGCGGAGCGCACGACCCGCGTCACGGACGGCGTGTATGCGATCGCCAGCGCGGCGATGATGCCCCAGCGGTTGGCGCCGAACACGGACAGCAGGCCCAGCGCCAGCAGGATGCCAGGGAAAGCCAGCAACGCGTCGGTGAACGCGCCGACGACGCGGTCGAAGGTTCCGCGCACATAGCCGGTGAGCACGCCCAGCGCGGTGCCCGCCAGCACGGCGCTGACAACGGCGAACAGGCTGATCGAGGCGCTGCTGGCAGCGCCCTTCATGATGCGGCTCAGGACGTCGCGGCCGAATTCGTCGGTGCCCAGCCAGTGGGCCGCGTTCGGCGCCGAGAAGCGCGCGGCGAAGTCCAGCGCCATCGGATCGTAAGGCGTCCAGACGGCGCCCAGCATGGCGCCGCCCAGCACGAAGGCCATGATCAGGCCGCCGAACAGCGCGTTGGGAGCGACGCGCTTCATTGGGCCGTGACCCGCGGATCGAACAGCGGGTAGAGAAGGTCGACGACGAGGTTCACCAGCACGTAGACGAAGGCGATGAGGAGCAGGCAGCCCTGGATGACGGGGTAGTCGCGCCCGAAGATGGAATCCACCAGCAAGCGGCCCAGGCCCGGGATGGTGAACACGGTCTCCACCACGGCGATGCCGCCCAGCAGGTTGCCGAGCACCAGGCCGAGCAGGGTCCAGGTCGGGCCGAAGCTGTTGTGGAAGGCATGGCGCCACATCACCTCGCCTTCGCTCAGGCCCTTGGCCCGTGCGTGGGTGATGTAGTCCAGCCGCAGCACTTCCAGCGTGCTCGCGCGCGCCATGCGCACCACCACGCCGATCTCGTGCAGGAACAGCGTGAGGACCGGCATCAGCAGGTACAGCAAGGCCTTGCCCGGGGCCTCCGCGAAGCCGACATAGCCAACCACCGGCAGCCAACCGAGCTTGAGTCCGAACAGCAGCAGCACCAGCAGGCCGAGCCAGAAGGTCGGGATCGAAAGCAGCAGCGTGGACAGGCCGACAACTGCCAGGTCCACCGCGCTGTCCTGCCGCCATGCGGCCACCATGCCGGCCGGCACGGCAACGAAAGCGGCCAGCAGCACCGCGACCAGCACGATGCGCGCGCTGATCACGAAGCGGTCCAGCACCAGCGGCAGCACCGGCTGCTGCGAGGTGATGGACTGCCCGAGGTCGCCATGCAGCAGGTTGGCGAGCCAGGTCAGGTACTGCTGCGGCAGGCTCTGGTCCAGGCCCAGGCGGTGCCGCAGGTCGGCGAGCGCGGCTGGCGTGGCGAGGTCGCCGAGCATCAGCGACGCCGGATCGCCCGGCACCAGCCGCACCAGCGCGAACACGGCCACCGACACGATGAACAGCGTGGGCACCGCCATCGCGAGGCGCCGGGCAATGAAACTCAGCATGCGCAGCGTCCGGTCAGCGGGTGACCTTCACCTCCCACAGGCGCGGCTTGGTTGCCACCCAGGGCCGGAAGCCCTGCATCCGCCTGGAGACGGCGTTCACCTGCACTTCGTTGAACAGCATCAGCATGGGGATGTCCTGCTGGAAGCTCTTGTGCAGCTCGTCGAAGATCCTGCGACGCTCGGCCTCGTCGGAGCTGGCGCTGGCCTTCTCGATCAGCGCCAGCGCCTGCGGGTTCTCCCACACCTTGCGCGGCTGCTTGTCCTTGGGGCCGGAGAACTGCTCGTAGCTCAGGGCCGGGTCCAGCCGCGCCGAATAGGAGAACGCCATCATCTGGTAGTTGCCCTTGTTGTAGCGATCGAGCTGGGTCGCCCACTCGAGCACCTCGATCTCCACGTTGAGGCCGACGGCCTGCATCATCTGCTGCGAGATCAGGGCGATGTTGAAGCTGGGGCGCGCGGCCCGCTTGTTCGTGATCATCTTGATCACCTCGCCCTTGTAGCCGGCTTCCTGCAGCAGCTTGCGGGCCAGCGCGGGGTCGTACCTGTAGCCCTGCTTCTGCGTCTCGTCGTAGAAGGGCGAACCGGTGTGGATGACGGAGGGGTTGGGCTTTGCCAGGCCGCTGGTCACGGCCGGGACCAGCTGGCGCAGGTCCAGCGCGTGCGAAATCGCTTCGCGGATCTTCTGCTTGCCCATGACCGGGTCGCGCGTCTGGAACAGGATCACTTCCTTGACGCCGTTGGTGGTGGTCTGCACGTCCACGTTGGGCGCCTTCTGCAGGTCCAGCAGGTCGCTGTCCAGCATTTCCGCGGTGTCGATCGCGCCCGAGACGATGGCCGCCTTGGTGGTGGCCGGGTCGGGGATGACCATGAACTTGACGGCGTCCACCAGCGGCCGCTTGGCGCCCGTGTAGCCGTCGGTGTCCTTGCCGGCCGGCGAGACGTAGCCGGCGAACTTCGACAGCTTCACGTACTCGCCGCGCTTCCACTCATCCAGCTTGAAGGGACCGGTGCCGACCGGCGCCTTGAAGCTGCCGTCGGCGTTGAGCGAGTCCTTGTGGATCACGCCGGCCCCGGCGCAGTCCGGGCGCGCGAGCGTGTCCAGGAACAGGCCGTTGGGCTTGTTGATGCGCATCACCACGGTCTGCGGGTTGGGCGCCGTCACGGACTCCACCTTCAAGCCATTGCGTCCGTCGAACTCCGACAGGCAGCGCCAGTCGGTTTTCGGATCCATGTAGCGGTTCCAGCTCCACAGGACGTCCGCCGCCGTCAGCGGCGCGCCGTTGTGGAACTTGACGCCCTTGCGCAGCGTGAAGGTGTAGGTGACGCCGTCCTTGGCCAGCGCCACGTTCTCCGCCAGCAGCGGGCCGACGCTGCCGTTCTCGCGCATCGCGACCAGGCCTTCCACCATGTGCAGCATGACCGCGTCGGTGTTGTCGTCGCGGTTGACGCCGGGGTTCAGGCTGCGGATGTCGGCGTTGCGCGCCACGTTCACGGTCTGCGCGGGCGCCGCGGCGGCGAAGCCCAGTGCGGCGGCGAGGACGAGTGCGGTTCTGGAGTTCATGGAGTCCCTTGTCTCAGGCACGCGCGGCGGCACGGCGCGCACGCAGTTGTTCGGCGAGGAAGTCCTCGATGGCGGGCACGCACTTGGCGCCGTCATGCGGGATGTTGGGCAGCACGTCCAGCCGGGCGTTCACCCCGGCTTCCTGCAAGGAGCGCTGCAGGGTGCCCGCGCGTTCCACGCGGGTGCGGCCGGCGTCGTTGGCGCCCGGCATCCAGTGCTTGCCGCCTTCCTTGTGGGTGATCTCCCAGGTCTCGGTGTCGGCGGCGCCCACCACCAGCTGCACCGGCAGCTTGCGCAGGGCCTGCAGGTCGGGCGCGATGCCGAAGCGCTCCTGCGCGTCGGCCGTGCCCACCCACCAGTTGCGCCTGGCGTCCAGCAAGGTGACGGAGCCGGGCGCGCCGATGGTGAGCGCCCACAGGCGCGGCGCGTGCAGCAGGCCGAAGCGGTTCACGTACTGGCCGCCACCGGAGTAGCCGGCCAGCGCGAACTGCTCGAAGCGCCGGCCGTACTTCGCGCCGACTTCGTCCACCATGTCCAGCAGCAGCTGGTCGTAGCGCACGTTGCCTTCGCGCAGGTGCTTGAAGCCGTCGCGGTTGCCGTCGCCCATCACGCCGGCCGGGAACAGCGGGCACAGGATGATGCAGTCGTTCCAGCGGCCGAAGGGCGACATCAGGTCGCGGTACTTCATGAAGGCGCGGCCGGTGCCGTGCACCATCACCACCAGCTCGGTCGCGGGGCCCAGGCTGCGCGGCACGTACAGGCAGTAGCTGAAGCGCGGGTCGCGGGCGTGGGCGAAGACGATGGTCTCTTCGAAGTCGTAGAGCGCCGCGCCCTTGGCGGTGGCATCGGCGGAAGCGGGGGGCGTCACCGTCATTGCAGGTCCAGGCTGTAGGTGGTGAATTCGCGATTGAGCGCGGGCAGCGGCGCCACTTCCATGCGGCCGGCGGCGGGGTCCATCAGCACCATGGCCACGGAGGCGCTCATGTTGCCTTCCACCGTCATGCGCGGCGGGCGGCACACCGACCAGGGCTTGGCGAAGTCGTCGAAGAAGGCGGCGCGCAGGTGGTCCAGGCCCAGCTTGCCGCTGTCGGCTTCCAGCAGCTGGCGCACGCGGACGTCGCGATAGAGCGAATCCGGCGAGTTCGCGATGCCGGTGTCGCGCAGCTTGCCCAGCGCCACGGGGCTCTGCCAGTGGTTGGCGTGCACCAGCATGCCGTTGACGGGATGCACCAGGAAGCTTTCGTCCGGCGCGCATTCGATGTCCAGGCCGAAGCCGCCGGCGTGGCTCACCATCAGGTTGTTCGATGCCGACTTCGGCGTGGCGTACACGGTGCGCAGGGCCAGCGCCACGTGCTCGGTCTCCAGCACCTTGCGGCGCAGCAGCGCCAGCGGCACGCCCGCCTGCGTGTAGTCGCGATCGCAACTGAGGTAGTTGGCCGTGACGGCGATGCCGGCGGAATTGAGGCCGCAGCGCGCCAGCCCGCCCGCTTCGGTCATGGTGAGGATGTCGGGGCCGTCCTCGCGCCGGATCTTCAGCACCACGGTGGATTCGGCGCATTCGGCGCGCCAGTCCCAGTTCTGCCCGTGCAGCAGGCGGCCGGAAGCCGTCACCGAAGGCAGCAGGATGGCGCCGGTGCAGCCGTCCGGGTGCTGGTCCAGCCGCTTCAGCTCGCTCTCGCGCTGCGCCAGCCGCAGGATCTCGGTGCGGGCGTTGATCATCGCCACGTCGCTCAGCTCCAGCCCGGCGCCTTCGGCGATGCCGCGCATCTCCTCGACGTAGGCCGGGTCGAAGGCCTCGATCTTCGGCAGGAAGGCCTGCACGATGGGCTCGATGTCCGAGCGGCCCAGGGCCATGCCCTGGATCTGGCCGCCATAGATGCTCACGCTGCGGTGAATGCGGTCGCGGGCCTGGCGGCCGTACTGCAGTCCGCGTTCGCGCGGGCCGCCGGTGAGCGTGATGAGGGGAAACGGGGGAGTCATCGCAGGCGAGCGGTTCGTAGAATGAGGTCTCGGTTCGCCTATTAAAACAACTCAAGCGACTTCGGAACAATAGGCGAAACCCTGGTTCACTGTTCGAACCACCACACCCAGAATGGAACCCATGGATTACACGGTCGCCGCCGTCGACGAAGCGCTGAACCTGCTGTTCCTGGTGGCGCAGCAGCCGGGGCTGGGCCTGTCGGAACTGGCCAAGCGCTCGGGCAACACCAAGGCGCGCAGCTTTCGCCTCCTGACGACGCTGGAGCAGCGCGACATGGTGCGGCGGCGCGGCGACCCGGCCACCTATTGCCTGGGCTTCAAGGCGCTGCACCTCGGCGCCGCCGCCACGGCGCAGATCGACCTGGTGCAGGTGGTGCAGGAGCCGCTGCAGCGCCTGGGCGCGCAGTTCAACGAAACCTGCGCCGTGCGCATCCGCGACGGGCTGGAGACGGTGTGCATCGCCAAGTGGGAGTCCACCCAGTCGCTGCGGGTGCACGGCGAGGTGGGGCGCCGCCGGCCGCTGTATGCCGGCGCCTCCAGCAAGCTGCTGCTCTCCGCCGCGCCCGCCGACGTGGTGGAAACCGTGATGGCGATGGAGCGGCAGCGCTTCACCGCGGCGACGCCGGCCACCAAGACGGCCCTGGCGCAGGAACTGCGCAAGGTGCGAACGCAGGGCTACGCCCTCTCGATCGGCGAGCGCGCGCCCGACACCGCGGCGATCGCCGTACCGGTGCGGGACGCCAGCGGCCAGGTCGTCGCCGCCCTCAGCATCTCCACCCCGGCCAGCCGCATGACGGAACAGGTGGATGCCTTCCTGCGTGCCCTGCAGCAACAGGCGCAGGAAGCTTCCCGCCTTCTCGGTTACGTGCAAACCCCTGGCGGGACGGCGGGAGGGCAATAATGGGCGGCTCGCATCCGCCGGTGAAGTCCAACATGCACAAGCCCTCGTCCCTCCGGTTGCCTTCCGTGGCCCTGGCCGCGTCCCTGCTGCTTGCCGCCTGCGGCGGCGGGGGCGGTGGCGGCGACAGCGGGAGTTCCACCCCGACCACGCCGCCCTCGACCCGCTTCGGGGCCTCGTCCAACTACGCCGGCATCTGCACGCTGGACGGCCAGAAGCAGTTCATCCGCGCATACATGGACGAGGTGTACTACTGGTACAACGAGATCCCCGACGTCGACGCGGCGGCCTTCAGCAACATCACCGACTACTTCAACGCGCTGCTGGTGAAGACGCCCGACGCCAATGGCCAGCCCAAGGACCGCTTCAGCGCCGTGCTGCCCACGTCGGCGGTCGCCGCCGCGCTGTCGCAGAACCTGCTGCCCGCGCGAGCGACCGCGGTCGACAGCACGGCCCTGTCGCTCAGCACCGCCGTGCCGCAGGCCAACGTGATCACCTCGCCCGGCACCGGCCGCAAGGTGGGCTACATCCAGTTCAACGACTTCAGCATCGGCGCGCAGGACGAGCTGATCACCGACTTCCGCAACATGCAGAGCGCAGGCGTGCAGGACCTGGTGCTGGACCTGCGCTTCAACTCCGGCGGCTACCTGTACATCGCCCAGAGCACGGCGTCCATGGTCACGGGCGCGGGCAACGTCGGCAAGACCTTCGAGCAGCTCACGTACAACGACAAGCGCGGCGCCGAGACGGCGGCCAGCCGGCTGCCCTTCATCAACACCGTGACGACGCCGGAGAGCCAGTTCGGCGTGGGCACTGCGCTGCCCCAGCTGAACCTGCCGCGCGTGTACGTGCTGACCTCGGGCCTCACCTGCTCGGCGAGCGAGTCGGTCATCAACAGCCTGCGCGGCGTCGACGTGCAGGTGGTCACCGTCGGCGGCACCACCTGCGGCAAGCCCTATGGTTTCCACCAGCGCAACAATTGCGGCTACGCCTATTTCCCGATCGAGTTCAAGGGCACCAACAACAAGGGCTTCGGTGACTACACCACCGGCTTCTCTCCCACCTGCACCGTGACCGACAACCGCAGCACCACCCCCGGAAGCGGCGGCGACCCCCTGTTCCAGGCCGCCATCCACCACATCGACACTGGCGCCTGCCCCGCGGGCGCCGCCACCGCGCAGAGCAGCATCCCGCAGCTGGACCTGGAAGAAAGCGCACGCCCGGCCTGGGCCGGACGGATCCTCAATTGACGCGCCGCGCTTCCATGCAGCCGCTGGCCGGCTGGCCCGCGGCTGCGCGCGCCGGCATCGCCGGCGTGCTGACCGACATCGACGACACGCTCACCACCAATCACGCGGTCACGCCCGACGTGCTGCAGGCGCTGGATGCCTTGCGCGCGGCCGGCGTGCACGTCATCCCTATCACGGGCCGGCCGGTCGGCTGGAGCGAGCCCTTCGCGCTGCAGTGGCCGGTGGATGCCATCGTGGCCGAGAACGGCGCGGTCGCCCTGACGCATGGCGCCATGCCACTCCAGCTGCGCAAGCTGTACGTGCAGCCCGAACCGGTGCGCTCGGCCAACTACGAGCGCATGCAGCAGGTGGCGCAGCGCATCGTGCGCGAGGTGCCGGGCGCGACCGTCTCGCAGGACAGCCCGGGCCGCGAAACCGACATCGCCATCGACCACAGCGAATTCGCGCACCTGCCGCAAGCGCAGATCGATCGCGTCGTGGCGATCATGCGTGAGGAAGGCATGAACGCGACGGTCAGCTCGATCCACGTCAACGGCTGGTACGGCGACCACAACAAGCTGTCCGGCGCGCGCTGGGTGGTGCGCGAGCTGCTCGGGCGTGACCTCGACGCCGAGCTGCAGCGCTGGGTGTACGTGGGCGATTCGACCAACGACGTGCTGATGTTCGAGCACTTCCCGCACAGCGTGGGCGTGGCGAACATCCGCCGCTTCGAGGCACAGCTGGCGTTCAAGCCGGCGTATGTGGCCGATGGCGAGCGCGGGGCTGGCTTCGCCGAGGTGGCGCGGGCCATCCTGTCAGCCCGGGGCTGACCGGCCCTCCGGCTCCGCATCCTTCACGCGCCGCGCTTCCCGGCAGGCCGATGCAAAGGCCTGCAGCGTGCGCTCGTAGAAGGGATGCTGCTCGTGGTGCCACTCGGGGTGCCACTGCACGCCATACGCGAAGCCCTGCGCCCCGGCGACGCGCACGCCTTCCACCAATCCATCGGGCGCGCGTGCCTCGGCAATCAGCCCTTCACCCAGCCGCTTGATGCCCTGGCCGTGCAACGAGTTGACCCTGGCGCGCGTGCCACCGGCCCATTGCGCGAAGGCGCTGCCCGCTTCCAGCAGCACGTCGTGGGCTTCGGCGAACTGCACCGCCAGGTCCTCGCTCTCGGGCTCGCGGTGGTCCAGCATGCCGGCCTCGCCATGCACCACCTGGTACAGGCTGCCGCCGAGGGCCACGTTCATTTCCTGCAGCCCGCGGCAGACGCCGAACAGCGGCACGCCGCCGACCAGCGCCTCGCGCACCAGCCGCATCGTCAGCTTGTCGCGCCGAGGATCCAGCAGGTCGGTGGCCAGCGCGGTCGCGCCGAAGTGCGTGGCCTCCACGTTGGACGGCGAGCCGGTGAGCAGCACGCCGTCCACCAGCGGCAGCAGGCAGGGCACGTCCTCCGCTTCGGCCATCGGAAACAGCACGGGCTGCAGGCCGAGCGCGGTGACGGCGGCCGCATAGCGATCGCCCAGCACCGAGTAGCCACCGGGATCCGAGAGGTCCAGGTTGCGGTGGCAGGCCGGCAACCAGACGAGGGGTTTGTGCGGGGTCTTCCTGGCCATGGAATGCCTCGGCGCTCATCGTGCCAAGGCGCATCCATGGCCGCGCCGCCAGCGCCGCCGATTCGCGCGTCGGACGCGGCCGACGTCAGCAGCCGCCGGGGCGGTTGCCGCGCATCGGGATGGTGGCGGTCAGCGTGATGGTGCGGCCGGTGCCCTGCGTGGACGTGAACACCGCGCCGGTGTAGACGACCTGGTTGTTGGCCTTGTCCACGGTGGCGCCCGCCGAACCCTGCAGCGAGAACTCGATCGCATCGACCGAGATGAAGGTCGTCGACAGCGCGGTGCTATCGGGCACGTAGCGGATGTCGCCGTCCATCATGCGGTTCGGGTTGCCCACCTGCGGCAGGCTGTTGAATTTGAAGCGGCAGGTGTTGTCGCTGCCGCTGATGGGTTCCACGTGCGTGACGTTGTTGGTGTTGAGGTTGTCCGTCGCATAGCTGCCGTTCAGCGCCGCGTCGGCGGCGGTCGCGCCGGCGATGGTGGCCGAAGCGGGAGAGCCCGAGGGCGTGGGCGTCTTGTCCTCGACGAAGAGGCCCTCGTCGCCGCCGCCGCAGGCGGTGAGCAGGGATGCGGCCAGCACGGCCATCGAGCAATACAGCGCTGCTTTCACTTTCAAACTCCGCAAGTGGAAGGAACGCAGAGTCTGGAAAGGCGCGCGTGTAAAGTTCGTCGGACAGCGCCGACATTGCAAATGGGATGCGTTATTCCTGCACGAAACCGGCCAGCACGTTCACGACGTTGCGCCCGACTTCCGCAACGGCGTAGCCGCCCTCCAGCACGAACAGCGTCGGCAGCCCCGCGGCTGCGATGTCGGCGCCGACACGAAGGTAGTCGTCGCTCGCGAGCCGGAAGCCCGAGATCGGATCGGCCTCGAAGGTGTCGACGCCCAGCGAGACCACCAGCGCCTGCGCGCCATGGGCCGCGATGGCCTGCAGCGCCACGCGCAATGCGTCACGCCAGCGCGCGAAGTCCGTGCCCTTGGGCAGCGGCAGGTTGAGGTTGCAGCCCAGGCCGGCGCCCTCCCCGCGTTCGTCGGCGTAGCCCAGGTAGTACGGGTACTCGGTGTGCGGATCGCCATGCACGCTGGCGAAGAACACGTCTTCGCGCTCGTAGAAGATGGCCTGCGTGCCGTTGCCGTGGTGGTAGTCGACATCGAGCACGGCCACGCGCTCCATGCCGCCGTCGCGCAAGACCTGCGCCGCGATGGCCGCGTTGTTCAGGAAGCAATAGCCGCCGAAGAAGTCGGGTCCCGCGTGATGGCCCGGCGGCCGGGTCAGCACGAACGCGCTGCGCTCGCCGGCCAGCAAGGCCGCGGCGCCAGCAGCTGCGCAAGCCGCGCCCTGGCGCGCCGCTTCCCAGGTGCCCGCCGTCAGCGGCGAGCCGGCATCGAAGGAGAACAGTCCCAGCCGCGCCGGGAAGCTGGCAGGCAGCACGTCGCTGCGGAAGGTGCGGATGGGCCAGTACGAAGGCAGCGCGTCGCGCTGCGCGTTGTCCGGGTCCAGGGCGACCCATTCGTCCCACGCGCCGGTGAGGAAGTCCAGGTAGCGCGCGGCGTGCACACGCTCCAGCGTTGCACGCTCGATCGGCGGCGCGGACTGGACCGTGCCGAAGCTGCGGTCCCGCAGTTCCTGCAGCACATAGTCCGCACGCGCTGGCACTTCGAAGCAAGGCACCAGTTCGCCGCGGAACATTTCGTGACGACCGTGGTGCAGGGGATGCCGATCGTTGAGGAAGACCTTCATGCGCGCATCGTAGCCGGTGGACCTTTCGTCCAATGGCGTCGCCGGTGCCCGGTGCCGACACTCGAACCGACTCCGTGCCCGGAGTCATCCAGAACGAACTCCTTCCTTTCACGGGGACTGAAATGAAACGAAGCGCTCTCGCGGCCGCGGCCGCGTTTCTCCTGCTGGGCGGCAGCGCTGCCCAGGCCCAGATGGCGATGCCGCCCGGCCTCTACGGTGAATTCGGGTACACCTGGATGCGAGTGCAAGCGCTGGGCCAGACTGCCCAGCCGGCCACGCTGCGCGCTTTGCTCGGGTACGACTTCCATCCGTACTTCGCGGCCGAGGCGTTCATCTCGGGCGGCATCAGCGACGACGAGACCAACGTCACCGTCAACGGTGTTTCCGGGCGCGTCAACGTGAAACCGAAGGCCATGTATGGCATCTTCCTGAAACCCAAGTACCGGATCCAGCAGGCCGAGGTCTTCGGCCGGCTGGGCTGGGCGCATACCGCCGTCGACGTCGACTCGCGCACCGCCGGCATCGCCAGCACCACGCAACGGGACAACGACTTCGCCTGGGGCTTCGGCGGCAACTACTACTTCACGCCCAACTGGTACGCCGGCATCGACTGGATGCGCTACTCGCAGCAGAGCAGCCACCACGTGGATGGCTTGACCCTCGCTGTCGGCTACCACTGGTAGCCCGGCAACTCAGTTCAGCTCGATGCCCAACTTGGCGAGGGCATCGCCGATCGGGATGAAGAAATTCATCCCGGCCATGCCGCGCGCTCCGAGCCCGGCGACGGTGATGCCCAGCACGTTGCCCTGGGCGTCGAGCAGCGGGCCGCCGCTGTTGCCGGGCAGGATGGCCACGTCGCTCTGCAGGTAACGCTTGTTTTCCATGGTCCGGTAGGCGCTGAGGATGCCGCGCGTGAGCGTGCTGTTGAAGCGGTCGCCCAGCGGCGAACCCAGCGCGTAGACGTCGTCCCCCACGTTCGCTTCGCTGCTGCGCACCGGCATCGGCGCGATGCCGGCGGGTTCGGTGCGGATCAGCGCGACGTCGCGCTCGCGATCGACCCGCACGACCTCGCCCAGGATCTCGCGGCCGGTCGGCAGCTTCACCTTCACGAACTTCGAGTCGCCCACCACGTGCTGGTTGGTCAGCAGGTGCCCGCTGGTGCTGATGAAGAAGCCGCTGCCGCTGCCCGTGTTCGTGACGATGGTCGCCACCGCCGCACGCAGCAGCGTCAGGTTGCCTTGCAGTTGGGCCGTGGCGGCCTTGCTGCCGGCGAGATGCAGCACGCCTTCGGCCGACGGCGTGGCGGCCGCGGCAACCGGCACCTGCGCCGCCACCGGCATGTTGGCCACGGCGTCGCGGAAGCCCGGCTCCGCCAGCAGGTTGCGCGAAGCGCCCTCGAAGGCGCGCAGGAAGAAGGAGCTGAGCGACGCCGTTTCGCCGCCCGCGTTCTGGTAGCTGCCCTCGGTGGTGGCCTCGAAGATGACCTTCTGTTCGTCGGGCGCGAACACCTGCCAGAAGATGCGCAGGTACACGCCGCCCTGCGCGCTGCCGCCACCGCGCACGCAGAAATTGGCGGCGACGTCCTTCACCAGCGCGCCCACCTGCAGCTGGGTGGCGGCGCGCTTCTGCAGCGCCTCCTTGTCGGCGGCGGTCGGGAACAGCGTGTCCGAAGCTGAGGGCGCCATCGGGTAGCCCGCCTTCTCCAGCTCGCCGCGGAAGGTCTTGCCCAGCCCGGGCGTGATGGTCTGGAACAGCCGGTCCGTCCAGGTGATGTCACCCTTCTTGCCGCAGAACAGGCCGTCATGGAGCTCGCCGATGTGCGTGGGCGGCGAAGTGAAGCGCGCCTTCGCCGTCTTGAGGACGAGGGACCGAGCTTCCTGGCCGGCCGGGAAGGGCAGCGCTTCCTTCACCGGCACGTCCTGCACCCGGGGCACGTCGGCCCGGGCAGGGGCCCACGCCGCGGCCGCCAGGATCGCGATCCCTGCCCACACTCCGATTGCTCGCATGGCTACTCCCTCCTGCCTCGGTCCACGGCTCCCCGACTTATAGCCTACCGGCTCAGGTGCGCGCCAGTACCGGCGCCAGCGCGACGCCGGTATGCGTCCCCTTCGCCACAACTTCCTCCGGCGGCGCGGCCGCGACGACGTGGCCGCCGCCACTGCCGCCCTCGGGGCCCAGGTCGATGATCCAGTCGGCCTCGGCGATGACGTCGAGGTCGTGCTCGATCACGACGACGCTGTGGCCGCCGTCCACCAGCCGGTGCAGCACGCGAATGAGCTTCTCCACATCGGCCATGTGCAGGCCCACGGTCGGCTCGTCCAGCACGTACAGCGTGTGCGGCGCCTTCTGGCCGCGCCGCGTGACGTCGTCGCGCACCTTGGACAGCTCGGTCACCAGCTTGATGCGCTGCGCCTCGCCGCCTGACAGCGTGGGCGAGGGCTGGCCCAAGGTGAGGTAACCCAGGCCCACGTCGCGCAGCAGCTGCAGCGGGTGGCTGATGTTGGGCATGGAGGCGAAGAACTCCACCGCCTCGTCCACCTCCATCTGCAGCACGTCGCCGATGCTCTTGCCGCGCCAGGTGACGGCCAGCGTCTCCGGATTGAAGCGCGCGCCACGGCAGGTCTCGCACGGCACCTTCACGTCCGGCAGGAAGCTCATGGCGATGGTGCGCACGCCCTGGCCTTCGCAGGTGGGGCAGCGGCCTTCGCCGGTGTTGAAGGAGAAGCGGCCCGGCCCGTAGCCGCGGGCGCGCGCCTCCAGCGTGTCGGCGAACAGCTTGCGGATGGTGTCCCAGAAGCCGATGTAGGTGGCCGGGCAGGAACGCGGCGTCTTGCCGATGGGCGTCTGGTCCACTTCCAGCACGCGATCGACCGACTGGTAGCCATCGAGCGACTTCGCGCCCACCCACTTCGGGCGCTTGCCCGCCGTGTCGGCATCGCGGCCCGCCTTGGTGGAACGCTGGTGCACCGCCGCCTGCACGTTGGCCAGCAGCACGTCGCGCGCGAGCGTCGACTTGCCGGAGCCGGACACCCCGGTCACCACCACCAGGCGCTTGAGAGGCACGTCGATGTCGACATTGTCCAGGTTGTGCAGGTTGGCGCCGCGCAGCTTCAGCCCATCGTCGTTGGGGCCACGGCGCGGCTTCAGCGGATGCTTCATCGCGTGCAGCAGGTAGCGGCCGGTCAGCGACTCTTCGCTCTGCGTCACTTCCGCCGCCGTGCCCTGCGCGACCACGCGGCCACCGCGCTTGCCGGCGCTGGGCCCGATGTCGATGATGTGGTCGGCGCGGCGGATCGTGTCCTCGTCGTGCTCCACCACCACCAGCGTGTTGCCCTTGTCGCCCAGCTTGTGCAGCGCGTCCAGCAGGATCTGGTTGTCGCGCGCGTGCAGGCCGATGGTCGGCTCGTCCAGCACGTAGCAGACGCCCTGCAGGTTGGAGCCCAGCTGCGCCGCCAGCCGGATGCGCTGCGCCTCGCCGCCCGAAAGCGTCGGTGCGCCGCGATCCAGCGTCAGGTAGCCCAGGCCCACTTCCTCCAGGAACTGCAGGCGCGAATGGATCTCGGGGATCAGGTCGCGGGCGATGCCCTGCTCGCGCGCGCTCAGCACGCCGCGCACGCCGAGGCTTTCGACCCAGCGCCGCACGTCCAGCACCGACAGCGCGGCGACGTCGGAGATGGCCGTCTTGTCGAACTGCACGTTGCGCGCCTGCGGATTCAGGCGCGTGCCCTGGCAACCGGGACAGACCTCGTCGCTAACCTCTTCGAGCTCGGGCTCGGCGAAGGTCTGCTCGCGGCCCTTGTCGTCGCCGGCGAACAGCGTGTCGTCCAGCGCCTTGCGCTGCTCGCGCGTCAGCTTGACGCCGGTGCCCACGCAGTCGGGACACCAGCCGTGCTTGCTGTTGTACGAGAACAGGCGCGGGTCCAGCTCGGGGTAGCTGGTGGCGCAGACCGGGCAGGCGCGCAGGGTGGAGAACACCTCGATCTTGCCGATGGCGTCGTGCTTGCCGATGCCGTCGAGGAAAGCGGCCTTCAGGCCGTCCAGCGGCGCCAGCACGTGCAGCACGCCCTTGCCGTGTTCCAGCGCCAGCTCGATCTTGTCGCGCAGCAGCGCTTCGTTCTCGGGCGTGATGTCCAGGTCGCACACCGGCAGTTCGATGGTGTGTTCCTTGAAGCGGTCGATGCGAGGGAAGCTGGTGGTGGGCAGGAAGTTGCCGTCCACGCGCAGGTGGGTGTAGCCGCGCGGCCGCGCCCAATCCGCGAGTTCCGTGTACACGCCCTTGCGGTTCACCACCAGCGGCGCCAGCAGGCCGATGTGCTGGCCGCGGTAGCGCTTCATGACCTGCGCCACGATGGAGTCCACCGTCTGCGGCTTCACCTCGGCGCCTTCGTGCACGCAATGCTGCACGCCCAGCTTGACGTACAGCAGGCGCAGGAAGTGCCACACCTCGGTGGTCGTGCCCACCGTCGATTTGCGGCCGCCGCGCGACAGGCGCTGCTCGATGGCCACCGTCGGAGGAATGCCATAGACGGCGTCCACCTCGGGCCGGCCGGCCGGCTGCACGATGGAGCGCGCATACGCGTTCAGCGACTCCAGGTAGCGGCGCTGGCCTTCGTTGAACAGGATGTCGAAGGCCAGCGTGGACTTGCCGGAACCGGAGACGCCGGTGATCACGCTGAACTTGCCGTGCGGGATGTCGACGCTGAGCGACTTGAGGTTGTGCTCCTTGGCGTTGACGATCTGGATGGCGTTGGGGCGCTGCGCCAGGTAAGCGCCCTCTTCCGCCTTCTGCGGCAACTTCTCCGACACACCCAGGGTGCCGTCGTACTCGCGCAGCGCCTGCGCGGTGTGCGAGGTGGGATGCAGCTTTACTTCCTCCGGCGGGCCTTCGGCCACGACCAGGCCGCCGCCGTCGCCGCCTTCCGGGCCCAGGTCGATCAGCCAGTCGGCCGCCCGGATCACGTCGAGGTTGTGCTCGATCACGATCAGCGAGTTGCCGCCTTCCAAAAGCTTCCGCAGCGCGCGCATCAGCTTGGCGATGTCGTCGAAATGCAGGCCGGTGGTCGGCTCGTCGAACAGGAACAACGTGCCCTTGGTGGCCGTGCCCTGGCGGCTGGCGGTCGACGACTTGGCCGCGCCGGCCAGGAAGCCCGCCAGCTTCAGGCGCTGCGACTCGCCGCCCGACAAGGTCGGCACCGGCTGGCCCAGCTTCACGTACTCGAGGCCGACGTCGACGATCGGTTGCAGCGCGCGGATGACGTCGCGGTCATTGGCAAACAGCGAAGCGGCTTCACTGACCGTCAGCTCCAGCACGTCGGCCACGTTCAGCCGGCGCGGCTCCTTGCCGCCCACCGGCGTGCGCTCGATGTGCACTTCGAGGATCTCGGGGCGGTAACGCTTGCCGTCGCAGTCCGGGCAGCGCAGGTACACGTCCGACAGGAACTGCATCTCCACGTGCTCGTAGCCGGAGCCGCCGCAGGTGGGGCAGCGGCCGTCACCGGAGTTGACGGAGAACTTGGCCGCGGTGTAGCCGCGCTGCTTGCTCACCGGGCAGGTGGCGAAGATCTCGCGGATCGAATCCCAGGCGCCGACGTAGCTGACCGGGTTGGAACGCGCCGTCTTGCCGATGGGCGACTGGTCGACGAACACGACGTCCGAGAGGTGGTCGGCGCCGAGCAGGCGGTCGTGCGCGCCCGGCGTTTCGGTCGCGCGGCCGAAGTGGCGCAGCAGCGCCGGCGCCAGGATGTCCTGGATCAGCGAGGACTTGCCGGAGCCCGAGACGCCGGTCACGCAGACCATGCGCTGCAGCGGGAACTCCACAGCCACGTCCTGCAGGTTGTGCTCGCGCGCGCCTTCCAGGACCAGGCGCGGCGTGTTCTCGGTGACGGCGCGCTTGAAGCCCATGCCCACGTGCTTGCGCGCGCCCAGGTAGGCGCCGGTCAGCGTGTCGGCATCGCGCAGGTCATTGGTCGTGCCGTCGAACACGATGCTGCCGCCGCGCTCGCCGGGGCCCGGGCCCATGTCGATGATGCGGTCGGCCGCCACCATGACGGCGGGGTCGTGCTCCACCACCACCAGCGTGTTGCCGGCGTCGCGCAGGCGGTGCATCGCCTGCGTAATTCTTCCCATGTCGCGCGGGTGCAGGCCGATGCTCGGCTCGTCCAGCACGAACAGCGTGTTCACCAGCGAGGTGCCCAGCGCAGTCGTCAGGTTGATGCGCTGCACTTCGCCGCCCGAGAGCGTGCGGCTCTGGCGGTCCAGCGTGAGGTAACCGATGCCGACGTCAACGAGGTACTTGAGGCGGGTCGTGATTTCCTCGAACAACAGCTTCAGCGCCTGCAGTTCACCGGTGCCGGCATGCGCTTCGGCTTCCGGCTCGATGCGGTCGAAGAACTGGCGCAGCCGCGAGATCGGCATCAGCATCAGGTCGTGCACGGTCAGGCCGGGCAGCGCCTCCAGTTGCTCACGCGACCACTGCACGCCACGCGGCAGGAAGCGCTTCGATGGTTCCAGCACCGCATCGGCGTCAAACTTGCTGCCCAGGCGCCACAGCAGCGCATCGGTCTTCAGGCGGGCGCCGCCGCAGGTTTCGCAGGGCGTGTAGCTGCGGTACTTGGACAAGAGCACGCGGATGTGCATCTTGTAGGACTTGCTTTCGAGGTACTCGAAGAAGCGCTTGACCCCGTACCACTGCTTGTTCCAGTTGCCGTCCTTGTAGTTGGGCGCGCCCTGGATCACCCAGTTCTTCTGCTCCTGGGTCAGCTTGGCCCAGGGCGTGTCGCGCGGGACGCCGGCACTTTCGGCGTGCCGCATCATGTCGTCCTGGCACTCGGCCCAGGCCGGCGTCTGGAAGGTCTTCACCGCGCCGGCGCGCAGCGTGAGCTTGTCGTTGGGGATGACCAGGCCGTAGTCGACGCCGATCACGCGGCCGAAGCCGCGGCACACCTCGCAGGCGCCGACCGGCGAGTTGAAGGAGAACATCGACGGCACCGGGTCGCCGTAACGGATGTCGCTGTCCGGGCAATGCAGGCCGGTGGAGAAGCGCCAGACCTCTTTCTCTTCCTCATTGCCGGCGTAGACGTTCAGCCGGCCGCTGCCACGCTTGAGGCCCACTTCGATGGCCTCGATGGCGCGCGCCTTCTCGGTGTTCTGGATCCTGAAGCGGTCGGCCACCACGTCCAGCACCTTGCGTGGGCCAGTGGGCGTGCCGACTTCGCGTTCGGCCTGCACGCGGGTGAAGCCGCTGGCGGACAGCCATTGCTCCACTTCTTCCGGCGTCGTGCCGGCGGGCAGTTCCACCGGGAAGGTGACGACCAGCCGCGGGTCGCCTTCCTTCGTGCGCGCCATCAGCTGCTCGTAGATGGTCTCGGGCGTGTCGTGGCGCACCTGCAACGCCGTCTGTCGGTCGAACAGCTGCGCGGCCCGTGCAAACAAAAGTTTAAGGTGATCGTTCAGCTCCGTCATCGTGCCGACCGTGGAGCGCGAGGACCGCACCGGGTTGGTCTGGTCGATGGCGATGGCCGGCGGCACGCCTTCCACGCGGTCCACCGCGGGCTTGTCCATGCGGTCCAGGAACTGGCGCGCATAGGCGGAGAAGGTCTCCACGTAGCGCCGCTGGCCTTCCGCATAGAGGGTGTCGAACACCAGGCTGGACTTGCCGGAGCCGGATGGGCCCGTCACCACCGTCAGTTCGCCGGTGCGCAGGTCGACGTCGAGGTTCTTGAGGTTGTGTTGTCTGGCACCGCGGATGCGGATGGTTCCCTGGTCGGACATGGAGGGCTTCTTGGAATGAGGCCCAACATTCTAGGGAGGACCCCCAGGCCCGGCCGCCGTGGGGTCTTGGCCCGTTCGTCCGCGAAAAATTACTTGCTTACGGCCAACCCGGTAGCCAAAAAGCATGCCCATCCATACACTCGCCCCCAAACGGAGGGGACCCATGAAAGCATGGATGGTTGCGGCGTGCGCCGCCTTCACGTTCGCGCCTGCCTGGGCGCAGATCCTCATCGGCCAGACGGCCGGATTCAGCGGAGTGGCCGAAGCCGGGGTGAAGGAGACCTCGAACGGCGCGAAGCTGTGGATCGACCACGTCAACGCCAAGGGCGGCGTGAACGGGCAGAAGATCGAAATCATCGCCCTCGACGACGCCTTCGATCCCAAGAAGGCGGTCGCCAACGCCAAGGTGCTGATCGAAGAGAAGAACGTCGTCGCGCTGTTCCTCAATCGCGGCACGCCCCACACCGAAGGCGTGATGCCGCTGCTGGAGAAATACGGCGTGCCGCTGGTGGCGCCCTCCACCGGCGCCATGTCGCTGCACCAGCCGGTGAACAAGTGGATCTTCAACGTGCGCGCCACCTACCAGCGCGAGGCCGAGAAGGCGGTGGAGTACCTGAGCACGGTCGGCATCACGCGCATCGCCGTGCTGCATACCGACGACTCGTTCGGGGCGGACGGCCTCGAGGGCGCGAAGAAGGGCTTCACCAAGGCGAAGCTGGAGCCGACGATCATCATCAAGACCGACCGCAACAAGCCGGACTTCGCGCAGATCATTCCCGCCGTGACCAGGACCGACCCGCAGGCCCTGGTGTGGATAGCCTCCGGCAACGCGGTGGCCGACGGCGTGAAGGCGCTGCGCAAGGCGGGTTCGGCAGCGCAGGTGGTCACGCTGTCGAACAACGCCTCGGGCGGCTTCATCAAGAGCCTGGGCGACAGTTCGCGCGGGGTGATCGTCACGCAGGTGTTCCCTTATGAGCGCTCGATCGCCTACCCGATGGTGAAGGAAGCGCGCGACCTGGCCCGGGCCAAGGGCAGCGACGACATCTCGCCGGCCATGCTGGAAGGCTACGCCGCGGCCAAGGTGCTGGTGGAAGCGCTGCGCCGCTGCAGCCCGCCGGTCACGCGCGAGAAGCTGCAGAAGGCGTTGGAGAGCATGCAGCACTTCGACCTGGGCGGGCTGGAAGTGAGCTACAGCCCGACGGACCACACGGGGCTGGACTTCGCGGATTTGTCGATCATCGGCGTGGAAGGGAAGTTCCGGCGGTAAGAAAAGAGGGCGGCCATCGGCCGCCCTTGCTTGATCTACGCCGCGCTCAGTCGTGCGCGTAGATATCCACGTCCTTCGTCTCCTTCACGAACAGCGTGCCGATCACGAAGGTCACGCCAGCGATGACGATGGGGTACCAGAGGCCGTTGTACATGTTGCCGGTCTGCGCCACGATGGCGAAGGCCGTGGTGGGGAGCAGGCCGCCGAACCAGCCGTTGCCGATGTGGTACGGCAGGCTCATCGACGTGTAGCGGATGCGCGTGGGGAACAGCTCCACCAGCATCGCGGCGATCGGGCCATAGACCATGGTCACCAGGATCACCAGGTAGGCCAGGATGACGACCATCCGCACCTTGTTCATCTTGGCCGGGTCGGCCTTCGTCGGATAGCCGGCGGCCTTCAGCGAGTCGGCCACGGTCTTCTTGAATTCGCCGTCCTTCTTCTTCGCTTCGTCGGCGGGCAGGCCCTTGCTCGCGTAGCTGGGGATCACCGTGTCGCCGATCTTGATGCTGGCCACGGTGCCGGCCGGCGCGGCTTCGTTCTCGTAGCTCACCGAGCCGGCGGCCAGCAGCTGCTTGGCCACGTCGCAGGAGCTGGTGAACTTGGCGGTGCCGACCGGGTTGAACTGGAACGAGCACTCGTTGGGGTCGGCCACGACGACCACCTTGTTCTTGGCCTGCGCGGCGGCGAGGTCGGGGTTGGCCGCTTCGGTGAGCGCCTTGAACACCGGGAAGTAGGTGACCACGGCCAGCAGGCAGCCGGCCATGATGATCGGCTTGCGGCCGATGCGGTCGGACAGCGCGCCGAAGATGAGGAAGAAGGGCGTGCCGATGGCCAGCGCCGCGGCGATCATCAGGTTGGCGGTGACGGCGTCCACCTTCAGCTGCTGCGTCAGGAAGAACAGCGAATAGAACTGGCCCGTGTACCAGACCACGGCCTGGCCGGCGGTCAGGCCCACCAGCGCCAGGATGACGATCTTCAGGTTCTTCCACTGGCCGAAGGATTCGGCGAGCGGCGCCTTGGACGTCTTGCCCTCGGCCTTCATGCGCTGGAACGCCGGCGATTCGCTCAGCGTCATGCGGATCCACACGGACACCGCCAGCAGCACGATGGAGACCAGGAAGGGAACGCGCCAGCCCCAGGTGTCGAAGTCCGCGCCCAGGAACTCGCGGCAGGCCAGGATGACCAGCAGCGACAGGAACAGGCCCAGCGTGGCGGTGGTCTGGATCCACGCCGTGTAGGCGCCGCGCTTGCCGTGCGGCGCGTGCTCGGCGACGTAGGTCGCGGCACCGCCGTACTCGCCTCCGAGGGCCAGGCCCTGCAGCAGGCGCAGCGCGATCAGGATCACCGGCGCGGCCACGCCGATGCTGGCGTAGCCGGGCAGGATGCCGACGATGAAGGTCGACAGGCCCATGATCAGGATGGTCACCAGGAAGGTGTACTTGCGGCCGATCATGTCGCCCAGGCGGCCGAACACGATGGCGCCGAAGGGCCGCACGATGAAGCCGGCGGCAAAGGCCAGCAGCGCGAAGATGAAGCCGGAGCTGGGGTCGAGGCCCGAGAAGAACTGCTTGCCGATGATCGCGGCCAGCGAGCCGTACAGGTAGAAGTCGTACCACTCGAAAACCGTGCCGAGCGACGAGGCGAAGATGACCTTCTTCTCCTCCGGCGTCATCGGCCGGGCGGCGCTTCCGGCGGCGGCGGTTGCACTGGCAGTTGCCATGCTTGTCTCCATGGGTGTGTGTGGAGACTGGATTCGACGCCCCGGCTCTGACCCGCCACTGACGCGAATCCAACGCACGCTTACGGATTCAGGTCAAACCCGAAGCCGCGCTTTCACGATGTGAGTTAGCGACTCCGGGTGATCCCGGAGGGCAGCGCCGCGGCCGCTTCCCAGTGGCCTTGCGTGAACCACGGGTCGCCTTCGAGATAGGCACGCAAAGGCACCAGCGCATCGAAGCCCCAGAACAATTTGCCATCGACCTCGCAGGTCGGCACGCCGAACAGGCCGCGCGCGATGGCGGCCTCGGTGCCGGCCTTCAGTTCTGCCTTCACTTCATCGCTGGCAGGGTCGCGCTTGGGATGCAGCTGTTCCTGCAGGGCCTGCAGGCGCGCCGCGTCGTCGGCCGCTGCGCCACCGCGCCACGCGTGGCGGAAGATCGTCTCGCAAACGTAGCGGTTGGCGCCGCACGCAACGGCCAGCCGCAGCAGCGCGAGCGGATTGAAAGGGTGCCGCTGCGGCAGTTGCATGGGGATGCCGTGCTGGTGCGCGAGCCACAGCACCTGGCGGTAAGTCCAGTCGCGCTTGGGCGCGATCTCCGCCGGCCCGAGCTGGCCATGGTGCTTGAGGAAGCCCGCGAACAGCACCGGCTGGTAGTCGACCTCGTAGCTCAGGCCTTTCAGCGCCTCGGGCAGCTTCTCGAACGCCAGGTAGGCGTAGGGCGAGATGAAGTCCAGGTAGAAGGTGATGTGCTTCATTCTTCCGGTCCCACCCTTTCCGCGAGGCGCCGCCACACGGCGCGCTTGTCCTCGTCGCCCATCCGGCTCCAGCCCGCGATCTCGTCCAGCGTGCGCCAGCAGCCTTCGCACAGGCCCGAGGCCGCGTCCATGCGGCACACCGAGATGCAGGGCGACAGCACCGGGCCCTCGTCTGCCTCCACTTCCGCCGCCCGGTCGCGGATCATCTGCCGCGCGCCGAGGCTCACAGGAAACCTCCGTGCTGCGCACTGCGATATTCGCCCTTGGGGCGGCCCGGCGGGCTCATGCTGCCGGCGCCTGCACGACGTCCGCCACCGGCGCGCCGGTGAGCTGCTCCAGGTCCTGCGGGCGCAGCTTGAACACGCCGTGCGGGTGGCCGGCCGCGGCCCAGATCTCCTCGAAGCGGAAAAGCTCGCGGTCGATCAGCGTCACCGGGGCCTGCGCATGGCCGACGGGCGACACGCCGCCGATCGAGAAGCCGGTCTTGGCCTTGACGAATTCAGCGTCGGCGCGGCCGGTCTTGCCGACGATGGCATCGACCTTCTTCTCGTCGACGCGCCGGTCGCCCGAGGCGATGACCAGCACCGCGACGTCGTCACTCTTGCGCCGGAAGATGATACTCTTGGCGATCTGGCCCACCTGGATGCCCAGCGCATCAGCCGCCTGCTGCGCCGTGCGCGCGGCGTCGTCCAGCATCACCGGCGAATGGGGATGGCCCTTGTCCTGCAGCACGCGCGCGACGCGCTGCACGCCTTCGGGCAATGAATGCAATTCAGATCCGCACATAGTTCCTCGTCATCCCCACGAAGGCGGGGATCCAGTGCTTTCAAAACCGCGCACCCCGCGCGGCCCAAGGCGGACGCCCCGGGTTCCCGCCTTCGCGGGAATGACGAATGTTAGCCCGCACGCCTGGTCAGGATCGCCTGCGCCGCCCGCGACACCGGCTTGCGGCCCAGGAAGTCGCTCACGTACTTGCCGGCGTCGATCAGCTTGTCGAGGTCGATGCCGGTATCGATTCCCATGCCGTGCAGCATGTAGACCACGTCCTCGGTCGCCACGTTGCCGGTCGCGCCCTTCGCGTACGGGCAGCCACCCAGGCCGGCGACGGATGCGTCGTATTGCCAGACGCCCAGTTCCAGGCAGGCCAGCGTGTTGGGCAGCGCCTGGCCGTAGGTGTCGTGGAAGTGGCCGGAGATGTCGTCCAGCGCGTAGTGCTTCAGCGCCGCTTCCATCGCGGCCTGCACCTTGCGCGGCGTGCCGACGCCGATGGTGTCGGCCACGCCGCAGTGCTGCACGCCGATCTCCTTCATCAGCCGCGCGACCAGCTCCACCGACTCCGGCTTCACCTCGCCCTGGTAGGGACAGCCGACGGCGGTGGAGATCGCGCCGCGCACGTAGATGCCCTTGGCGCGCGCGGCTTCCACCACCGGCGCGAAGCGCTCGATGCTCTCGGCGATGGAGCAATTGATGTTGCGCTGGCTGAAGGCCTCGCTGGCCGCGCCGAACACCACGACCTCGTCGGGCTTCGAGGGGAACGCGGCTTCCAGCCCCTTCATGTTCGGCACCAGCACCGAGTAGCGCACGCCGGGCTTGCGCTGGATGCCCGCCATCACCTCGGTGGCGTCGGCCATCTGCGGCACCCACTTGGGCGACACGAAGCTGGTGACCTCGATCTCCTTCAGGCCGGCGTCCTGCAGCATGTGCACGAGCTGGATCTTGACCTCGGCCGGGACCGGCTGCTTCTCGTTCTGCAGGCCGTCGCGCGGACCGACGTCGACGAGCTTGACCTTGGCGGGGTAACGCATGGCTTCAGTATCCTTTCTTCCGGTCGACCACGCCGGCAATGGGTTCTCCGCGCTCGAAGGCGCGCAGCTTGCGCGCGATCTGGGCGATGCTTTCGTCGCGCAGCGTGCGCGCGGAGGTGTGCGGCGTCACCGTCACTTTCGGGTGGCGCCAGAAGGGGTGGTCCGCGGGCAGCGGCTCGGTGCGGAACACGTCGAGCGCGGCGCCTGCGAGGTGGCCGCTGTCCAGGAGCGCGAGCAGGTCCTCGTCGACGAGGTGCGCACCGCGCGCCACGTTCACCACGTAGCCGCCCGGCAGCAGCCGCGACAGGTTGGCGCGGTTCATGATGTCGCGCGTGTCGTCCGTCAGCGGCAGCAGGCAGACCAGCACGCGCGTGCCGGCCAGGAAATCCTGGAAGCCCTGCTCGCCGTGGAAGCACTGCACGCCCGGCACGTCTTTGGTCGCGCGGCTCCAGCCCCGCACCGGGAACTCGAAGGCCGCGAGCGCCTGCGCCACGCGCTGGCCCAGAACGCCGAGGCCCATCACGCCGACCGGATAGTCGCTGCGCAGGCGCGGCTTGCGGAAGCCCCACTTGCCCTGCTCTTCGTCGCGCTCGTAGCCATCGAATTCGCGGAAGTGGCGGATCACCGCATGGCAGACGAACTCGGCCATCTGCACGGACATGCCCGCGTCGTCCAGCCGCACGAGCGTGGCCTGCGGCGGCAGCTGCAGCTTGAGCAGCGCATCGACACCGGCGCCGGTATTGAACACGCCCTTCAGCCGCGGCTGCGCGTCGAAGAAAGCCTGCGGCGGCGCCCACACGACGGCATGGTCGGCCTCGGGCGCGTCGGGGCGCCATTCGAACACTTCCGCTTCGGGCAGGGCCGCGGCGAGGCCTTCGATCCAGGGGGCGACCTTCTGGTCGGTACAGCAGACGGCGATGCGCATGGTCCCTATTGTGCGGGAGCGCCGTGGGTGCCATGCTGGCCCGACCAACAAGGAGACACCATGGACCGCAAGGGATTCCTGCAGGCCGGCCTGGGCGCCGTGCTGCTCGCCGCCACCGGCATTGCCAACGCCGCGGACTACCCCGCGGCCAAGGAAGGCAACTTCGTCCTGCGCGACTACCGCTTCCAGAACGGGCAGGTGCTGCCGGAACTGCGCATCCACTACCGCACGGTGGGCAATCCCGCCGGCGAGCCGGTGCTGGTGCTGCATGGCACGACCGGCTCGGGCGCCAGCCAGCTGACGCCGGCCTTCGCGGGCGAGCTGTTCGGCGCCGGGCAGGCGCTGGACGCCGGCCGCTACTTCATCATCCTGCCGGACGCCATCGGCACCGGTGGTTCCACCAAGCCCTCCGACGGCTTGCGCATGAAGTTCCCGCAGTACAACTACGACGACATGGTCGATGCGCAGTACCGGCTGGTCACCGAGGGCCTGGGCATCAAGCACCTGCGCCTCGTCATGGGCAACTCCATGGGCGGCATGCAGACCTGGATCTGGGCGCAGAAGTACCCGGGCTTCATGGACGTGGCGGTGCCGATGGCATCGACGCCCGGCCCGATGTCGGGCCGCAACTGGATGCTGCGGCGCCTGCTGGTGGAAAGCATCAAGGCCGACCCGGCCTGGAACAACGGCAACTACACGCAGCAGCCGCCCAGCCTGCGGCTGGCCTCGGTGTTCTTCGGCACCGCCACCAGCGGCGGCAACTACTCGTACTTCAAGGCGGGGCCGAACCACGAGAAGGCGGACGCGGCGCTGGACGCGCGGCTGAAGGCCGATTTCCCCGGCGACGCCAACGACCACATCTACCAGTGGGCGTCCTCGCGCGACTACAACCCGTCGCCGGGGCTGGAGAAGATCACGGCAACCCTGGTCGCCATCAACTCCGCCGACGACGAGCGCAACCCGCCGGAACTGGGCGTGCTGGATCGCGAGATCAAGCGCGTGAAGAACGGCCGGATCTACCTGATCCCGGCGAGCGACCAGACGCTGGGGCATGGGACGACGGGGCAGGCGAGGTTTTACAAGCAGGAGCTGGAGCAGGTGTTGAAGGCGGCGCCGCGACTGGATTAGGCCGCGAGCTTCAACAACTCCGCCCCTTCCGCCACCTGGTCCCCCGGCGCATACAGCAGTTCCGCCACCGTCCCGTCCGCCGGCGCGGCGATGGTGTGTTCCATCTTCATCGCTTCCATCACCGCCAGCGGCTGGCCCTTGGCGACCTTGTCACCGGCCTTCACCGAGAAGGACACCACCTTGCCCGGCATCGGCGCCGTCAGCCGGCCGCCTTCCGCGGCGCCCTCGCTCGCGTGCGCCAGCAGGTCCACCGACACGATCGCAGCCGCGCCCTGCGGCGTGAACACGTGGTCGGTCTCGCCGGTGGTGTAGACCACGGCGCGCACACGCCGCTCGCCGTGCTGCAGCTCGATGCAGCCCTCGCCCACGCGGAAGGCCAGAGGCGCCGGCGCCGAGCCGTTCACCGCCAGCTGCAGCGCGCCGTCGTGCAGGTAGCGCAGCTCCGCCTTCTGGTGTTGCCCGCCGAAATCGAATTCGAAGCGGCGGCCGGCAACGCCGTGCGAGCGCCAGCCGTCGCGGCGGCTGAACGGGTCGTTGCCCGCCAGCGCCTGTTCGTCTAGCAAGGTCTTCGCCACTGCGGCGGCCGCCGCCAGCTCCAGGCCCACCGGCTGCTGGTCGAACAGCACGGCCTGTTCGCGCTGGATCAGCGCCGTGTCGAGGTCGGCCTCGGCGAAGGAGCGGCTCTTGACCACGTAGCGCAGGAACTGCACGTTGGTCGCCAAGCCCACGATGTGCGTCGCCGCCAGCGCGGCATCCAGTCGCGCCAAGGCTTCTTCGCGCGTGGCGCCATGCACGATCAGCTTGGCGATCATCGAATCGTAGAAGGGCGAGATGGCATCGCCCTCGCGCACGCCATCGTCGATGCGCACGGGCCCGCGCTCGAACTCCACGTGCGGCGGCTTGCGATAGACCTGCAGGCTGCCGGTGGCAGGCAGGAAGTTGTTGTCCGGGTTCTCGGCGCAGATGCGCGCCTCGATGGCATGGCCGTGGATGCGCAGGTCCGCCTGCTGCAGCGGCAGCGGCTGGCCCGCGGCCACGCGCAGTTGCCACTCCACCAGGTCCAGGCCCGTGATCGCTTCGGTCACGGGGTGCTCCACCTGCAGGCGCGTGTTCATCTCCATGAAGAAGAAGTTCATCTCCTTCCCGCGCTGCTCCACGATGAATTCCACGGTGCCGGCGCCGACGTAGTCCACCGCGCGCGCCGCCGCCACCGCGGCTTCGCCCATGCGCTTGCGCATCGCCTCGGTCATGCCGGGCGCGGGCGCTTCCTCCAGCACCTTCTGGTGGCGGCGCTGCACCGAGCAGTCACGCTCGAACAGCCACACGTAGTTGCCGTGCGCGTCGCCGAACACCTGGATCTCGATGTGGCGCGGCCGCAGGACGTACTTCTCGACCAGCACCGCTTCGTCGCCGAAGCTGTTGCGCGCCTCGCGCTGGCAGGAAGCGAGCGCGGCCGCGAAGTCCTCGCTCTTCTCCACCGCCCGCATGCCCTTGCCGCCGCCGCCCGCGCTAGCCTTGATCAGCACCGGGTAGCCGATGCGGTCGGCCTCGCGCTGCAGCAGCGCCGGGTCCTGGTCGTGGCCGTGATAGCCGGGCACCAGCGGCACGCCTGCCTTTTCCATCAGCTGCTTCGATTCGGCCTTCAGGCCCATGGCCTGGATGGCCGAGGCCGGCGGGCCGATGAAGACGAGGCCCGCTTCCGCGCAGGCGGCGGCAAAGGCCTCGTTCTCGCTCAGGAAGCCGTAGCCGGGGTGGATGGCTTCGGCGCCGGTCGCCTTGGCGGCGGCGATGATGCGCTCCCATTGCAGGTAGCTCTCGCGCGGCGCGCTGCCGCCGATGTGCACCGCTTCGTCGCAGGCCACGACGTGCTTGGCATGCGCGTCGGCATCCGAATAGACGGCCACCGTGCGGATGGCCATGCGGCACGCAGTGGCCGCAACGCGGCAAGCGATCTCGCCCCGGTTCGCAATGAGGATTTTCTTGAACATGATTTCCTAACCCAGCTCGCGCGGCAACGGCCGCCCGCGGAAGAACTCACCCAGGCCCCGCGCCACCGTGCGCAGGAACCTCACCAGCAGCACCAGCAGCACGACCGCCAGCACCACGCTCACCGCCAGCACCAGCGCGAACAGCGCCGGGTGCGTGGCCGACAACCACAGCAGGAACACCACCAGCCCGTCTTCGGCCAGCGAGACGAACAGGTTGGAGAAGGGCTCGGGCGAGGTGTTGACCGCGGCCCGCGCCGTCATCTTGGTGGCGTGGCTGGTGGCGGCCAGGCTGCCGCCCACCAGCGCCGCGACCCAGGTCATGGCCTGGTTGTCCGCGCCCAGCGCACCGGCAGCGAGCGCGGCGCCCGCGGGAATCCGGATGAAGGTGTGCACCGCGTCCCACATCGAGTCGAGCAGCGGGATCTTGTCGGCGCAGAACTCCACCAGCAGCATGAAGCCGCTCGCGGCCAGCACCGCCGGGTGCTGCAGCACCAGCAGGCCATGCGGCAGGTCCACCCAACCCAGGTAACCCGCAAGTCCGGTGAGGAACACCGCGGCATAGAGCCGGAAGCCGCTGGCCCAGCCGAGCGCCGCCGCCAGCGCAAGCAGGTGCGGCGTGTCGAGCAGGTGGTCCAGCGAATCCATGGTCAATTCGCCGCCGGGCCGCCCCAAGGCGAATTGCGCCCCCTCGGGGGGTGGCGACGACACGAAGTGCGGAGACTGGGGGCCATCACACCAGCCAGTTCGGCTTGCGCTTTTGCAGGAAGGACTGGACGCCTTCGCGGCCTTCGGGCGTGGCGCGGATGTCGGCGATGCCCTGCACCGTGCGCGCGATCAGCTCCGGCGTGATCTCCTGGCCCGCCACGTCATGCAGCAGCTCCTTGCAGCTGCGCACCGCCGCCGGACCGGCCGTGGCCAGCGAGTTGGCGATCTCCCCCACCCGGTCGTCCAGGTGGCCGCTGCTCACCAGCTCGTGCACGAAGCCGATGCGGTGCGCCTCGGTGGCGGTGAAGCGCTCGGCACTCAGGAAGTAGCGATGCGCCGCCCGCGCGCCCATGGCGCGGATCACGTAAGGGCTGATGGTGGCGGGCACCAGGCCCAGGCGCGTCTCGCTCAGGCAGAAGTGCGCGGTGTCCAGCGCCACCGCGATGTCGCAGGCGGCGACCAGGCCCATGCCGCCGGCGTAGACGTCGCCGTGGATCTTGGCCAGCGTCGGCTTGGGGCAGGTGTACAGCGTGCGCAGCGTCTCCGCCAGCTGGCCGGCATCGGCGAGGTTGTCCTCGCGCGTGTAGTCGGCCATCTTGCGCATCCAGTTCAGGTCGGCACCGGCGCAGAAGGCCGGGCCGCGCGCGGCCAGCACGATGCAGCGCACGTCCGCGCGCGCACCGAGTTCGCGGAAAGCCTGGGCCAGGCCGGCTATGAGCTCCTCGTTGAACGCGTTGCGCACGTCGGGGCGGTCCAGCGTAACCGTCGCGATGGGTCCTTCGTGGGTGATCTGCAGCACGCTGGCCTCCTTGGGTCTACTTGGTCCAGACGACCGCGCCGTTGACGGCGTAGAGCTTGCACGGCATGCCTGCCGAGCGCTCGCAGCCGACGAGCGCGCGCTCGACCGGGTCGATCGGCAGGCTCGCATCCTTGGGGCGCACGCCCTGCGTCTGCCAGAAATAGCCGTTGGGCGCGAGCGCGAAGGCCTTGGGCGTGGGCAGCGCCAGCCACTTGCGGTATTCCGCGCGGCCGCGATCGCCCAGGAAGGGGATGGCGTCGACATCGTCGATGGCGGCAAAGCCGGTCGCGATGTGGCGCGGCTGCGGCACGGCTTCCGTCACCGGCGGCTGCTCGATGATGACCTGCGGCGCTCGCGGCAACACCGGCGCGGCCACCGGCTGCGCCATGCGGCTCAGGCGGCCCTTCAGTTCCACCACGGCGCGCGTCATGCCGGCATGGCACTCGTAGGCCTGCGGGCTGTCCATCTCGACGTGGTTGTAGTTGCTGACGATGCCGACCACGGCCACCGCGCCGGCCGAACGGGCACGCTGCTGCAGTTCCAGCAGCGCCTTGCGGAAGGCGTCCAGGCAGGTGGCGTCGTCGCCCTGGCGCTGGCGTGCACCGCCGCCGTTGTTGTTCGGGTTCGAGCCGGCGTACGGGTCGCCGATCGTGCGCACTTCGACGGTGCCCATGCTGGTGTCGACGCCCGCGGCGCTCGCGCTGCCGAAGCGCAGCACGATGTCGGGGCTGACCAGTTGGCGGGTGCCGTTGCTGCGCATCGCGGGTTCGATGGGCAGGAACAGCTTGTCGTTGCGGGCAAAGGCGCTGGCGGCGGCGGCCGCCAGCAGGATTGCAATGAGTGCGCGTGTCATGGTTCCTCCTCGTTGGAGGAGCCAGTATGGCCGCACCGTTCCAGAATGCATCACTTCTGTTGCGCCCTCGCGTCTTACATGCGGAAGACGCCGAACTTCGGCTCGCCGATCGGCGCGTTCAGGGACGCCGACAGGCCCAGCGCCAGCACGCGGCGGGTGTCGGCCGGATCGATCACGCCGTCGTCCCACAGGCGCGCGCTGGCGTAGTAGGGGTGCGACTGGTGGGCGAACTGGTCCAGCAGCGGCTGCTTGAATGCGGCTTCCTCTTCGCTGCTCCACTTGCCGCCGCGCCCTTCGATGCCGTCACGCTTGACCGTCGCCAGCACGCTCGCGGCCTGTTCGCCGCCCATCACCGAGATGCGCGCGTTGGGCCACATCCACAGGAAGCGCGGCGAGTAGGCGCGGCCGCACATGCCGTAATTGCCGGCGCCGAAGCTGCCGCCGATGATCACGGTGAACTTCGGTACGCTGGCCGTGGCCACCGCCGTCACCAGCTTGGCGCCGTGGCGGGCGATGCCTTCGTTCTCGTACTTGCGGCCCACCATGAAGCCGGTGATGTTCTGCAGGAACACCAGCGGCACCTTGCGCTGGCAGCACAGCTCGATGAAGTGCGCACCCTTCTGCGCCGACTCGCTGAACAGGATGCCGTTGTTGGCGATGATGCCCACCGGCATGCCTTCGATGTGCGCGAAGCCGCAGACCAGCGTGGCGCCGTAGCGCGCCTTGAACTCGTGGAACTCGCTGCCGTCGACGACGCGGGCGATGATCTCGCGCACGTCGAAGGGCTTGCGCGCATCCGTGGGGATGACGCCGTGCAGCTCCTTGGCGTCGAACTTCGGCGCGACCGGCGCGCGCAGTTCGACGGGCGACTCCTTGCGCCGGTTCAGCGTGGCGACGGCCTGGCGCGCCAGCGCCAGCGCATGCTCGTCGTTCATCGCCAGGTGGTCGGCCACGCCGGACAGGCGCGTATGCACGTCGCCGCCACCCAGGTCTTCCGCGCTGACCACTTCGCCGGTGGCGGCCTTCACCAGCGGCGGCCCACCCAGGAAGATGGTGCCCTGCTCCTTGACGATGATGGTCTCGTCGCTCATGGCCGGCACGTAGGCGCCGCCGGCGGTACAGGAGCCCATCACCACCGCGATCTGCGCGATGCCTTGCGCCGACAGGTTGGCCTGGTTGTAGAAGATGCGGCCGAAGTGATCACGGTCCGGGAACACCTCGTCCTGGTTCGGCAGGTTGGCGCCACCGGAATCCACCAGGTAGACGCAGGGCAGGCGGTTCTGGAAGGCGACTTCCTGCGCCCGCAGGTGCTTCTTGACCGTGATCGGGTAGTAGGTGCCGCCCTTGACCGTGGCGTCGTTGCACACGATCACGCAGTCGACGCCGGCCACGCGCCCCACGCCGGCGATCAAGCCCGCGCAGGGCGCGTCCATCTGGCCCTGCCCATTGAGGTACATGCCGTGCGCGGCCAGCGGCGCGATCTCCAGGAAGGGCGTGCCCGGGTCCAGCAGCATCTGCACGCGCTCGCGCGGCAGCAGCTTGCCGCGGGCGATGTGCTTGGCGCGCGCGCTTTCGCCGCCGCCGGCGGCGTGCATGACGACTTGCGCGTTCAGGTCTTCCACCAGCGCCTGCATGGCGCTCGCGTTCGCCTGGAAGTCCGCGGACCGGGAGTTGAGTTGGGTGTGGAGAATGCTCATGCCGTCTTGTCTTCCTGCAGGCCCAGTTCGGCCTTCATCGCGTCGCGGATCTTGAATTTCTGGATCTTGCCGGTCACCGTCATCGGGAAGGCGTCCACGAAGCGGATGTAGCGCGGCACCTTGTAGTGGGCGATCTGGCCCTGGCAGAACTTGCGCACGTCTTCCTCGGCGAGCTGCTGGCCCGGCTTGACGATGACCCAGGCGCACAGCTCCTCGCCGTACTTGCGGTCCGGCACGCCCACCACCTGGACGTCCTGCACCTGCGGCATGCGGTAGAGGAACTCCTCCACCTCGCGCGGGTAGATGTTCTCGCCGCCGCGGATCACCATGTCCTTGCTGCGGCCGACGATATTGACGTAGCCCTCGGCGTCCATGGTCGCCAAGTCGCCGGTGTGCATCCAGCCCTCGGCGTCGATGGCTTCGCGGGTCTTGGCCTCGTCGCCCCAGTAACCCAGCATCACCGAGTAGCCGCGCGTGCACAGCTCGCCGGTGGCGCCGGGTGCGACGGGCTTGCCGGTCTCGGGGTCCGCGATCTTCACCTCCAGGTGCGGCTGCACCAGGCCCACGGTGGCCACGCGCTTTTCCAGCGGGGTGTCGGTGGAGCTCTGGCAGCTGACCGGGCTGGTTTCGGTCATGCCGTAGGCGATGGTGACCTCCTCCATGTGCATGTCGCGCACCACGCGCTTCATCACCTCGATCGGGCAGGGCGAGCCGGCCATGATGCCGGTGCGCAAGGTCGAGAGGTCGAATTCCTTGAAGCGCGGGTGATCGAGTTCGGCGATGAACATCGTCGGCACGCCATGCAGCCCGGTGCAGCGCTCGGCCTGCACCGTCTCCAGCACCGTCAAGGGATCGAAGGCGTCGTTGGGATAGACGATGGTGGACCCGTGCGTGAAGCAGGCCAGGTTGCCCAGCACCATGCCGAAGCAGTGGTACAGCGGCACCGGGATGCACAGGCGGTCCGCGGCCGTCAGCTTCATCGCCTCGCCGATGAAGAAGCCGTTGTTCAGGATGTTGCGGTGGGTGAGCGTCGCGCCCTTGGGGAAGCCGGTGGTGCCGCTGGTGAACTGGATGTTGATGGCGTCGGTTGGGGCCAACGTGGCCGCGATTTCATCGATTTGCGGATCGTCCGGATTGCCGCGCGCCAGCAGCTCGGAGAAGCGCTGCATGCCGGGCTCGTCCGCGCCCTGGCCGGCGACGTCGATCCACACCGTGTGCTTCAGCTGCGGCAGCTTGGCGGGGCCCAGCTCGCGCAACATCCCCAGGTAGTCGCTGGTCTTGAAGCGCGGCATCGTCACCAGCGCCACGCAGCCTACCTTGTTCAGCGCGTATTCCAGTTCCGCCGTCCGGTAAGCCGGGTTGATGTTGACCAGCACCAGGCCCACCTGCGCGGTGGCCAGCTGCATCAGCACCCATTCGGCGTTGTTGTGGGACCAGATGCCGATGCGGTCGCCCTTGCGCAAGCCCAGGCCCAGCAGCGCGCTGGCCAGCTGGCGCGACGCGGTCCGCAGCTCGCCGTAGCTGTAGCGCCGGCCCTGGTGCCGGCTCACCAACGCGGGGTGGTCCGGCTGCTTCTGCGCGATGGCGTCGAAGAAGGCCGGGATGGTCTGCTCGATCAGCGGCGGCTCCTGGGGGCCGCGGGCCTGCGCCAGGCGGGGATCGTCAAGCATGTTCAGCTTCCGTTGGGTGCGGATGACAAGCATAGTCGCGCGGGGCGCGTCGCGGGGCGCTGGCCGGGTTGCAAATCCTGCCAAGCTGGTCCACAGTTCCGGCATGGCCACCGCTCCCGCCCCACCGCTGCCCGCCGCCGCCACGCCCATGGCCTTCGCCCGGGCGATCGTGGCGGCCTACCGGCGCGCCGGACAGGCCCCGGAGGAGGCCCTGATGGCGGTACAGATCACGCCAGGCCAGCTGCGCCAGTCCAGCGGCCGCATGACGGCGCGGCAGATGGAAACCCTGTCCGCCACCGCCATGCACGAGCTGGACGACGAAGGCCTGGGCGCCTACGGCCGGCGGCTGCCCTGGGGCAGCTACGGCATGCTGGCCCGCGCCTCGCTGGGTGCGCCCACGCTGGGCGTCGCGCTCAAGCGCTGGTGCCGCCACCACGGGCTGCTCACCGAGGACATCGCGCTCACGCTCAACGTCAACGGGCCGGTGGCCGCGATCGTCGCCGAGGAGCGCCGGCCCATCCCGGCCGACGTGCGCGAGCTGGTGCTGGCCTTCCTGCTGCGCAACGTCCATGGCCTGGCCTGCTGGTACATCGATTCACGCATCCCCTTGCGCGAAACGCGGCTGCCCTTCCCCGCCCCACCGCACGCCGAGGCTTATGCCCACATGTTCCCTGGGCCGCAGCAGTTCGGCGCGGAGCATGCCGAGCTGCGCTTCGATGCGGCCTACCTGCAGTTGCCGCTGCGGCGCGACGAGAAGGCGCTGGCGCAGATGCTGCAGCGGGCGCTGCGCATCACGGTGCTGCAGTACCGGCGCGACCGCCTGCTGGTGCCGCAGGTGCGCCAGGTGCTGGCCGCGCAGCCGGAGCAGGCCACCAGCGCCGAAGCCATCGCGGCCATGCTGCACGTCTCGCCGCGCACCTTGCACCGCCAGCTGAAGGAAGAAGGCGCCAGCCTGCAGCAGCTGAAGGACGAGGTCCGCATGGAGATGGCGCGGGACCTGCTCTATCGCACCGGCAAGCCGGTGAAGCAGGTGGCGGCGGCCGTGGGCTTTCGCAACGAGAAGAGCTTCGCGCGGGCTTTCAAGGCCTGGGCGGGCGTGGCGCCTGGCGCCTTCCGCGACGGCTCGTCGTAGCCGGGGCGGCCCCGGCGTCGAGACTCGGCGGCTGGGCCTGGGTCCTACACGGCGCGCGTCGCAACACCCCTAGCATCGCCGAATGCTGGAACGGCTGCTCGCCTCCGACCCGGGCTGGGAGCGCCTGCGCGGCAGCCTGCGCGCGCTGTTCACGGCCGGCCTTGCCGCCGGCGTGCTGCTGCCGCTGGCGCGGCTGGTGGACCAGCCCTCGTCGGTCGCGCTGGCGGGTGCGGTGGTGCCGCTGATGACGTGCGTCGTTCTGCAGGATCCGAGCCCGAAGCAGCAAAGACGCACGCTGCTGCTCTCACCGCTGGCCGCCCTGCCCGGCATGTGGCTCGCCGCGTGGACTTCCGGCAGCGCGCGCTTGGCGGCAGCCTGCTTCGCCGTGGTCATCGTCGCCGGCCTGCTGGCGCGGCGCTTCGGCCCGCGCGGCGCCGCACTGGGCGCGCTGGCTTACCTCTCCTATTTCTATGCCTTGCTGCTGAAGCTGGAGCCGGGCCAGGAGGCCTGGACGGCGGCGGCCCTGCTCGCCGGCACGGCCGTCGCCTATGGGGTGCGACTGCCCTTCGCCGAGACGCCGCAGCGCCAGCTGCGCAGCGAGTTGCAGGCCTGGCGCGCGCGCTTCGGGCTGCTGCTTGGCAGGCTCGCGCATGGCTCGAACGCGCGGCGCGAGCTCGCGCGGCTGAACGCGTTGTCGCTGCGCATCGACGCCCGCCTCACGCAATTCGGCAGCGATCCGCCGGTGGCCGGCGCGCCGGGCGAAACCTTGCGCGACCGCCTGCTGGATGGCGAGATCGCGGCCGAGACGCTGGCGAGCGCCAGCGAGGCAGCGCCGCACGCCGAGCCGCTGCAGGAAGCCTTGCGGGCGCTGCACGGCAGCGTCCGTGGTGAAGCTTCAGGCGATGGCATGCAGCTCGCAGGCGTCGCCGCGCGCAGCCTGCCGGACCCCGATCTGGCCTGGCGCTTCCGCCAAGCCGCGCGGGAGCTGGTCGAGACCCCGGCGTGGCAAGCACCGCTGCCCTGCCTCGAAGACGAGCCGCAGCGGGCACCGCCCGGCAAGAAGGCGGAGCCTGCCGCGCCCCGGCGCTGGTACGCGCTGACCGACAGCCAGCGCCAGGCCTGCCAGGCTGCGGTGGCGGCGCTCGGCGCCAGCGCAGTGGGCTACGCGATCTCCAGCGACCACTGGTATTGGGCCGTCTATTCGGCCTTCGTCGTCTTCACCCGCGCCACCAGCATGGGGCAGGCGCTGTCGCAAGCCTGGCAGGGCATCCTCGCCAATGTCGTGGGCGTGACCTTCGGCCTGCTGCTGGCCAACGCCGTGCACGGCCACATGGCGCTGCAGCTGGTGCTGCTGTTCATGTTCATCGGCGCCGGCTTCTATGCCTACAGCGGCCTGCAGCCGCTCTACACGCTGCTGCTGACGGCCATGCTGGCCATGCTGTACGAGCTGCTCGGCGAACACACGCCCGACCTGCTGGTGACGCGGCTGCAGGAGACGGTGGCCGGCGCCGCCGTGGGCATCGCCAGCGGGCTGCTGGTGTTCCCCGTGCGCACGCAATCGCACAGCGACCGCGAAAGCGCCGCGCTGCTGCGCGAAGCCGCGCCGCTGCTGCGCGCCGCGCTGGAACCGCCGGGCCGCGGCGAGGCGCGCGAAGACGTGCGTGCGCTCGATCGCAAGCTGCAGGCGCTGCGCCGCGCCCTCGGCCCGGTGACGCATCCCAGCTATCCGGCCGCCAAGGCGCCGCATCGCGAGCGGTTGCACCAGCTGTCGGTGCTGGTGTATTGCATCCGGCACCTGCTGCACCTGGCCGCCGAATATCCGGAGGACTTCCGCGATGCGCAGGACCTGCGCGAATCGGCCGCCGCGGTCGCCTCCAACCTGGAGGCTGCGGCAGATGCGCTGGAAGACAAGCCCTCGTCTGCTCCCCGCGCGATGGGCACCCCGCAGGCGTGCCAGGAGCGCCAGCGCGTTGCAGCCCACTGGCTGCAGACGGTCGACGCGATCGCTCGCCGGCTTAGGGAATGAGCAACAGCTTGCCGGTGGTCACGCGGCTCTCCATGTCGGCATGCGCGCGCGCCGCGTCGGCCAGCGGGTATTCGCCGCCGATGCGCACGCGCAGCTGGCCGGACAACACCCAGTCGAACAGGCGGGCTGCCCGCGTGCGCAACAGATCCGGCGTGCGGACATGGTGCGCAAACACCGCATATCCGAGCTTGATGCTCTTGGGCAGGCGCATGATCTCGATCGCGTCCGGCGCACCGAGCACCGGCCCGTACCAGCAGAAAGTGCCCGAGACGCGCAGCGCGTCCAGCGAGCCCTGGAAAGTCCTGGGGCCCGAGCCATCGTAGACGACGTGCACGCCCTCGCCGCCGGAGAGGCGCACGGCCTCTTCGGCGAACCGGCCCTGCGTGTCGACGATCACGTGGTCGGCTCCGGCCTCCTTCGCCACGGCAACCTTGTCCGCCGATGAGACCCGGCCGATCACCGTGCCGCCGCGCAACTTGATGATCTGCGTCAGGAGCAGGCCCAGCCCGCCCGCGGCGGCGTGCACCAGCGCGACGTCGCCGCGCTGCACCGGGTAGAAGTCGGTCGCGAAATGGCTAGCCGTCAGGCCTTGCATCATGAGCGCCGCCGCAGTGCGATCGTCGACGCCGTCCGGCACGGCCACGAGCGCGCCGGCCGGAACCACGACCTGCTCCGCATAGCTGCCCGGCGCATACGCCCAGGCCACGCGCTGGCCAGGCGACCACTCCGTCACGCCCGCGCCCACGGCCAGGACGCGCCCGGCGCCCTCGACGCCCAGCGGCTTCGGATACGCGAACTCGGACCAGAAGCGCTCGTCCTGGCGCACGCCGATGTCCATGAAGTTGACGCCCGCGGCCGCCACCGCCACCAGCACCTGGCCCGGCCCTGGCGCCGGCTCCGGCCGCTCGACCTGCTCGATCACTTCCGGCCCGCCGGCGCGGGCAATCACCATGGCTTTCATCGTTGGGATCCTTTTTTGAACGTTCATTCCAGAACTGGGCAAAAAAAGGGGCGGCTCACTGGAGAGCCCGCAGCGCGAGCCGCGCGAGCGTCCGCAGCTCCGCATCGCCGGCGCCGCCACGCGCGGCGAGACGGATCGCCGCGATGTTGGATACCAGGAAGCCAGCGCCCTGCAACGCGTCGGTGTCGGCCGAGAGATCGCCGGCCGCCTGGGCCTCGCGGATGCGTGCGGCCAGCGCCGTGCGCAGGACCTTGCCGGCGGCCTCGCGGACCGGCCGCAGGTCAGCGCCACCCTCGCTGTCGCTGCCGAACTCGGCGAGGCAGCTGACGCCCAGGCAGGGCGTGCGGGCTTCAGCGACCACGCGCTTGAACACCTGCTCGAGCCCGGCCAGCGGCGTGGCGCCGCTGTTCAACGCCTCCAGGTGCGCAGCCGTCTCCTGCTCCGCATAGCGCCCCACCGCGGTGAGGTACAACGCCCACTTGCCGCCAAAGGTGTTGTACAGGCTCTGCTTGCCGATCTGCATCGCCGCAGTGAGCATCTCCGCGGACGCGCCGGCGTAGCCGCTGTCGCGGAACACCGCTACGGCGGCATCGAGGGCATCGTCGGGATCGAACTGCTTGGGTCGGGCCATGCGGCGACTGTAGCCATTCTGGAATGACCGTTCAAATACACGGGGTTTCAGGCCGTCGCCGCCACCGCCTCCCGCCGCAAATCCTCCGTCGTCCTGCCTTCGCCACCCGGACGCCAGCCGGGCGGCTTGAGCAGGTAGCCGCAGGCCTCGCCGAACGAGCGGGCCGTGCGCAGGTCGCGCCACAGGCCGACCCATTGGTGAAACTCGATCGTCAGCAGGTTGTAGCCCGTGATCGGCTCGACCAGGCCGTATTTGCACGGCAGGTCGGCGCGCTCGGGGATGTAGGTGCCGAACAGGCGGTCGAACACGATCAGCACGCCGCCGTAGTTGCCATCCAGGTATTCGAGGTTGGAGGCGTGGTGCACGCGATGCGCCGAGGGCGTGTTCAGGATCCACTCCAGCGGGCCCAGGCGCGGGATCCAGGTGGCGTGCGTCCAGAACTGGTACAGCAGGTTCAGCGACAGCAGCATCAGCACGATGCGCGGCGGCATGCCGAACAGCGGCGCCAGCATGAAGAAGGCGATCGTGCCGGTCAGCCGGCCGGTCCAGCCGAAGCGGTAGGCGGCCGACAGGTTCAGCTGGTTGGGCGTATGGTGGACGGCGTGCGAGCACCAGAACCAGCGCACGCGGTGCGCCGCGCGGTGGTACCAGTAGTAGCAGAACTCCTGGCCCAGGAAGCAGGCGGCCCAGCCGGTCCAGTGGTCCATGCGCAGGGTCCACAGCCGGTGCTGCCAGAACCAGTCCATCGCGCCGAACCAGAAGCCCAGGGGGAGCAGCACGGCCAGCGGGTACTCGCGCACCAGGAAGTCGATGACCGAGATGCCGGAGGCCTTCCAGTCGTAGCCGGCGAAGCCCTGGCGCCACGAGAGCACCAGCGCCTCGATCAGCGACGAAGCCAGCACCGTGACCACGGCGGCCTTGAGGATGGCGTAGAGGATTTCCATGGCTTTGCAGCCTACGGACGGCCGCCGGAGCCGCCAAGCGCTTTGGGACGAACCGCGTCCCTGGCGGGGCGAACCGTCAGCCGGCCGGGGCCTGCAGCCGCTCCAGCAGCGCCGGCCGGTGCTGGCGGCTGCAAGGGACCTCGGTGCCGTCCTGCAGCACGACGACTGCATCGCCGTTGCCACGCGGCCGCACGGCCCGCACAGCGGCCAGCGCCACCGCGGCGCCCCGGTGCGTGCGCACGAAGCCCGGCCCCAGGTCCTTCAGCAGCGATTCGAGCGTGCGGCGCAGCAGGAAGGTGCGGCCCGCCAGCTTCAGGTTGACGTAGTTGTCGGCCGACTGCAGCCACTGGATGTCGGCGCTGCGCACGACGTGGGTCGCGCCGCGATCCACCACCAGCAGTTGCGTGGTCGGCGTCGCAGCCTGCGGGCGTGCGGCCTGCACGCGCGGCACCATGCGCAGGCGCCGGATCGCCCGCTGCAGCCGCGCCGGCTCCACCGGCTTCAGCAGGTAGTCGGCGGCTTGCGCGTCGAAGGCCTGCAGCGCGTAGCGGTCGAAGGCCGTCACGAACACCAGTTCCGGGCCGTCGTCGGGCAGCGACGCGGCCACCGCGAAGCCGTCCACCTCGGGCATCTGCACGTCCAGGAAGATCACGTCCGGCTGCAGCTGCGCCGCCAGCTCCATCGCAGCGGCGCCGCCGTCCGCTTCGCCGACGACCTCGACGTCGTCGAAAGCGGCCAGCATGCGCCGCAGCTTGTCGCGCGCCGGCGCTTCGTCGTCGACGATCAGTGCGCGCATGGCAGCTCCACGCCGGCGAGCAGCCCGCCGCCGGGCCGCAGGCGCAAGGTCAGGCGGGCGCCGGCGCCGTGCAGCGAAGCCAGCCGCCGCTCGAGGTTGCCCAGGCCCACGCCGCGCCTCGCCGGCAGCACCTGCAGGTCACCATCGTCTTCGATCTCCACCCGCAGCATGCCCGCGTGGTGCGCCGCCCGCACCACGATGTGCGTGGGCGCACGGCGCTTTTCGACGACGTGGCGGAAGCAGTTCTCCAGCAGCGCCTGCAGGCCCAGCGTGGGCACCCTGCAATGGCCGGCGCCCGCGTCGACCTCCCAGGCGATCCGCACGCGGTCGCCGAAACGCTGCGCCATGATGTCCGCATAGGCGCGCAGCAGCGCCATCTCCTCGTCCAGCGATTGCTCGGGCTTCTGGCTGGCATCCGTTGCGGCGCGCAGCAGGCTGCCCAGGTGCGTGAGCAGCGCGTCGGCCTGGTCCGGATCGGTGTGGATCAGCGAAGACACGGTGTTCAAGGCGTTGAAGAGGAAGTGCGGTTGCAGCTGCTGCGTCAGTTGGGCCAGCTGCGCCTGCTGCGCGAGCCGCGCCTGCTGCTCCGCGCGCAGCCGCTCCGTGGCCCAGGCGCGGTAGGAGTGCACGCCGAACTGGATGCCACCCAGCAGCGCATAGAACAGGCTGAACTTGATCGCCTCGTAAGGCAGCGACTCCACCTGCAGCGCGGGGTGCAAGGGCAGGCCGGCGAGCGCGTAGAAAACCAGCCGCAGCCCACGAATCGCCGCGATGAAGGCCACCACCTGCAGCGGCATCCAGGCCCACATGCGCAGGAACCAGCGCGCCGGCTGCCCCAGCAGGTGGTCGCAGCGCAGCGAGCGCCGCACTTGCACCACGGCCAGCGCGGTCGACACCAGGGCCGCGATGCCGTATTCGACGACCGGGTTCCACAACTGCTTGCCACCCGTCCACAGGTATTCCTGCGCGCCGATCAGGAACATCAGCACCCAGAACGCGCCCCAGATCCACAGCACCCGCCGCCACAGGCGGTGGGGCCGGTTCGGCAGGCTCAGGCTGGTGGTTTCCATGCAGGTGCGATGATGCACCAGCGCGGAAACTCAGGCGACCGCGGCAGTGACGGAAGGCTGGGACATGCCGAGCGCGTCCGCGCCGGCGCCGATGCCCCCATGTTCGATCGCGGCGCGGAAGGCCTCGATCATCTTGTGCGTGATGTACTTCTTGCTCATGGCGCTGGCGGACAACGTTAGCAGACCGCGAGGCGCGCTGTTGCACCCTGATGCAAGCCCAGGTCAACGATGGCGGAAAATAAGCCGTTGAACAGCTGGCTGTTCAACCTGCAAGGAATCAAATGAAGAAACTGCTTTTCGCGTTGGGATTTGCCGCCGCGGCGTTTTCGGCGAGCGCCGCTGACGTCGGCGTATCGATCAACATCAGCCAGCCGGGCGCGTACGGCCGCATCGACATCGGCCGCTTCCCGCAGCCCGAAGTGGTGATGGCGCAGCCCGTGATCATCCAGCGTCCGGTGCATGTCGTGCAGCCGGTCTACCTGTGGGTGCCGCCCGGCCACCAGAAGCACTGGTCCAAGCACTGCCACGAATACAACGCCTGCGGCACGCCGGTCTACTTCGTCCGGGACAACTGGTACCAGCAGCACGTGATGGTCGAGGAACACCGGCATGACCGCCACGATCGGCGCGATTGGGACGACCGCGATCGTGACCACGACCACGACCATGGTCGCGGCCACGACAAGCACAGGCACTGAGCCGGCGGCCTGCGGCACGCGATGCGGACCGGACACTCTCGCCCGACCTCTGTGCCGCTCCCTGCGGAGTCGGCGGTTGCCAAGGCCTACGCGTCGACGAACCTCGCCGACGCTTACGCGATCGAGCTGCCCGCCGGAGCGTCGGCCCAACCCGAATTGCTGGCGAGGTTCATCTTCGCCCACCAGCCGCCGTGGATCGGCCGCCTGATGAAGGTTCGAGACGCGCTCGTGGCCGGTTTCGGCCTCAAGACAGCCAGGCATCTCGCCGCACTGGAGGCGGAGAGCGGAGCGGGCCGGCTCGGCATCTTCAGGATCTACAGCACGGGTCCCACCGAAGTCGTTCTCGGAGAGGACGACAAGCACCTGGACTTCAGGCTCTCGGTCCTGTGTTCCGGCCCGTCGTCGACGGGAGCCCGGCGTCGCTTGGTCCTGTCGACCGTGGTCCATTGCCACAATCGCCTGGGTCGTTTTTATATCTTTCTCATCGCCCCGTTTCATCGCTGGGTCGTTCAATCCAGCCTTCGGAGCGCGGCACGGAGCGGCTGGCCGCCGGCGGCGGAAGCGTAAGCGCAGCCATGGATCAACCAGGTACTCCGTCCCTTGGAGCACCAAAGTCGGTCGACGAGGTCATGCAATGCCTCTTCCGGGACGGCTGGGATCCGTCCGTCGCATTCGATGCCGGGTCCAGGCCGTGCCTGAATCTCCCGCCGCACCTGATCCGGGGATCGATCCAGGCTCTCCTGGGTCGACCGGACCTCTCCCGCTACACGCATGCACTCAGCAGGATCGTCGAACCGACGGAAGACGATCTTGCTTTGCGAGCCGAATGGAAAAGGAACCTGGCTCACCTTCGATCCCTGACGTTCACGTCCGCAACGGGAACGGAGCGCCAGCGAATGAAGCTGCTCGAAATCGCTCGAAACAAGACAGTGGTCAAGGCGATGCAGCACGCACTCCAGCAAGAGCTGCTCCCGGACCCGCGAAAGGTCGAACCTTCGTGGCTTGCGGTTCTGTACGCGGACGGAACAGAGGCATCCATCCTGGAGGCAAACCGATTCAATGCGCTTCTCGATCCGAAGACGCAAGCAGTTGTGCTCGGCTATCGTGATGAAGCATGAAGGCTTCACCCATCGCGAAGATGCCGGTCCCTCGATCGGTCCCGGTGGGGCGTCGATCGCAACTCCCAGGAAGTCGCGGACCTGACCCAGGCTTGCCGTGGGTGCGCGAGAAAGTTGAAAGCGGGGCAGGCGCCTCGTGAGGCCTGGCGCCAAGTAGCGCGCCGCCAAGCCTTCGCGCATACTGCGCAGCGAATGGCCGCCTCCCCCCTGCTCCCCACGCTCCGCCACGCCCTGCGCCTGCTGGCCGTTGCGGCCACGCTTCTTGCGGCCTGGCCCGCCTTCGCCGCCGACCCTGTCGTCGTCGGCTCCAAGCGCTTCACCGAGAGCTACATCCTCGGCGAAATCGTCAGCCAGACCTTGCAGCAGGCCGGCGTGCCGGCGCAGCACAGGCAGGGCCTGGGCAACACCGCGGTGATGGACCAGGCGCTGGCCAGCAACAGCATCCAGCTCTATCCGGAATACACCGGCACCATCGTCCGCGAGCTGCTGAAGAAGGACCTGCCCGCCAACGAAACACCCACGCTGGCGCAGATCAACGACTGGCTGAAGCCGCGCGGCTTGAAGGTGGGCGTGCCGCTCGGCTTCAACAACAGCTATGCGCTGGCGATGCGCGAAGACGACGCGGCGCGGCTGGGCATCGCCAGCCTGTCGGACCTGGCGAAGGCGAAGGGGCAGCTGCGCTTCGGCCTGTCGCACGAATTCCTGGTACGGGCCGACGGATGGCCGGCGCTGAAAAAGGCCTATGCGATCCCCTTCGACCCGGGCAGCGGCCTGGACCACGGCCTGGCCTACCAGGCGCTGGCGCAGAAGCAGGTGGACGTGGTCGATGCCTACACCACCGACGCCCAGATCGCGCGGCTGAAGCTGCGCGTGCTGAAGGACGACCGCAATTTCTTCCCGCGCTACGACGCGGTTCTGCTGATGCGGGCTTCGGTGGACGAGAAGCCGCTGGCCCCGCTCGCCAACCGCATCGACGAAGCGACGATGCAAGGCATGAACGGGCAGGTGGAGATCGACGGCAAGACCTTCGAGGAGGTGGCGAAGGGCTTCGTCGCCGGCAAGGCGGACACCACCCAGACGACCGGCCGGAGTTTCATCGACCGCCTGTTCGCGCCCGACCTGCCGCGCCTGCTGCGCCAGCACCTGGTGCTGGTGTTCGCCTCGCTGGCGATCGCGGTCGCCATCGGCATTCCGCTGGGCATCGTCGCGCAGCGCCGGCCGCGGCTGGCCGGTGCGCTGATGGGCGTGGTGGGCATGGTGCAGACCGTGCCTTCGCTGGCCCTGCTCGCCTTCCTGATCGCCATCGTCGGCACCATCGGCTTCGTGCCGGCGCTGCTGGCGCTGGCCGTCTATGCGCTGCTGCCCATCGTGCGCAACACGCATGCGGGCCTGGTGGGCGTGCCGCAAGGCATGCGCGACGCCGCGCTGGCGCTGGGCATGCGCCGCGGCCAGGTGCTGCGCTCCATCGAACTGCCGCTGGCCGCCCCCACGCTCTTCGCCGGCATCAAGACGGCGGCGGTGCTGAACGTGGGCATGGCCACCGTCGCCACCTTCATCGGCGCGGGCGGCCTGGGCGAACGCATCGTCGCCGGGCTGGCCGTCAACGACACCGCCTTCATGCTGGCTGGCGCGGTGCCCGCCGCGGCGCTGGCGCTGGTGACGCAGTGGGTGTTCGACCTCATCGAGCGCCTGCTGCTGCGCCGCAGCCCCGGCAGCGTCAAGCCCGAGTGAGCTGCTCCGCGAAGAAGGCCGTCGTGCGGTCCCACGCCGCCTTCGCGCTGGCCGGCTCGTAGGCCGCGCGGTCGTCGCAGTTGAAGCCGTGGCCTGCGTCGTACTCGTGCACCGGCACGGCGGGGAAGGCAGCGCGGAGCTTCGCCACGTCGGCCTGCGGGATGTTGGTGTCCTGGCGGCCGAAGTGCAGCAGCACGGGCTTGCGCGGCGCCTCGGCCAGGTAGCCGGCGATGCCGGTGCCGTAGAAAGCCACTGCGGCGTCCACGCGTGCCAGCCGAGCGGCGGCCAGCCAGGCCAGCGTGCCGCCCCAGCAGAAGCCGATGACGCCGATCTTGCCTTGCGGGCCGAGTTCGGCGCCGATCGCGTCGACAGTTGCGGCCACGTCGCGCATCGCGACATCGTCGTTCACCTGCTGGCGGATCGCGCGTCCGCGCGCCACGCCTTCGGCCCCGTAGGCCAGCTGCGCGTCGCGCTCGGCGCGGTCGTACAGCGCGGGCGCGACGGCCAGGTAGCCGAGCGCGGCCAGCCGGTCGCAGATGCTGCGGATGTGCGCGTTGACGCCGAAGATCTCCTGCAGCACCACGATGCCCGCGCGGGCGGCGGTGGCAGGGCGGGCAGCGTAGGCGCCGAAACGGTGGCCGTCCGCGGCCATGAGTTCGAGTTGCTCGTTCATGGCCCTGGATTGTCGGCCCGGATCACGCCGCCTTCGCAAAATGTGGGGTGCGCAGCTCGCTGCGCACCGCCCGACGCGCTTCGCAAGGCTGCGCAGCGAGGCAAAAAAAAACGGCCCCGAACGGGGCCGTTTTCACGAAGCAGGAAACGCTCAGTCGGCGTAAACGCCGGCCGCCTTGATGATCGGCGTCCAGATGCCGATCTGCGCAGCCACGAACTTCTTGTGTTCCGCCGGTTCGATGCGCTTGTCGGTGGCGATCACCGCGCCCAGCATCTCTTCGTTCTTGATGAACTGCGGATCCTTCAGGGCCACCTTCAGCGCTTCGTTGATGCGCTTCTGCACGGCGGCCGGCGTGCCCTTGGGCGCGTACAGGCCGTGCCAGATCGTCACTTCGAAGCCCTTCAGGCCGGCTTCCTGCAGCGTGGGCAGGTCCTTCAGCGCCGGCACCGTCAGGCGCTTGGCGGTGGTGACGCCGTAGGCATGGACCTTCTTCGCCTCGATGTGCGGCGTGGTGTTGGTGGTCTGGTCGCACAGCAGGTCGATCTGGCCGCCCATCAGGTCGGCCAGCGCCGGCGCGGCGCCCTTGTACGGCACGGGCGTCATCTCGGTGTGCATCGCGCTCTGGAACAGCAGGCCGCACAGGTGCGACGCGGAGCCGACGCCGGCGTTGCCCAGGTTGATCTTGCCCTTGTTGGCAGCGATCCAGGTCGTGAGTTCCTTGAAGTTGTTGGCCGGCAGCGAGGGCTTGCCCACCAGCGTCATCGGCACGTCGTTGACGATGCCCAGGTACTCGAAATCGTTCTCGACGCTGAAGGGCAGCTTGCGGTACAGGCCCGGCATCGTCGCCATGGCGATGTGGTTCAGCAGCAGCGTGTAGCCGTCCGGGTTGGCGCGCGCCACCTTGGAGGTGCCGACCTGGCTGCCGGCGCCGGCGGCGTTGTCGATGATGATGTTGGCGTTGCCCAGCGGCTTGCGCAGGGCTTCGGCCAGGTCGCGGGCGACCTTGTCGGTGGGGCCGCCGGCCGTGAAGGGCACGACGATGGTGATGGTCTTGCCCTTTTCGGGCCAGGCATCCTGGGCGGGGGCGGTGGCGGAGAAGGCCAGCGCCAGGGCGGCGGCCGTGAGGGTCAGGAGCTTCTTCATGCTTAAAGGTTCCAGGGTGAAATCAGGGCCGCGGCGGCACGCGCGTGGCCAGCGGTTGGGGATGGTAATCCGGGCGGAAGCGGCAACCTGAGCCAAAGCTGGCTTCCATCTGCTGGCACTGGGCCGCGACGGAGGCAGGGGTCGGCTTCGGGCCGCCCTGGGCCCAGGACTGCAGCGCCGCGAACAACGTCGGGTACACCGGGTCGCTCAGGTAGCTGTGCACGTGGTCCGCGGTAAAGGTCTGTACCAGGTGGTCGGCGGTGCCGGCGCGCTCCATGGTGTGGCGGAAGGTGTCGTCCATCTCGACGAAGGCGGTCGGGTCGTCGATGGCATGCACCGTCAGCACAGGGACCGGGATCTTGCCGTCCGGGTCGGTGTCGGCGGCGAAGGCGGCCTTGGCCTGCGGGTCAGCCACGTAGCGCAGCACCTTGGCATTGAGGGCCGCGTCGTCGGGCGAGCCGCGGTACTGCACGCCGGTGTTGCCGAACACGCTGCGGCCGCCGCTGCGCTTCTGCGCGATGTCCTGGAAGCTGAAGGTGGCCCAGTTCAGGTGGCTCTGGATCGAGCTCGCCGGGATCTTGACCACGTCGACGATCGTCTGCACCTTGCGCTGCTGCTCCGGCGTGCGTTGCGCCGCCGGCTTGTCCAGCGCCAGGCAGGCGTTGACGCGCGCGGCCAGGTCCTTGGTCGTCATCTTCGAATCGGCCGGCAGGCCCATCCACAGCGGATACTGCGCTTCGTCGGCGCGCGGGTGGTTGCCGCACAGGGCTTCGTAGATCACCCGCAGGTCGAGGCGGAAGTCATAGGCCTGGCTGCCGCCCGCCAGCACGCCGCTGGTGAGCAGCACCGCGTCGTAGGGCTTGCCTTGCGTGTAGACCGAAGCACCGACCGCCGCGACGCTCGCGCCCCAGGACTGGCCGTGCAGGATGGTGAACTTCGGCTTGGCCACGTGCTGCACGAAGATCTGGCGCAGGCGCTCGGTGTCTTCGGCCGCCGAGTGCACGGCGACGCCGCCCTGGTGGAAGGTGGAGCCGGCCCAGGCATAGCCCGCCTTCACCGTGATGGCCCAGCGCTCCAGGTCCTCGATGGAGCGTTCCAGCTTGGGCGGCCCCAGCGTGGGACCGCCGTGCGCGTGCAGCACCAAGGTGCCGTTCCACTGCGCCGGCATGGCGATCAGGTAGAAGGCGCCGGCCGAATCGCGCCCGGTCAGGCAGCGGGTGCCCGCCGGGATGTCCTTGGGACAGGCCATGGACTGCGGCGCGGCTTCGCTGCTGGCCACCGGCGCGGGCGCCGGGGCCTGCGTTGCGCAGCCCGCCAGGGCGAGCGCGGCGGCGAGGAGAAGGAATCGTTTTTTCATCAGTGTCGGACGCCCATTTCGAAGGAACCGCCGGCGCTCGGGATGAAGCCATAGAGGCCGGCGTTGAACAGGAAGAAGCCGTTCGGCGTGCCGCTTGCCTGCACCACGCCCAGCACGGGGCTGTCGAAGGTGAGCGCGGCGTTGCCGGCGGTGGCGGACAGCGTGCTGCCCGCGACCGTCGCCGCCGAGCTCGTGCCCGCGGTGGACAGCGAAGCATAAGCGCCATCGGCGGTGCCGGAGCTCTGCGTGACCTGCGGCATGTACAGGCGCATGCCGTAGCTGGTCGCGGACTCACGCATCAGCACCAGCGGCACGTAGGCGGTGCCCACCTTGCCGGCGACGACCGTGCCCGTCAGCGTGCCACCCGTGGTGACGGCGCTGCCCGTCGGCGAGGTGTTCTTCAGGTCGAAGGCGTTGTGGGCCGCGTTCCAGGTGATGTAGCCCTTGGTCGTGCTGGTGCAGGCCGCGTCGTAGGTGATCCACTGGCTCGTGGCCGGGTCCTGGCAGGTCTGGAAGGTGCCCGCGTTGCGCAGCCGCGCCGAGCCGGCGTAGCTGGTGGCGGTGCCGCCGCTGCCGTACTGCACGCCGACGGCGTTGAAGATGTTGGCGACGGTGTTGAAGACGGCCGGGTTGGCCGCGTTGTTGAAGGTGTCGGAGAAAGCCACCAGCGGCAGGAAGCTGCTGCCCGAAGGCGCATTGACGCCGCCTTGCAGCACGCCACCCGCGCCGAAGCTGAACACCGCGCCGGTCTCGTTGCTGGAGTAGCTGCAGTTGCCCAGGGGCAGCAGCGTGCCGCTGCGCGTGGTGCCGGCGGTGCGCTGCAGGCTGGCGTCGACGTTGATGCTGTACGTCAGGTTGGTCGGGTCGATGCTGACGGTGAGTTCTTCGCCGAACACGTCGCCGCCCTTGTAGGCCGTGACCGAGCCGGGCAGGTTCTGGCAAGCCAGCGGGTCGCCCACTTCCTGCACGCAGCTGTAGTTGACGGCCGCGTCCAGGCTGCCGCTGCCCCTGAACTTGGGCCAGGCCGGCCACTGGCACAGCGGGCGCGTGCGGCCGTAGGTGCCGGCCACGGTGTCCATCGCGACGCCGGTGGCGGGCGCGAGTCCGCCTTCCACCCAGTTCTCCAGCGCGGCCAGCGAGTCCCAGGACGGGATGAACACGCCGGTGCCGTGGCCCATGCCGGGCACGGTGTAGAAGCGGATGCCCTGGTCCACCGCCGCCTGGCCCACCGTGGTGACGACGCGCTGGTAGTAGTCGATGGTGCTGTTGTTGCTGATCACCTCGTCGGCCAGGCCGTGCAGCAGGATCAGCTTGCCGCCATGCGCCAGGAAGGGCCGCAGGTCGGGGTCGGCCGCGTCGGTGATGCCGGAGACGTCCACCACGCGCTGCGTGAAGGCGCCCGGGTCCAGCGGGTCGAAGGTCAGCGTGTCGAAGGCGGGCTGGCGCGTGACGAAGTACTTCACCCACTGGTCGCCGGTGACGTACTGGTTGGCGTCGGCCGTGGTGGCGGGGTTGCCCGGCACCTTGCGCGTACCGAGGTCACGCGTGGTGTACGAACCGGCGACCTGCGTGCCTTCCAGGAAGTTGTAGCCGCCCGCCTTGGTGACGCCGTGCGCCAGCGAGTAGTTGGTGAAGTTCAGCGGCGACTCGATCGTGCGCACGGTGTTGATCTGCGCATCGGACAGGCAGGTGTCGCCGAGGTCGGTGCCACCGGCGCAGCGCAGCGTTGCCAGCACCTGCGAGTTCAGCTGCCGGCAGCTTTCGACGTTGCTGATGACGCCGTCGCTGGCGCCGTCGAGGCGGTCGCAGGCGGACAGCACGGTGCGCTGCACCAGCAGCGTCTTGGCGACGTTCATCCAGCCCGCGCCGCCGTTCAGGTACAGGGCGCGGCCGACCGCAACGTTCGACAGGCGCGTGCCGGTGTAGTTGAGCGCCGGCTCGTTGGCGATGACGCCGTCGTAGTCGCCCGGCCAGCGCTGGATGGCGGTCAGCGCGTCGCGGCCGCCGGTGGACGTGCCGAGGAAGTAGGAGTGCTTGGGCGCCTTGCCGTAGCGCAGGTTGATCAGCGCCATCGCAACGTCGTGCGACTTCTTCAGCGTGTTGCCGCCGTAGTTGGCCAGCGACTCGTCGTTGGTCGCGAAGGTGCCGTCGGTGATGCTGCCGCTCTGGTGGCCGGCGTCGTCGCCGTAGGTGGCGTAGCCCAGGCCCAGCGGCGCCATCTTCTCCGGCGGCCCGAAGCGCACCTGCTCCTTGCCGTCGATCAGCGTGCCGTCGAAGCCGCCGCCGCCGAACTGGATGGACTTGCCGTTCCAGGTTTCCGGCAGGTTGACGGCGAAGTTGATGTCGGGCGCGGCGGAGTCCAGCGGCGCGATGGTGCCGCGCACCTGGCAATAGGCGCCGAGCTGGTTGCCAGTGGCGTCGGCGGCAACCAGCGTGGCCGACGCCACCGTGGCCGCGCCGCTGGCGACGCCAATGGCCGAAGCAGCGACGGTGCGGCCGGCCAGGTCGCCGCAGGCCAGCGCGGTGGCGGCGGGCGGCGTGGTGGTGGTGGTGCCGTCGTCGGGCGGGGTGGTCGTGGTGGTGTCGCCGCCGGTGGTGACGGGGGCGGCATCGTCGCCGCCGCCGCAGCCGGCGAGCAACGCGGCCGCGAGCAGCGGCGCGAGAAATGCGTGGCGCATCTTCTTGTCTCCTACTTGTGGGGGCGAACGATAGGGACGCGGGTCCATAAGGTCAAATACAATAAAAGGGCGATCTGCAGACGAAAAACATATGGACCTGAAGCACCTGCGCTACTTCGTGGCCGTGGCCGAGACCGGCCACATCACGCGCGCGGCGGCGCAGCTGGGCATGCAGCAGCCGCCGCTGTCGCAGCAGATCCGCGCGCTGGAGGAGACGCTGGGCACCACCCTCTTCCACCGCCATCCCAAGGGCGTTACGCTCACCGACAGCGGCCAGTTGCTGCTGGCCGACAGCCGCCGCCTGCTGGACGACGTCGAGGCCGTGCGCGCCCGCATGAAAGCGGTGGCGGCGGGCCATTCCGGCGTGCTGGCGGTGGGCTTCACCAGTTCCGCCGCCTCGCACGACCTGATGCCGCGCCTGCTGCGCGAGTGCCGCAGCACCTACCCGGGCATCGCGCTGCAGATCACCGAGGACCACGCGGCCGGCCTCACCGACGCACTGGCCGCCGGCCGCCTGCATTGCGGCTTCCTGCGCGTGCCGGTGGCGCGGCCACCGGGCCTGGTGTTCGAGACGCTGGCGCGCGAGCCGGTGCTGGTGGCGCTGCCGGCCGGCCATGCGCTGCTGCGCGGCAAGCGCAAGGCGCTGGCGTTGCCGCAGCTGCAGGACGAACGCTTCATCCTGGTCCGCCAGAGCGGCGCGCCAGGCCTCTATGCGGACCTGCTGGCGCTGTGCGAGCAGCAGGGCTTCACGCCCACGGTGGGCCACGAGGTGGGCCGCATGATCAGCGCGCTGAGCCTGGTGGCGGCGGGCGAAGGCATCGCCGTCGTGCCGGCGTCCATGCAGGGCGTGCACCCGGGGCTGGTGGAATACCGGCCGATCGCGCAGGCGCGCAGCCTGACGGCGCCGGTGACGCTGGTCTATCGCGCTTCCGAACTGCGTGGCGCGCTGCAGTCTTTCGTACAACTGGTGCGGCAGGTGGCGCCGAAAGAAAAGCACGCATGACGCGGCGCCGGACGCTGCTTGCCGCCGCCTGTGCCGCCGCTGCCGTGCGCGTGCGCGCGGCGGATGCGGTGCACATCCTCGTCGCCTATCCGCCCGGCGGCATCAGCGACCGCGTCGCCCGGCTGCTGGCGCTGCAGCTCGGGCCCTTGCTGGGTGTGGAGGCAGTCGTGGTGGAGAACCGGCCCGGCGCCGGCGGCAGCGTCGCGCTGCAGGCACTGTCGCGCGTGCCGGCCGATGGCCGCACGCTTGCCTTCTCCGCGATCAGCCCGCTGGCACTGTCGCCGCATTTCGGCAGCCTGGCGCCGCGCGTGGCGCCCGTGAGCGGCGTGATGCATACGCCTCTCCTGCTGGTGGGCACGCCGGCGCTGGCAGCGGACAACTTCGCGCAGATGGTGCGCGTGGCGCGCGCGCAAGCGGGTGGCTTGCGCTGGGCCACTTCGGGCATCGCCACCATCGGCCACCTGGCGCTGGAACAGGTGCGGCTCGCGCTGGGGCTGGACATGGTGCACGTGCCCTATGCCGGCGGCGGGCCGCAGCTGCAGGACGCGCTGGCCGGGCGCTTCGAGCTGCTCTCGACCAACCTCGCGCCGCTGCAGATCGAGTACGTGCGCAGCGGCCGGCTCACTGCGCTGGCGGTGGGCGCTTCGTCTCGCGTGCCGCAGTTGCCGTCCGTGCCCACGTTCACCGAGGTCGGCTGTCCGGGCGCCAATCTCTCTTCGCTGTTCGGCCTGTTCGCACCCGAAGGCACGCCCGCCGGCGAAGTGGCGCGCATCAACGCGGCCTGTGCCGCGGTGCTGGCGCAGCCGGAGTTCCGGCACGAGCTGCTCGCCAGCGGCAACCTGCCGGCGACCGGCAGCCCCGCCGATTTCACGCATGCGATCGCGCAGCAGTCGGCGGCGAACGCGCGGCTGGTGGCGGCGATGCGGAAGCGCTGAACCCGCACACGGGCCATGTAGGGTGCGCAGCTTGCTGCGCACCATGCGAAGCGCTTCGTGCGGTGCGCAGCAAGCTGCGCACCCTACATCGAGGCCAGGGCGCGGCCTCCCCGCTACACTGCACCGCTTGACCTCCCCCAAGCTGTTCCACGGGTGGCGCATCGCCGCGGCGGGCGCCGGCATCCAGTTCCTGCAGGCGGCGCTGCTGATGCAGGCCTTCGGCGCCTACGTCGCGGTCCTGTCCGCCGAACGCGGTTGGAGCAAGACCGCGCTCTCGGGCGGCGCCGCGCTGCTGTCGATCGAAGGCGCCGTGCTCGGGCCCTTGCTCGGATGGCTGGTGGACCGCTTCGGCCCGCGCATCATGGTGCGCACCGGCGTGCTGCTGGTAGCGCTCGGCTTCTTCTTCCTCAGCTTCACCGACTCGCTGGGGCACTTCTACGGCGCGATCATGATGATCGCCATCTCCAACAGCTTCTGCGGCTACTTCCCGCTGTCGATCACGCTGGTGCATTGGTTCCATCGCCGGCGCGCCCGCGCACTGTCGCTGATGGGCATCGGCCTGGCGGCGGGCGGCGTGGCCGCGCCCGTGGTCGGCTGGATCATGGAAGCCTGGGGCTGGCGCACGATGGCGCTGCTGTCCGCGGCGCTGTGGCTGGTGTGCGGCTCGCTGCTGGCCGCCGTCGTGCGCGGCCGGCCCGAGGACGTCGGCGAGACGGTGGACGGCGTACCGCCGACGCCAGCTGCCGCGCCCACGGCGAGCGCGGCGCCGGCGACTCCGCATCGCACCTTTACCGCGCGCGAAGCGCTGCGCACCCGTGCCTTCTGGCTGCTGGGCGTGGGCCATGCGCTGGCGCTGCTGGTGGTGACGGCCGTCAACGTGCATGCCATCTCGCACATGAAGGAAGGCCTGGGCTATTCGCTGCCGCAGGCCTCTGTCGTCATCACGCTGATGACGCTGTCGCAAGGCGCCGGTGTGCTCTTCGGCGCGGCCGTGGGTGACCGCTGGGACAAGCGCTACGTGGCCGCCGCCTGCATGCTGGCGCACATGCTGGGCCTGCTGCTGCTCACGTATGCGGTGAACCCGATGATGCTGGGCGCCTTCGCCGTCCTGCACGGCGTGGCCTGGGGCGTGCGCGGGCCTTTCATGCAGGCGCTGCGCGCCGACTACTTCGGCCTGCAGTCGATCGGCATGATCCTCGGGCTCTCGGCCATCCTGGTGTCGATGGGCCAGATCGGCGGGCCGCTGGTGGCCGGTGGCTTCGCCGACCTGACCGGCAGCTACCGTCTCGGGTTTACCCTGCTCGCGCTGATGGCGGGCTCGGGCTCGGTGCTGTTCCTGCTGGCGCGCAAGCCGGCCTGAAATCGTCGGTTGCGACGATGGAGCGCCGGCGCTGCGCTTCGTAGTCTGTCGCCACGAGGTGACAACATGATCCGAGTCCTGACGCGCCGCACGCTGCTGGCGCAAGGCGGCCGTGCGGCCGTCGCCGGTGCGGCCACGCTTGCAGGCCTGCAGGCGCGTGCGGCCGGCGAAATGAAGCTGGGCTGGATCCAGCCCATGACCGGCCCGCTGGCCAGCAGCTTCAGCCCCAACTACCTGGGCGCCGACATCGCCTTCGAGGAGATCAATGCCGCCGGCGGCATCCTCGGCACGAAGCTGGTGAAGGTGCTGGTGGACGACGAGGCCGCGCCGGGCAAGGAGCCGATCGTCACGCGGCGCCTCGTCGACGAAGGCTGCCGCTTCATCCTGGGCCCGACCGGCAGCTCGCAGACGCTGGCCTCGCTGGAAGTCTCCACGCCGGCGAAGGTGATCTCCGCTTCCTACGCAACCGCGAGCGAAGTCGGCGACGGCAAGCGCTATCCCTACCACTACCAGTTCAACTTCACGGCCGACGCCGTGGTGCAGCGCATCGCCGAGTACTACGCGAAGCGCGGCTACAAGCGCATCGGCCTGCTGCTGGAAGACAGCGCCGCCGGCGCCTCGGTGCGCACCGCCGCCATGCGCGAACTCGCGAAGCGCGGCATGCAGGTGGTGTCGGACCAGACCTTCCCGATCAAGACGGCGGACATGACGCCCTTCCTGCGCAAGCTGCGCAACGACGGCGCCGAGGCGCTGCAGGTGCACGTGGCCAACAACGCCGACATCACGCAGATGCTGGTGGGCCTGTCGCGCATCGGCTGGAAGCCGCCGCTGGCCGGGCACGCGGGCCTGCTGTTCGCCGGCACGCCGGGCGCCGTCCCCGACAGCGCGCGCTACCCCGAGGTCTTCACCGCCACCTTCCAGGCGCTCACCTACACCGACGACGACCTGCCCACCGCGCGCGTGCGCAACTTCGTCAAGCGCATCGCCGCCGGCAAGCTCACCGAGACGCAGCTGGGCCCGGCCGCCACCACGCCCTTCTACGACTTCCTCTACGCGCTCAAGTACGCCGTGGAGCAGGCGAAGTCCTGGGACCCGGACCACGTGAAGCAGGTGCTGGACACCTCCAGCGCCATCCCCGGCCTGTTCGGCCCCATGAAGTTCAGCCCGGCCAACCACACCGCCTACGACGTATCCGTCGTGGGCATGGCGGTGTCCAACTCCACGCAGGAGCCGCTCAGCCAGGAAACCCGGGGACTCTTGCGCCGCCGCGCCCCCAACGCCTGAAACACGAAGGAGACAAGCATGAAGATCGAATACGTCAAGGCGCACGTGCTGCGCCACCTGCCGCAGAAGTTCCGCTGGAACGAGGAGATCGCGCCGCGCCACCTGCAGCACGTGCTGCTGCGCATCGGCACCGACGAAGGCCACGAAGGCCTGTGCCTCACCTACCTGCTGCCACCGGGCGAGATCGAGGGCGCCATCGAGGGCTACCGCGAATACCTCGTCGGCCAGGACCCGCACGACATCGAAGCCATCACGTCCAAGCTGACCAGCGGCTACCGCATCCCATCGGCGGCCGCCAGCACGGTGGACATCTGCCTGTGGGACCTGCTGGGCAAGCACCACAACGAGCCCGTGTATCGCCTGCTGGGCGCCGCGCGCAAGCGCATCAAGGCCTACGCCAGCACCTTCATGTACGACACGGTGCAGGAATACGTGGACCTCGCGCACGAATGCTACGAGCAGGGCTTCCGCGCCTTCAAGCTGCATGCCTTCGGCGTCCCGGACAAGGACATCGAAGTCTGCAAGGCCGTGCACAAGGAATTCGCCGGCAAGATGGACCTGATGCTGGACCCGGTCAATGCCTACGACCGGCTCGGCGCGATGAAGGTCGGCAAGGTGCTGGAGGACCTGGACTTCTACTGGTACGAAGCGCCCATCGCCGACGCCGACCTGATCGGCCTGCAGGACCTGGCCCGCACCTTCCGCATTCCCATCACCGCGGCCGAGAGCGTCACCGAAGGCCTCCGCGAGTATCCGAAGTACCTGGTGAACAACGCCGTCGACAGCGTGCGCACGGTCGGCGACTGGATCGGGGGCATCAGCGCGATGAAGAAGATCGCCGCGCTGTGCGACTGCTTCAACGCCAAGTTCGAGCCGCACAGCTACGGCACCACCTTGATCCAGGCGGCCCACCTGCACGTGATGCTGGCCATCCACAACTGCGACTTCTTCGAGATCCCGGTCCCGCAGGGCGTGCTGGACCTCGGCATGCAGGACGTCATCCGCTGCGGCAAGGACGGCTACGTCGACGCGCCCACCAAGCCCGGCCTGGGCTACGACGTCGACTGGGACAAGATCAAGGCGCTGACCGTCAAGGAGCTGTGAGATGAAACTGCGCAAACTCCTCGCGGCCTCCTCGCTGCTGCTGGCGGCCGGCGCTTTCGCCGCCGACCCCGGCGTCAGCGATGGCAGCATCAAGATCGGCGTGCATGCGGCGCTGACTGGCGTCGCCAGCTTCGTCGGCCAGGGCGGCAAGGTCGGCATCGACACCGCGGTGGCCGAGATCAACGCCCATGGCGGCGTCAACGGCCGCAAGCTGGAGATCGTCTACGTCGACGACCGCGGCGCACCCGATGGCGGCGTGTCCGCCGTGCGGCGCCTGATCGACGACGACCAGGTCTTCATGGTGTTCGGCGCCGGGCCCAGCGCATCCACCGTTTCGGTGGTGCCCCTCTTCCAGCAGAACGGCGTGCCCTACTACGTGAGCTTCGCCTCCGACCCGCGCGTGCTGGAGAAGTTCATCCCCAACATCTACTCCGGCGCCACCGTGCCGCAGAAGGACGCCATCGGCACCTACGCGAGCTTCCTCGCCAGGGAGCTGAAGGCGAAGAAGGTCGCGATGATGGTGTGCGACCAGCCGCACTGCACCTCCAGCGCGCCCATCCTCAAGGGCCTGCTGGAAAAGGACGGCGTCAGCGTCACGCAGGTCGCCTACAACTCCGGCGACACCGACTTCACCGGCCAGGTGGCGCAGGTGAAGGGGGCCAGCCCGGACGCGATCTTCATCTTCGGCCTGGCGCCGGACGAAGGCCGCATCGTGCCGCGCCTCAAGCGCGGCGGGCTGGACAAGCCGATCGTCACCGACGTCTCCGGCTCCGACCTCACCGTGCTGCGCATGGGCGGCGCGGCCGCCGAGGGCTACTACACCTTCTGGTTCGGCGGCCCGCAGTTCTACGACGACAACACCGGCGCGATGGGCAAGTTCCATGCTTCGATCAAGGCGAACAAGATCGAGCAGCCGGCCAACATGCCCAACCTCTACACCTTGATGGCCTACTCGGACGTCTACGTGGTGGCCGAGGCGATGCGCAAGGCCGGCAAGGACCTGACGCGGGCCGCCTTCATGAAGAGCCTGGACACCAACATCCAGGGCTTCGTCGCCGGGCCGCCTTCGTGGGCGCAGGCGGCGGCCATCGGCAGTCCGCGCACCTTCAGCGCCAGCAACCACCAGGGCACGAGCAGCGCGACGCCGGTGGTGGCCAAGGGCGGCTCCTTCAAGCCCGCGCGCTGAGGCCATGGCCGAACTGGTCTTCGGTGGCCTGGCCATCGGCGCGGTCTACGCGCTGGTGGCCATCGGCATCGTCCTCAGCTACCGCGCGGCTGGCGTCGTCAACTTCGCGCACGGTGAACTGATGATGGTCGCGGCCTATGCCTACGTGCTGGCGCACGACCTCGGCGGCGGCCCTGCCTGGCAGCTGGCCGCGGCGCTCGGCGCCGGCGCACTGGGCGGCCTGCTGTGCTGGGTGCTGACCGGCCTCGTGCTGCGCGGCGCTGCGGAGATCACGCTGGTGATCGGCACGCTGGGCCTGCTGATCCTGCTGCAAAGCGGCGCCCGCCACCTCTTCACCGACACGCCGATGCCGGCGCAAGCCTGGCTGTTCGCGGACCGCGACCTCGCGCTGTTCGGCGCCTCGGTGCCGGCCAACGCGCTGCTGGTGGTCGGCATCACGGTCGTGGCCGCCGGCCTGCTGATGTACTGGCAGCGCGTAACGGTGTTCGGGCAGGCCGTGCTGGCCGCGGCCGAAGACCCGTGGCGCGCGGCGCTCTCCGGCATCCACGTGCAGAGCACGCTGGCCATCAGCTGGCTGGTGAGCGGCGTGTTCGCCGGGTTGGCGGGCATGCTGCTCGGGCCGGTGGTCGGCGTGTTTCCGACCATGGGCGCGGACATCATCTTCCCCGCCTTCATCGCCGCCATCCTGGGCGGCTTCGGCAGCGTGGCCGGCGCGCTGGCCGGCGGCCTGCTGCTGGGGCTGCTGCAGACCTTCACCGTCGTCGAGATCGGCGGCGCGTGGAAAGAGGTGGTGATGTTCGCCTTCCTGTTCCTGGTGCTGATCTGGCGCCCCACCGGGCTGGTGCGCCTGGCGGCAGCGAGAAAGGTCTGACGTGAGAAGGCTTTCCCTGCATCCGGTGGCGCGGGCGGTGCTGCTCGCGCTGGTGCTGGCGCTCGCCGCGTCCAGGCTGCCCTCGTTCCAGCTGTTCCTGGTGGGCCAGCTGTCGCTGGTCATCACCGTCACGGTGGCGATGACCATCCTGATGGGCGGCGCCGGCCTGCTGTCGCTGTCCAGCGCCGCCTTCTTCGCCATCGGTGCCTATGGGCTGCTGCTGATGATGGCGAAGCTGGGCGTGCCGCTGCTGCTGGGCGCGGTGCTGGCGGTCGCGCTGTGCGCGCTGCTCGGCGCCGTGCTGGGGCTGGTGTCGCTGCGCCTTTCGGGCTTCCACCTGGCGATCATCACGCTGGGCTTCCTGCAGGTGCTGCTGGCCTGGCTCAAGCGCGGCGGCGATTTCACCGGCGGCGGCTATGGCCTGGTCACGCCGAAGCTGTCCGTCCCCTTCACCGGCAGCGCGCTGCGGGTGGCGGACGTCGCCATCTTCGCGGTGTTCCTGATGGCATTGGCGGTGGCCGCGGGCGTGGCCCTGATGCAGTCGCGCATCGGCCGCGCCTGGCTGGCGGGGCGCGACAACGAAAACTCGGCGCGCATGCTGGGCATAGACGTCAACCGCATGCGCGTGCTGGCGTTCACCTTCGCCAGTGCGCTGACCGGCCTGGCGGGCACCTTGCACCCGCTGCTGCTGGGTGTGACCAACCCGAACGCATACACGGTGGACCTGTCGATCTTCCACATCACGCTGGTCGTGGTCGGCGGCATGACGGGCAGCATGGTCGGTGCGGTGGTCGCGCCCATCCTGCTGTACTTCGTCCCCGAAGCCTTCCGGCAGCTGGGCGAATGGCGCGATTTCTTCTACGCCGGCGTGCTGATCGCGACGCTGGTCTTCATGCGGCGCGGCATCGGTCCGGCCTTGTCGCCGTGGCTGTCCCGCCTGGCCCGCCGCAAGGAAGCAGCATGAACGCGCCGGGCCGCCCCAAGGGCGAATACCGCAGTGCGCAGCACGGAGCTTACCCAGTGAGCGCGCTGCTGCAGGCCCGCGACATGAGCGTGCGCTTCGGCGGCCTGGCGGCGCTGGACGGCTTCTCGCTGGCGGTCGCGGCCGGCGAGATCCACGGCATCATCGGCCCCAACGGCGCCGGCAAGACGACGGCCATCAATGCGCTGACCGGCTTCGTGCCGCGTGGCGGCGGCGAGGTGCTGTTCGACGGCCGGCCGCTGGCCGCGACGCCGCACGGCGTGGCCGCCTGCGGCATCGGCCGCACCTTCCAGTCGCCCACGATGTTCGGCGCGCTGTCGGCGGTGGAGAACGTCATGTGCGGCGGCCACCTGTGGACGCGCGCGGGCCTGTTCGCCTGCCTGTTTCGCAGCCGCAAGGCCGGCGCGGAGGAGCGCGCCTTGCGCGAAGCCGCCTGCGAGTGGCTGCAGAAGGTCGGCTTCGCCCGCGCGCCCGACACCGCCGTCGGCGAACTGCCTTTCGGCGAGCTGCGCAAGCTGGAGATCGCGCGGGCGCTGATGGCGCAACCGCGCCTCTTGATCCTCGACGAGCCGACCGCGGGCCTCACGGCCACCGAGGTCGGCCGCATCGGCCACCTGCTGCAATCGCTGCGCACGAAGAACGGCGAGCGCATGGCAACCGTGCTGATCGAGCACAACGTGCCGCTGGTGTTCGACCTGTGCGAGCGCGTGACCGCGCTCGACAAGGGCCGCATCATCGCCTGCGGCACGCCGCGCGAAGTGCGGGCGCAGCAGGCGGTAGTGGATTCCTACCTGGGCTCGCAGGCGGTGACCGGTGCGTCCCCGACTCGGGCCAACGTGCGGCAGGCCGCGCCGCGCGGCGAGGCCATCCTGGAGGTGAAGGGCCTCAGCGCCGGCTACGGCAGGATGCCCATCGTGCAGGGCATAGACCTCACGCTCCACGACGGCGAGCTGGTCGTGCTGTGCGGGCGCAATGGCGCCGGCAAGTCGACGCTGCTCAATGCGCTCACCGGCCAGCCACGTCCTGCCAGCGGCCAGGTGCTGTGGCTGGGCCAGGCGATCGAGAGGAAATCCGTCAGCGGCATCGTGCGTGCCGGCATCGGCCTGGTGCCGCAGGAGCGCGGCGTGATCGCCGGCCAGTCGGTGGAAGCGAACCTGCGCCTGGGCACCGTGGGCCTGCGCCTGGCCAAGGACGAATTCCGCCAACGGCGCGAAGAAGTGCTGGAGCGTTTCCCCAAGCTGCGCCAGCGCCTGCAGCAGATCGCCGGCACGCTCAGCGGCGGCGAGCGGCAGATGCTGGCGCTGGCCAAAGTGTTGATCCGCAAGCCGCGCCTGCTGCTGCTGGACGAACCGACCATCGGCCTCGCGCCCACCGTCGTCGACGAGCTGCAGCGCATCGTCGCCGGCATCAGCGCCAGCGGCATCGCGGTGGTGGTGGCGGAGCAGAACATCGGCTGGGTGGCGCCGCTCGCACATCGCGCCTACCTGCTGGAAGGCGGACGCATCGTCGCCAGCGGCCACCCGGACGAGGTGATCCGCCGCGAGCAGGTGGCCGAAGCCTACCTGGGGCAGGAACTGCGCAGCGAGCCGGAAGAAGAACTGTCGAAGGAGGCTTGAGCATGGCACGACTGGGTTGGATCGGGCTGGGCGACATCGGCTTTCCGATGATGGAGCGGCTGTTGAAGGCAGGCCACGAGGTGCACACGTGGGGTCGCAGTCCGCAGCGCGTGGCAGCGGCCTTGGCGGTAGGCGCGGTCGCTGCGCCCGCGCCCGCCGACCTCGGGCGCGATTGCGAGGCGGTGTTCCTCTGCGTCACCGATTCGCAGGCGGTCGCCGACGTGGTGTTCGGCCCGGAAGGCATCGCCACGGCCAGCCGCGACGGCACCTACCTCGTCGACCACTCGACGATCCATCCCGCGCGCACGCGTGAGATGGCGGCGCGGCTGCGCGCCGAAGGTCGCGGGCGCTGGGTCGACGCCCCGGTGTCGGGTGGCGCCGTGGGCGCGCGGGCCGGCACGCTGGCCGTGATGGCGGGCGGCGAAGCCGAGGACCTGGACGCGGTGCGCGGCTGGATAGCCGCCTTCGGCGGCAAGGTCACGCACGTGGGCCCCAGCGGTTCCGGCCAGGCCTGCAAGTCCTGCAACCAGGCCATCGCCAACAGCACGATCATGGTCTGGGCCGAGATGCTGGCGTATGCGAAGAGCTTCGGGCTGGACCCCGAGAAGCTGGTGGCGGCCACCGAGGGCGGCTTTGCCGACTCGCAGGTGCGCAAGGTGCTGGTGCCGCGCATCCTGTCCGGCGAGTATCCAGGCCACTATGTGTCGCTGATTCCCAAGGACCTGGACATCCCTTGCGACATGGGGCGCGAGCTGCAGACGCCGATGCCGGTGACCAGCCTCGTGACTTCTCTATACCGGCATCACCAGGTGCTGCAGGAGCGCTTCGGCGGCGGCGAGCCGCTGCCGTTGCTGGACTTGTTCGCGCGGACGGGGAAGGAAGTGCGGGGGAAGTTCTGACGAAGCCGTGACACTGCGCCGTTCGACGACGGATCACATCCCCGCGTCGAACTCCCGCAAGTCCAGCAAACGCGCCTGCGCCCCGGGCGCGACGGCGAGCAGGTCCACGATCGTCCGCGCCACGGTGTCCAGCTCCATAGGCTCACCGGCGGCGGCGAAGCGGCCTTCGGCCTGCCAGCGGGCGACGGCCTCGGCCCGCATCACCGGGTCCCAGCCCTTGCTGAAGCCGGTGTCCTTCATCCGCCCCAGGCGCACGATCGAGGACTTGATGCGGTCGGCCCGCAGTTCCTGGTTCAGCGCCAGCGAGAAGGATTCCAGCGCCGCCTTGCTGGCGCCATAGAGCGCGAGGCCCGACACCGGCTGCTGCGCGGCCTCGGTCGACACGTTGAGGATCACGCCGCCGCCGGCCGCGCGCAGCATCGGAATCGCCGAACGCGCGCAGTAGACGGCGGACGTGAAGTTGCTGGCGAGCTGGTGCGCGATTTCCTCGTCGCTGATCCGCTCCACCGGCTGGTAGGAGCCCGCGCCCGCGTTGTTCACCAGGAAGTCGAGGCGGCCGCCGAAGCGCTCGCCCGCTTCGGCGAAGGCGCGCCGCACCTGCGCCGGCTCGCGCAGGTCCGCCGTCACGCCGAAAGCCTGTTCGGCCAGGCCGGCCAGTGCGTCGCGCAGGCGGCCCGGGTCGCGCGCGAGCACGACAACCTGCGCGCCGCGCGCCGCCAGCTCGCGCACCACGGCCAGCCCGAGGCCGCGCGAGCCGCCGGTGACGATGGCGCGGCGTCCCTGCAGCGCGTTCACAGCTTCTTGAGGGTGAGGGACTTGATCTCGTCCCAGTCCACGTCGTAGCCCAGGCCCGGCTTGGTGGGCGCCTCGACGTAGCCATCGCGGGTGACGCGGATCACGTCCTTCATGCCGATGTCCAGGATGCCTTCGGGCACCGGGATCTCGAACAGGTCGCAGTTGTGGATGGCCAGCATCACGTGCAGGTGCGCGGCCTGGATCAGGGTCGTGCCGTAGCTGTGCGGCTCGTACTTGGTGTTGAAGGCTTCGCACAGCGCGGCGGACTTCTTCATCGCCGAGATGCCCCCGATCCAGTCTCCGACCGAACGCACCGTGTCGACGACGTTGCCCACCAGGTACTTGGGATAGCCGCGCAGGCCTTCAGTGACGCTCTCGGTGGCGGTGATCGGCATGCGGAAGCTGCGCGTCAGGTCCGCCAGGCCCACGAGGTCCGAGTCGGCGATGGGCGCCTCGAACCAGTAGAAGCCCAGCTCCTCCAGCACCGCGCCCACCTTGAAGGCGCCGAGCCGGTCATAGGCGTTGACCGGGTCCAGCATCAGGTCCATCTTGCCGCCGAACTCCTTGTGCACGGCGCGGCAGACCTCGATGTCCTTGTCCGGCACGCCGAAGGCATGCAGCTTGAAAGCGCGGTAGCCCAGCTCGTAGCATTCGTGGGCGATCTGCACGTATTCGCTGACGGTGTCGTACATCACCGTGCTGGCGTAGGCCTTGATCTTCGTGCGCGCCGCGCCGAGCAGGCGGTACACGGGTTCGTTGTGGTGCTTGCCCAGCAGGTCCCACAAACAGATGTCCACGGCACTGGCCACCGGCGTGGGCGAGCGCAGCGAATCGGTCAGCTTGTACGAGATGGCTTCGACTTCGTGCGGGTCGCGGCCGATCAGCAGCTTGCGCAGGCCCGGGATCGCGGACTCGATCTCACCGGGCGACATCAGCCAGGTCAGGCACAGGCCTTCGTGGCCCTCGTCGCTGGAGAGCTTCAGCAGCACGTGCTCCATCGTGCGCGGCTCCCACTCCTCCTTCCAGCGAAACTTGTAGTCGAGGGGACGCAGGACGTAGGCGTCGACGGCGGTGACTTTCATGGTTTTCAATCTCCGGTTAACAGTAGGAATACAAATTGCCGGACGCAAAAGTCGCAAAGATTACGCAAAGGTCGCGAAAGAACATCCAAGAATTTTTTTGCGATCTTTTGCGGAGCCTTTGCGACTTTTGCGTCCGGCAGTTTGGTGTTCGGCTGTCTTGCTGCCCGAGCCCGCTCAGGCAGCCTTCGGCATCGGCGCGGCCTCGCCCAGGTAAGCCCGCTGCACGACGTCGCTGCCGGCCAGTTCCGCCGGCGTTCCGGTGGCCGTGACGCGGCCGTTCTGCAGCAGGTAGGCGTAGTCGACGAACTCCAGCGTGCGTTCCACCACCTGCTCCACCAGCAGCACGGCCACGCCCTGGGCGCGCACCGTTTCCAGCGTGCGGAAGACTTCCTCCACCAGGTTGGGCGCCAGGCCCACCGAAGGTTCGTCCAGCATCACCAGCGAGGGCTTGCGCACCAGCGCCTGCGCGATCGCCAGCATCTGCTGCTGGCCGCCGCTCAGGCCGCCGGCCAGCAGGCCGGCCTTCTGCTTCAGGACCGGGAACAGCGTGAACACCTCCTCGCAGCGCGAGTCGCGTTCGCCGGGCGACAACTTCAGCCGGTACATCCCGAGCAGCAGGTTGTCCAGCACCGTCTCGCGGCGGAAGATGCGGCGGCCCTCGGCCACGTGCGCCATGCCGCGCGTCACGAGCGCCTCGGCCGCAAGGCCTTGCGTTTCCACGCCACCGAACAGCACCTTGCCGGCGCTCGGCTTCAGCAGGCCCGACAGGCCCTTCAGCAGGGTCGACTTGCCGGCGCCATTGGCGCCCAGCAGCGCCACGGCCTCGCCCTTGCCGACCTGCAGCGCCACGCGCTGCACCACGGCCACGGGCCCGTAACCCACGGAGAGATCGACCGTCTGCAATGCGGCTGCGGGGCGGCTCATTTCTTCGCTCCGGTATAGGCGCTCACCACCGCGGCGCTGCGGAAGACTTCCTCGGGCGTGCCTTCGGCCAGCACCTTGCCCTGGTCGAGGACGGTGACCGCGTCGGCCAGGTCGGCCACCAGTTCGATGTGGTGTTCGACCATCACGATGGTCATGCCCAGGCGGCGCATCTCCTTCAGCAGCGCGCCGAACTCCTCCAGCTCGCCCAGCGACAGGCCGGCGGCCGGTTCGTCCAGCAGCAGCAGCCGCGGCTCGCCCAGCATCGCGCGGGCGATCTCCACCAGCCGCTGCTGCCCGTGCGGCAGCAGCGCGGCTTCCTCGCCGGCGCGCTTCTCCATGCCCACCACCGACAGCAGGTGCATCGCCTGCGCATCGAGCGCGGCGGATTCCCGGGTCGCGCGCGGCAGGCCCAGCGCGATTTCGGCGCCGCTGGCGCGCTCGCGCGCATAACCGCCGAAGCGCGTGTTCTCCAGCACCGACAGGCCCGGCAGCAGCTTGGGTGTCTGGAAAGTCCGCTGCACGCCCTGGCGCGCCACCGCGGTCGCGGAGCGGCCGGCCAGTTCGCTGTCGCCCAGCTTCATCGAGCCCGCATCCGAGGGATAGAAGCCCGAGATCATGTTCAGCAAGGTCGTCTTGCCGGAGCCGTTGGGGCCGACGATGGCGTGGATGCTGCCCGGCTTCACTTCGAGCGACACGTCGTCCAGCGCTCGCACGCCGCCGAAGTTCTTGACCACGCCGCGCACGGACAGCGCAGCGCCGCTCACGCGTTGCCGCTCCGGCGGCGACTTCGCTGCCGCGGCCGCCGCGGCATCCGCCCGCAAGGCAGCGGCGCCGCGCCGCATGAAGCGCTGGTCCAGCGCCGCCAGCAGGCCGGCCAGGCCCTCGGGCAGGAACACCGAGAACAGCAGCAGCCCGATGCCGTAGACGATCATGCGGTATTCCTTCAGGCTGCCCAGCAACTCCGGCAGCACGTAGAAGGTCAGCACGCCCAGCAGCGGGCCCGCCAGCCGCGCCGGCCCGCCCAGCACCACGACGAACAGGAAGAAGATGGAAAAGTCGAAGCTGAAGTCTTCCGGCGTCACCACCACCTTGGCCGACGCGTAGAAGGCACCGGCCAGGCCCGCCAGCGCGCCGGCGAAGACGAAGGCGAACAGGCGCATGCGGTGGATCGACACGCCATTGGCCTGCGCCCGCACCGCGCCGGCGCGGATCGAATGCAGCGCCCAGCCTATGCGCGAGTTCATCATGCGCGACTGCGCCCAGGCCACCACCGCCACCAGGCCCACCACCAGCAGGAACAGCCCGCGCCCTTCCAGCTTGGCGCCGAAGATCGTGGGCATGGGCACGCCCACGATGCCGCCGTAGCCGCCGGTGAAGGAGCGCAGGTCGTTCAGCATCGCCGTCACGGCCAAGGTGAACGCGATCGTGATCAGCACGAAGTACCAGGACGACAGGCGCAGCGCCGGCAGCGCCAGCAATGCGCTGAAGCCCATGCCCACCAGCACCGACAGGCCGGCCGCGGGCCAGAAATTCCAGCCGTAGCGCACCGTCGCGATAGCGGTCGCGTACGCGCCGACGCACACCATCGCGCCATGCGCGATCGACACGATGCCGGCGTAGCCGCTCAGCACGTTGAGGCCCATCGCCGCCAGCAGGTAGATGGCGGCGAACGTGAGCAGCAGCAGGAAGTAGGAGCTGGACATCGCCAGCCCCAGCGAAACCAGCACCGCGATGCCGCACACCAGCACGGTCAGCGAGGGCAGCTTGAGGCGCGGCAGCGCGGCAGGGTCGGGGCTCAAGGAGTCCATGGCCTTCAAGGGAGGAAGAGCACTCATATCGTCAAACCTCGCGCACGCCGGGCCGGCCGAAGAAGCCGTAAGGCCGCACCAGCAGCACCGCGAGCAGCACGCCCAGCAGCAGCAGCTGGCGGTAGCCGGGCGTGGCGTTCACCGAGCTCAGGCTTTCGACGCAGCCGATCATCAGGCCAGCGGCCAGCGCGCCCCAGTTGCTGCCGACGCCGCCGATGGCCAGGGCCATGAAGCCCTTGACCAGCAGGCCCAGGCCCAGCGTCGTGCTGGCCAGCACCAGCGGCGCGGCGATCACGCCGGTGAAGGCGGAGTACATGGCGGCGCCGACGAAGGACGCGATGGTCAGCTTGAGCGGGTTGATGCCGTTCAGCCGCGCGCCGTCGCGGTCTTCGGCCACCGCGCCCACGGCCTTGCCGGCCAGCGTGTTCTTGTAGAACCACTCGATGCCGGCAATGCTGGCGATGGCCAGCACGATGACGGCCAGCTGCGCGGTGGAGAAGCTCAGCGCACCTGCCTGCACCGTCTCGATGGACGTGCCCGGCACCGGCGGCACCGCGCGCGGGTCGCTGCCCCAGATGCGGTCGCTGGCGTTGACGATGATGATGGAGAAGGCCAGGGTGCTGATGATCCAGCCGTGGTGCTGCGCCGCGTTGCGGATCAGCGGCGCCACCGCGGCGCGCTCGACCAGCAGGCCCATGGCGCCCACCAGCACCAGCACGGCGGCCAGCGCCAGCAGCCAGGGCCAGTGCCAGCCGCCCATCAGGCCGGCGGCGAACATCGCGCCCAGCATCAGCAGCTCGCCCTGCGCCATGTTGAACACGTTGGTCGGCTTGTAGGCGATGTTGAGGCTCACCGCCGCCATCGCGTACAGCGCGCCCTGCGTCAGGCCGGAGACCAGCAGGGCCAGGAAATCGTCCATGCCCATCACGCGGCTCCTCCCGCGCGGCGGCGGAACAGGCCGCGGTATTCCTTGCTGAGCGGATCCTCCATGGAGTTCGCGACGGCCATCGCCACCACGCTCGCGTCGTAGGCCGTGTGGTTGGTGGCGGTGAACTTCATGGGACCGAACAAGCCGGGGATGTCCGAGGAGCTGTCCAGCGCCTTCTTGATGGCTTCGGTGTCCCAGGACTTGGCCTTCTCCACGCCGTACTTCAGCGCGTAGAGGAAGTCGTAGAAAGGCGTGGTGGCCGCCGGGCCCAGCAAGGTGTCGGACACGTTGCTGGCGGCGATCTTCCTGACGAAGGCCTTCACGCGCTCCGGCGGTTGCTCGCTGCCGCTGTAGGTCAGGGCCTTGAAGGTGGCCGCGTAGACGTCGTTGTAGCGCGCGTTGTCCGGCACCGCGCCCGGCGTGCCGGCGAACAGGAAACCGGTGTGGCCGGCGATCACCGGCTTCCAGCCGATGCGCGCCAGGCCCACCAGCATCTGCGTGATGTCGACGTTGTTGGACACGTGCGCTTCCAGCGCCTCGGCGCCGTCGGCGCGCAGCTTGCGCAGGAAGGGCGTCATGTCCGCCACCTTCAGCGGGAACTCCTGCACCGACACGATCTGCATGCCGTGCGCGGGGATTTCCTTCATCGCCGAGGCCTTGAGGCCGGCGCCGGCGGCGCTGTCCTCCACCAGCAGGCCGATCTTCTTGAAGCCGCGCTGCTGCAGGAAGGCAGCATGGCTCACGGCCTGGGCGTCGGTGGTGAAGTTGAACTGGTAGTGGTAGGGGTAGCGCTTGCCGTCGCCCATCTCCGTGGCCGAGGCATAGGTCGCCTGGATCACCTTGGCCGCCGTCGACACTTCCAGCGAGGCCAGCGCCTGTGAGCTGCCCACCGGGCCCAGGATGAAGCGGCAGCCGTCGTCGATGAGGCGCCGCGTGACGATGGGCTCCTTGGCCGGCGAGCCTTCGTCGTCGGCCGTCACCTTGACCAGCTTGCGCCCCAGGATGCCGCCGGCCGCGTTGATCTCTTCCAGCGCCATGTCGGCGGCCAGGTACAGCGGGCCGAAGCTGCTGGCCAGCGCGCCGGTGGTCGGCTGGATCCAGCCGATCTTCACCTCGTCGGCCGCGAAGGCGCCGCGGCCGAACAGCGAACCGGCTGCCAGCGCGGCCGCTGTGCGCGCGCCGTGGGCCAGGAGGGTTCTGCGGTCGATGCGGGCCGCCAGCTGCGGGTCGCGATAGTCCATGCTTGTCTCCGGAAGGTGGTTGGTATGAGCGCGCCATGGCGGCAGCGTGGAGGCAGTCTAGGAACCGGGCCGCCAGCCGGCCTATCGTCGGAAGCGACGAAAAAGTCGCGGCCCGGGCGAATCGTCGCTTCTGACGATCCCGGCCGGGCCGGCGCGCCCGAACAATGGAAGCGTCGAACCCCCAGGAAATCCCTATGTCCGAAGCCTTTGTCGTCGCCGCCGTCCGCACCGCCGGAGGCCGCCGTGGCGGCCGCCTCGCCGGCTGGCATCCGGCCGACCTCGGCGCCCGCGTGCTCGACGAACTGCTGCAGCGCGCACACTGCGACCCGGCGCTGGTCGACGACGTCATCATGGGCTGCGTCAGCCAGGTCGGCGAGCAGGCCATGAACATCGCCCGCACGGCCGTGCTCGCGTCGAAGCTGCCCGAATCGGTGCCCGGCACCACCATCGACCGCCAGTGCGGCTCGTCGCAGCAGGCCTTGCATTTCGCCGCGCAGGCGGTGATGTCCGGCAGCATGGACGTGGTCATCGCGGCCGGCGTGGAAAGCATGACGCGCGTGCCGATGTTCAGCCCGGTGGCCCTGGCCAGCAAGGCAGGGCTGGGCTCCTATGCCAGTCCCGGCCTGGCCGAGCGCTACCCGGGCGTCGAATTCAGCCAGTTCCTGGGCGCCGAGATGATCGCGAAGAAATACGGCTTCACGCGCGCGCAGCTGGACGCCTATGCGCTGCAAAGCCACGAGCGCGCGGCCGCGGCCACCCGCGCGGGCGCCTTCGACGACGAGATCCTGGCGCTGCCGGTGCGCACGGCCGAGGGCTCCACGACCGGCGAGCAGCATCGCACCGATGAAGGCATCCGCTTCGACGCCACGGCCGCCGGCATCGGCGGGGTGAAGCTGCTGCAGGAAGGCGGCTGCATCAGCGCCGCCAACGCCAGCCAGATCTGCGACGGCGCCAGCGGCATGCTGGTGGTCAACGAACGCGGCCTGAAGGCGCTGGGCGTGCAGCCATTGGCCCGGATTCACCACATGAGCGTCCTGGGCCATGATCCGGTCATCATGCTGGAAGCCCCCATTCCCGCGACGCAGCGCGCCTTGCAGAAGGCCGGGCTGCGCGGCGCCGACGTCGACCTGTTCGAGGTGAACGAAGCGTTTGCGCCGGTGCCGCTGGCCTGGGCGCAGGCGACGGACACCGACCCGGCGCGCCTGAACGTGCACGGCGGCGCCATCGCGCTGGGCCATCCGCTGGGCGCCTCGGGCACGCGGCTGATGACCACCCTGCTCTACGCACTGCGCCGGCACGGCAAGCGCTACGGCCTGCAGACCATGTGCGAAGGCGGCGGCATGGCCAACGTCACCATCGTGGAGCGGCTGTGAGCGTGCGCCTGGCGCAGGACGAGAGTGGCATCGCCACGCTCACCCTGGACCTGCCCGCGCAGCTGAACCCGCTGTCCGAGCCGCTGCAGCACGCCTTCCGCGACGCGCTGGCGCGGCTGCGCGACGACCCGAAGCTGCGCGTGCTGATGCTCACCGGCGCCGGCCGCGCCTTCAGCGCGGGCGCGGACCTGTCCACCGTCGAAACCGATCCCGCTTCGCTGCGCCGCGCCGCGGACCTGATGGAGCAGGTCACGAACAAGCTGGTGCTGGAACTCGCCTCCATGCCGGTGCCGGTCATCGCATCGGTGAACGGCATCGTGGCCGGCGGCGCGGTGGGCATCGCGCTGGCGGCGGACGTCGTCATCGCCGCGCGCTCCGCGAGTTTCTACCTGCCCTTCATGCCGGCGCTGGGCATCGTGCCGGACCTGGGCACCAGCTGGTTCCTGCCGCGTGCCGTGGGCCGCGCCAGGTCCATGGGCCTGGGCCTGCTGGGCAGCAAGCTGCCCGCCGAACGCGCCGCGCAATGGGGCCTGATCTGGGAATGCGTGGACGACGAGCAGCTCGCCGAGGAAACGCGCAAGACCGCGCAGCGCTTGGCGAAGCTGCCAGCCCATGCGGTGCGCGAACTGCGCGCCGCCCACGCCGAATCCGCCCGCAACGACCTGGCGCAGCAGCTGGCCTGGGAGGCCGCGCGCCAGCGCGAGCTGATCGCCGGCCCCGCCTTTGCCGAAGGCGTGCGCGCCTTCCGCGAGAAGCGCGCCCCCGACTTCCACCGTTCCAGCCAAGCATGAACGCACCCACCGAAGCCAAGTACCTGCTGACCCTGCAGGACCGCTACACCGTCGAGGAAGGCCGCATCTACCTGAACGGCATGCAGGCGCTGGTGCGGCTGATGCTGGACCAGCATCGCGCGGACCGCCGCAATGGCCTGGACACGGCCGGCCTGGTCAGCGGCTATCCGGGCTCGCCCGTGGGCGGCGTCGACGACGAGATGCTCGCCAACCGCGAGCTGCTGGCGCAGCACCAGGTCGTGTTCCAGCCCGGGCTGAACGAGGAACTGGCGGCTACGGCGATCTTCGGCTCGCAGACCTTGCAGTCGGTGCCCGAAGCGAAGCACGATGGCGTCTACGGACTCTGGTACGGCAAGTCGCCCGGCGTGGACCGCGCCGCCGACGCCTTCCGCCATGCCAACTTCCGCGGCGTGGGCCGCAACGGCGGCGTGCTGTGCGTGGCCGGCGACGATCCGCATGCGCGCTCCACCATCTACCCGAGCGATTCCAACCTGGTGTTCGCCAGCTTCCTGATGCCGGTGCTGGCGCCCGGCAACATCCAGGAGGTGCTGGACTTCGGCCTGCATGGCTACGCGCTGTCGCGCGCCAGCGGCCTGTGGGTCGGCTTCAAGCTGGTGACCGACGTCGCCGACAGCTGCGCCTCGGCGCTGGTCGGCCCCGAGCGCGTGCAGCCGGTGCTGCCGCAGGTGGAATGGGAGGGCAAGCCCTTCGCGCCGGCCTTGCGCGTCAACGAGGCGGGGCCGCCCATGCTGCAGGCCGAACGCCAGATCGTCGGCGCGCAGCTGGAAGTGGCGCGCGAATACGCGCGCCTGAACGGCCTGAATCGCATCACGGTGAACCCGCCGCAGGCGCGCATCGGCCTCCTCACCGGCGGCAAGACCTACTACGACCTGCGCCAGGCGTTGCACGACCTGGGCCTGGACGACGCCGCGCTGGAAGCGGCCGGCATCCGCATCCTGACCCTGGGCATGCTCTACCCGGTGGAGCCCGGTATCGTGCAGGAGTTCGCGCGCGGGCTGGACGAGATCATCGTCGTCGAGGACAAGCGCGCCTTCCTCGAACTGGCGCTGAAGGACTTGCTGTATGCCGGCGAACACCGTCCGGCGGTGGTCGGCAAGCACGACGAGCTCGGACGCGACCTGTTCCCCGCGCATGGCGAACTCTCGGCCGACGTGATCGCCCGCGTACTGCGCGCGCGCCTGGGGGCGAAGCTGGCCTTGACCGCGCCGTGCGCGCAGGCGGCGCGCGGCATCATCCCCGTGCAGGCGATCGCCGGGCGCACGCCCTACTTCTGCTCCGGCTGCCCGCACAACCGCTCCCTGCGCGTGCCCGAAGGCTCGGTGGTGGGCGCCGGCATCGGCTGCCACGTGATGGCGCTGTGGATGGGGAACGTCTTCGGCAACGTCACCGGCTACACGCAGATGGGTGGCGAAGGCGCACAGTGGGTGGGCCTGGCGCCCTTCACCGGCACGAAGCACTTCTTCCAGAACCTGGGCGACGGCACCTTCCACCACTCGGGCAGCCTGGCGATCCGCTTCGCCATCGCCGCCGGCACCAACATCACCTACAAGGTCCTGTACAACAAGGCGGTCGCCATGACCGGCGGCCAGGACGTGACCGGTGCGATGAGCGTGCCGGCGATGGTGGAGATGCTGCGCGCCGAAGGCGTCAAGCGCGTCATCGTCACCACCGACGAGCCGCAGAAGTACGCGGGCGGCAAGGCGGCCAGCGCCGAGGTCTGGCATCGCGACCGGCTGGTGGAGGCGGAAGAAGCGCTTGCCGCCACGCCGGGCGTCACGGTCCTCATCAACGACCAGCAATGCGCCGCCGAGAAGCGGCGGCTGCGCCGGCGCGGCAAGCTCGAATACAAGCCGAAGACGGTCTTCATCAACGAGCGCGTCTGCGAAGGCTGCGGCGACTGCGGCCGCAAGTCCAACTGCCTCAGCGTGCAGCCGGTGGCCACCGAGTTCGGCCGCAAGACGCAGATCCACCAGTCGTCCTGCAACCAGGACTTCTCCTGCCTGGACGGCGACTGCCCGTCCTTCCTGACCGTCGAAGCCGCGGGCAGCGACGCGCGGCCGCCCAAGCGCCAGGCCGTGCCCTTCCCCAGCGACGTCCTGCTGCCCGCACCGGTTTCCTCCGTCATCGGCGAGCACTTCTCCGCCTGCCTCATGGGCATAGGCGGCACCGGCGTCGTGACGGTCAACCAGATCCTCGGCACCGCCGCCTTCCTCGATGGCCGCAAGGTGCAGACCTACGACCACACCGGTTCCAGCCAGAAGGGCGGCGCGGTCATCTCGCACCTGAAGATCCTGCCGCAAGGCGAGGACGCGGCGCCGACGCTGTCCAAGGGCAGCGCGGACCTGTACCTGGCCTTCGACGCGCTGGTCGGCGTGAACGCCGACAACCTCTCGCTCGCTGCGCCCGAACGCACCATCGCAGTGGTGTCCACCACGCAGGTGCCTACCGGCCAGATGGTGTCCGACGTGGCGGCTTCGCGCTATCCAGCATTGGACGCGCTGGCCGAACGCATAGCCGCGGCCAGCCGCGCCGAGCGCAACGTCTTCCTCGACGCGCAGCACGTGGCCGAACGGCTCCTGGGCGACCACATGGCCAGCAACCTGCTGCTGGTGGGCGTGGCCTGGCAGCTGGGCGCCTTGCCGATCCGCGCCGAGGCGATCGAAGCGGCGATCCGGCTGAACGGCGTGCAGCGCGACATGAACCTGGCCGCCTTCCGCTGGGGCCGCCTGTACGTGGCGGACCAGGCGCGGGTGGAAGCGGCGCTGCGGGAAGACAAGGTGGCCGCGCCAGTGCTCACCCTGGCGCCCGAGGCGCAGGAGATCATCGACAGTGTCGGCGCCAGCGGCGCCCTGCTCGAGGCCTTGCGCATCCGCGTGCCGGAGCTCATCGCCTACCAGGATGCGGCCTATGCGCGGCGTTACGCGGAGGTGATCGCGCGGGTGCGGCAAGCCGGCCCGGACGCGCTGGCGCTCGCCGTCGCGCGCAACCTCTACAAGCTGATGGCCATCAAGGACGAATACGAGGTCGCGCGGCTGCACCTGGAGCCGGCCGCGCAGCAGGCGCTGCAAGCCAGCTTCGGCCCGGGCGCGCGCATCGCCTGGCATTTCCATCCCACCTTCCTGCGCAGCCTGGGCGTGAAGAAGAAACTGAAGCTGGGCGCCTGGTTCCGCCCGGCGCTGCAGGTGCTGCGCGCCATGAAGGCGGTGCGTGGTACATCCCTCGACTTCCTCGGCATGACGCGCGTGCGCCGCGTCGAGCGCGCGCTGGTGCCGCATTACCTGGCCCTGGTCGATGCGCTGCTGCCGCGGCTGGATGCGGGCACCTTGCCGCTGGCGCTGGAACTGGCCGAAGCGCCGGACATGGTGCGCGGCTACGAGGACGTGAAGCTCGCGAACGTCACGGCCTACCTGGCGCGCATGGACCACCTGCAGCGGCAACTGGGCCTGCGCGTGCCGCTGGCCCCGGAACTTGCCGGCAGCGCCTTCGACCCGGTGGCAACCACGCCCGCCTCGGCATGAGCGCGGCCTTGGTCCTGCTGGCGCAGCCCTTCGCCGGTTGCGCCGTCCTGACGCTGAACCGGCCGCAGGCCGCCAATGCGCTTTCGATGCAGCTGCGGCGCGAGCTGGTCGTGGCACTCGAACGCTGCGAAGCGGATCCGCAAGTGCGCGTGCTCGTTCTCACCGGCGCCGGCAAGGCCTTCTGCGCCGGACTGGACCTGAAGGAGCTCGCGTCGGCCACCGACCCGGGCCAGGCTCTCGCCTCGGCGCCGGAGTTCGACCCGGTGCTGGCGCTGCGCCGGTGCAGCAAGCCCGTGATCGCCGCCATCAACGGCGTCGCCGTCACCGGCGGCTTCGAGCTGGCGCTGGCCTGCGACGTGCTGCTCGCCTCCAGCGAGGCGCGCTTTGCCGACACCCACGCACGCGTGGGCGTGATCCCCGGCTGGGGCTTGTCGCAGCTGCTGCCGCGCCTGGTCGGCCCTTACCGCGCCAAGGAGCTTTCGCTGACCGGTAATTTCCTGGACGCCCAGCGCGCCGAAGCCTGGGGCCTCGTCAACCGCGTCGTCGCGCCGGAGCAGTTGCTGCCCGAAGCCTTGCAACTCGCGCGCGACATGCTCGCCGTGCAGCCGCAGATGTTGCAGCAATACAAGCGCCTGATAGCCGACGGCCTGCAAGTGTCCTTGCGCGAAGGCCTGGCCCTCGAGGCCGAACGCTCGCGCGCCTGCGCGGCCGATTTCATCGCTTCCGACGATACCGCGCGCCTGCGCGCCCGCTGAAGATCCCACCATGCCAATCGACTTCCGCCCTTCCTGGATGGACGAGGACCTCGACACCTGGCGCGCCACGGTGCGCCGCTTCGTCGAGGCCGAGATGCTCCCGCACGACGAGGAGGCCCGCAAGCGCGGCCACGTCGGCCACGCCCTGTGGCGCAAGGCCGGCGCGCTGGGCCTGCTGTGCGCCGACATCCCGGCCGAGTACGGCGGCGGCGACGGCGACTTCCGCCACGTCGCGGTGCTGTACGACGAGATGTCGCGCCGCGCCCTCACCGGCATGAACGCTTCGGTGCATTCGATCGTCGCGCACTACATCCTGAGCCACGGCACCGAGGCGCAGAAGCGCAAGTACCTGCCGCGCCTGGCCAGCGGCGAGCTGGTGGGCGCCATCGCGATGACCGAGCCGGGCGCCGGCTCCGACCTGCAGGGCGTGCGCACCCGCGCCGTGAAGCAAGGCGGCCACTACGTCGTCAACGGCTCCAAGACCTTCATCTCCAACGGCTTCCTGGCCGAACTGGTGCTGGTGGTGGCCAAGACCGACCCTGAGCAGCGCGCCCGCGGCATGTCGATCCTGATCGTGGAGACCGAAGGCTGCAAGGGCTACCGCGTCGGCCGCGTGCTGGACAAGCTGGGCCTGAAGGGCCAGGACACGTCCGAGCTGTTCTTCGACGACGTGCAGGTGCCGGCGGAGAACCTGCTGGGCGGCCAGGAAGGCCAGGGCTTCTTCCAGCTGATGTCCGACCTGCCTTACGAGCGCACCATCATCGGCGTGATCGCCGCGGCCTGCATGGAAGGCGCGCTGGAAGCCACGCTGGCCTACACGCGCGAGCGCCAGGCCTTCGGCAAGCCGCTGTTCGACATGCAGAACACGCGCTTCAAGCTGGCCGAAGTCGCTTCGACCACGAAGGCCGCGCGCGTGTTCGTCGACCACTGCGTCGAGCGCCTGGTGGCCGGCACGCTGGACACCACCACGGCTTCGATGATCAAGCTGTGGGCCAGCGAGCAGCAGGCCAAGGTGGTCGACGAATGCCTGCAGCTGTTCGGCGGCTTCGGCTACATGAACGAGTACATGATCGCCCGCATGTACGCCGATGCGCGCATCCAGCGCATCTACGGCGGCACCAGCGAGATCATGAAGGAAGTGATCGCCCGGGGGCTGTGATGGCAACGCAGTACGAGCACCTGCAGGTGGAGCTGCGCGGCGAGACCGCCTGGCTCACCTTGAACCGGCCGGAACGGCTGAACGCGCTGAACGCGCAGCTGGCGCGCGAGCTGCGCGATTTCTTCGGCGGCCTGGATGCCCGCTCGCAGGCGCGCGTGGTGGTGCTGCGCGCCACCGGCCGCGCCTTCTGCGCCGGCTATGACCTGAAGGACGCGGACGTCGGTGGCCGCGGCGTCGAGGACATGCTGCAGGTGCAGTACGGCATCCGCGACATCATGGTCGCGATGCGCCGCTGCCCGCAACCGGTGATAGGCATCGTGCAGGGCGCGGCCTCCGGCGGCGGCTTCGCGCTGGCGCTGGCCTGCGACGTGCGCCTGGCAACGCCGGACGCACGCATGAACGCCGCCTTCATCCGCCTGGGCCTGAGCGGCTGCGACATGGGCGTGAGCTACTTCCTGCCCCGCATGGTGGGCGCCTCGGTCGCCTCCGAATACCTGCTCACGGGCCGCTTCCTGGATGCGCAGCGCGCACTCGTCCTGGGACTCGTCAGCCGCCTTGGCAGCGTCGAGGAACTGGCAACGCAAGCGCAGGCCCTGGCCGACGACATGCTGCTGGCCACGCCGCTGGGCCTGCGCCTGACCAAGGAGGCGCTGCGCCACGCGATCGACGGGCCCTCGATGGAAGCCGTGATGGCGATGGAAGACCGCAACCAGATCCTCTGCACGCAGGGGCAGGATTTCGCCGAAGGCATCGCGGCCTTCCTGGAAAAGAGGCGGCCCGATTTTGGCCGGCGTTGACATGCAGCTGGATCGACTCGTCTTCAAGCCCAGCCTGCTGCGCGGCCAGCGCGTGCTGGTCACCGGCGGCGGCACCGGCCTCGGCCGCGTGATGGCGGAAGCCTGCCTGTCACTCGGCGCCGAGGTCTACGTCTGCGGCCGCCGCGGCGAAGTGGCGCAAGAGGCGGCGCGCGAGATGATGGAGGCGCATGGCGGCAAGGCCGTGGGCCTGGCCTGCGACATCCGCCAGCCCGAAGCGATTGCCGCCCTGCTCGATGCGATCTGGGCCGACGGCGGGCCGCTGACCAGCCTGGTCAACAACGCGGCCGGCAACTTCGTCGCCCGCACCGAGGACATCTCGGTGCGCGGCTTCGACGCCATCTCCAACATCGTGTTCCGCGGCACCTTCCAGGTGACGCAGCAGTGCGGCAAGCGCTGGCTGGCGCAGGGGTGCCCGGGCACTGTGGTCTCCATCGTCACCAGCTGGGTCTGGAACGGCTGCGCTTTCGCCGTGCCTTCCGCGATGTCGAAGGCCGGCGTCGCCACGATGACGCAGTCGCTGGCCGTCGAATGGGGCGGGCGCGGCATCCGGCTGAACGCCATCGCGCCGGGCCTGTTTCCCACTGAAGGGATGCTGGCCCGGCTGGACCCGAACGGCAACACCTACGACCCCGCGGGCACCAACCCGATGAAGCGCGCGGGGCAGATGCACGAACTGGCGAACCTGGCGGTGTTCCTGCTGGGGCCCGGCTCCGAATTCCTGAACGGGCAGACCATCGCCATCGATGGCGCGCAGTACCAGGCGAGCGGCGGCAACTTCGCCCACCTCGCCGGCTGGACCGATGCCGACTGGCAGCAGGCGCAAGCGGCCATTCCGCGCCGCGGTGGCCCGCAAGCCACCGCGGCCTGACATGCAAGTGAACGCCTCCGCCACCCTGTTCGCGGGCGAGAGCCTGGGCCTGCATCCGCTGGAAGGCGGTTTCGTCGAACTGCGCTTCGATCGCCGCGACGGCGCGGTGAACATGTTCGACCAGCGCACCGTCGCCGAGCTCGACACGGCGCGCCGCCGGCTCGAAAGCGTCACCTGGCTGCGCGGCATCCTCGTCACCAGCGCCAAGGACGTGTTCGTCGTGGGCGCCGACATCACCGAGTTCACCGCCACCTTCGCGCAGCCGCGGCCGCAGCTGCTGGACTACCTGCGGCGCAGCAACGAGGTGTTCCTGCGCTTCGAAGCGCTGGACGTGCCCAGCGTCGCCGCGATCAACGGCTTCGCCCTGGGCGGCGGACTGGAGTTCGCGCTGGTCGCCACGCATCGCGTGATGGCCGAAGGCGCGCGCATCGGCCTGCCGGAAGTGGGCCTGGGCCTGATCCCGGGCTTCGGCGGCACCGTGCGGCTGCCGCGCGTCGCGGGCCTGGCGCACGCGCTGGAGTGGATCAGCGATGGCGCGCCGCGCGGTGCGGTCGAGGCCTTGCGCTGCGGCGTGGTGGATCGCATCAGCGCGCCGGAGGAACTGCGCGAGCAGGCCCTGCGGCTGCTGCGTGCGGCGGCAGCGGATGCCCACGAGCGCCGGGCGGCGAAGCGGCTGCCGCTGGCCGTGGCCGACCACGCGGTCGCCGAGCGGCGCGCGATCGTCGCGCGCGACGTGCCGGCCTGCCTGCCGGCGGCCGCGGCGGCCGTCGAATTGCTGGCGCAGTCCGCGGCCATGGATGCGGCGCAAGCGCAGGAAGCCGAAGCGCAGGCCTTCGCCACGCTGGCGAAGTCGCAGGCTGCCGCGGCGCTGGTGCGCAACTTCATCAACCAGCAGGCCGTGAAGCGGCTGGCGCGGCAACTGGCGCGCGGGGTGGGGTCTGGCGGCGGTTCGCCGGCCTGCGTGTTCACTTCGCCGCTGCCCGGTGCGACGCTGGTCGAGATTGCGGGCGGCGCGGATGCGGATGCCGGCGCAATCGCGCGCGCCGCTGCAGAAGCCGCGGCCGCCGGCAAGATCGCGCTGCGCGTGAGCGACGCGGCAGGCGGGCTGGTGCGCCGCGTGCACGCGGCGTGCCTGCTTGCTTGCGAAGCCCTGCTGGCACAAGGCCTGGCGCACGCGCAGGTCGACGCCGCGATGCGCCGCGCGGGTTGGGAGACGGGGCCGTTCGAAGGCGATGCCGTGCTGCGGGGCGCGGATGCCGGGGTCGCTGCGCGAACCCGGCCTGCGGGCGCGGAGCGAACGCAGCCGACGGGCGTCGTCCGAAGCCAGTCCACGGACGCGGCGGCCCAGGCCGGGATCGTCGAGCGCGTACTGCTCGCAAGCATCCTCGAAGCCGCCGTCCTGCTGGACGAGGGGGTCGTGCGCAGCGCCGCCGAGATCGACATCAGCCTGCAGCTGGGCCTCGGCTTTCCGCGCCACCTGGGCGGCCCGCTGCACCACGCCGACTGGCTGGGCTTGCCGCAGGTGTGCGAGCTGGCGCGCCAAGCGGGCCTGCAGGTGCCGGCCACGCTGCAGGCGCGCGCCCGGCGCGGTGAACGTTTTTACGCCGCCGCCTGAGCGCGCCGCGGCCAAGGAGGAGCAGCATGCAGATCGATCGCAATACGGTGGCCGTCGTGACCGGCGGCGCATCCGGGCTCGGGGCCGCCACTGCGCGGCTGCTGGCCAGCCAGGGCGCGCGGGTCGCGCTGTTCGACATTTCGCGGGACAACGGCGAAGCGCTGGCACGCGAGATCGACGGCGTCTTCTGCCAGGTCGACGTCACCGACGAGGCTTCGGTCGACGCCGGTTTCGCGCAGGCGCGCGCCGCGCAGGGGCAGGAGAACGTCCTCGTCAACTGCGCCGGCACCGGCAACGCCGTCAAGACGGCCAGCCGCGACAAGGAGACCGGCGCGACCAGGCACTACCCGATCGCGGCTTTCGCCCGCATCATCGACATCAACCTGGTGGGCACTTTCCGCTGCATCGCCAAGTCGGCCGCCGGCATGCTGACCCTGCAGCCCGGCGCCGACGGCGAGCGCGGCGTGATCGTCAACACCGCCTCGGTGGCGGCGCAGGACGGCCAGATCGGGCAGGCGGCCTATTCGGCCTCGAAGGCCGGCATCACGGGCATGACCTTGCCGATCGCCCGCGACCTGATGGCCGAAGGCATCCGCGTCAACACCATCCTGCCCGGCATCTTCGACACGCCGCTGCTCGCAACGGCGCCGGAACAGGTGCGCGCCGCGCTCGCGGCCTCCGTGCCCTTTCCGAAGCGGCTGGGCCGGCCGGAGGAGTTCGCGCAGCTGGCGGAGAGCATCATCACCAATGCCTACCTGAATGGGGAGTGCATTCGGTTGGATGGGGCGATCCGGATGTCGCCGCGCTAAATACCGTTTGGCTGTTCTCCCCGACTACTCGATCAACCCGCACCGCCGCGCCATCGCCACCGCCTGCGTGCGGCTGTGCACGCCCAGCTTGGTGTTGATCTTGCGAAGGTGGGTGCGGACCGTGCTGTCGGACACGAACAGTTTTTCGGCGATGGCGCTGTTGGAATAGCCTTCGGCCAGCAGCTGGATCACGCGCAGTTCCTTGCGCGTCATCGGCTCGGCGAGCTGCGGCGCCTCGCCGGCCGCCGCGGTTTCGCCCAGCGTGTTCTCGGCGGCGAAGGCCTCGCGCAGGCGCTGCAGGTATTCCTGGAAGATCGGGTCGCCCTCGCCCTGCGGCCGCTCGGGCGCGCCGGCCAGGTAGGCGCGCAGGAGCGCGCCTGCAGGCAGGCCCTCGTCCACCAGCAGGCGCAGGTAGCCTTCGGCGGACGCGGTTCGCAGCACCTCGTGGAACAGCGTGAAGGCCGCCGGCCGGCGCTCGTCGCGGTACAGCGTGATCGCGCGCAGCAACTTCAGCTTCAGCGCCCGCCGCTCGCGGCCACCGGCCTGCGCCGTGGCGATTTCGTCGGCCAGGCCGCGCGCCGCTTCGGCCGCATCGCCGGCCACCGCTTCCCAGCGCAGGCGCGCCAGCGCGAGATAGTCGACGTCGTTGGCGATCATGCGCAGCTGCGCGGCCTGCTGCCACAGCGGCGCGTCGTCGGCGCGCTGCAGTTCTTCGCGCGCCGCGGTGGCATGGCCCTGGCGCAGGTGCAGGCGGCTGCGTTCCAGGTGCGCGGTGGCCACCAGGCGCGGCAGCTGCCGCTGGTGGCCCAGGTATTCCAGCTCGGTCAGCGCCTGGAAGGCGTGGTCGACGTCGCCCTTCAGGAAGGCGATCCGCGAAAGCAGCACGTAGCCCGAGATCATCTCATCGGTCAGCTGCACGTCGCGCGCGATCGGCAGGTAGACGTGCAGCAGGTGCGCCGTCTGCACCAGCTCGTTCGCCTCGTAGCAGGTGGACGCGTACAGCACACCGGCCCAGGCGTTGCCGTGGGTCTGGCCTTCGGTGGCGTTCAGCGCCAGCTTGAAGCGCGCGGCGGCCTGGCGCAGGCGCCCTTCCTGCAGGTCGATGATGCCCTCGGCCGCCTCCGAGTACATGATGTTGAAGCTGCTGCCGCCCGCGCCCTGGCGCCGGCGCGCGGAGTCGAGCAGGCGCCGCGCCTCGTCCTGCCGGCCCAGCACCGCGGCCATCGTCGTCATCGCATTGGCCAGCACCATGTCGGCGAACGCGTTGTCGGTGGGCAGCTGCGCCAGGTTCTCGCGGCCGGCGGCGTAGGCTTCGTCGAAGTGGTCGCGCATGGCCAGCAGCAGCGGCTGCAGGGCCAGCAGGTGCGAACGCGTGCGCGGGTCGGCGCGTTCCGCCAGGCCGCTGCGCGCCAGCAGCTCGGAGGCTTCGCGCGAGCCGCGGGTGAAGCACACCGCCCAGATGCGCACCGCCATCAGCTCGGGCCGCTCCTGCAGCACGGCGGGTGGCAGCGCTTCGAGCCAGCGCGAGAGGATGCGCAGCCGCCCTTGCGCCAGCAGGCTCGCCGCATTGGCTTCTATCAGTTCGGTGGCCAGCGCGACGTCGCCGCCTTCCAGCGCGTGGTCGATGGCGGGCACGGGCCGGCCGTGCGACAGGTACCAGTCGGCGGCGCGCCGGTGCAGGCGCGGCCCGGCGTCCGGCTGCTCGCGCGCCAGCTGCTGGCGCAGGAAGCCGCCGAACATGGCGTGGTAGCGGTAGCTGGGCTCGCCCTCGCCCACGCGCACCAGCATGGCATTGGTGGTTTCGAGCTCGGTGAGCAGGACTTCGCTGTCCTTGCGCTCCAGCACGAAGTCGCAGATGCCCGGCTCCAGCTGCTTGAGCACGCTGGTGCGCAGCAGGAAGTCGCGCACGGCCGGCACCTGGCGCGCCAGCACTTCCTCGGCCAGGTAGTCGGCCACGGCGCGGTCGGTGCCGGAAAAGCGCGCGATGAAGCTGGCCGGCGACGGGCTGCGTTCCAGCGCCAGGAAGGCCAGCCACAGCGCTGCGGCCCAGCCCTCGGTCTTGGCGTGCAGCTGTTCGACGTCTTCAGCGCTCAAGGCGGCCTGGGTGCTGAGGCCGGCGAAGAATTCGCGCGTCTCGTCCAGCGTAAAGCGCAGCTGGTCGGCCTCCACTTCCAGCAGCTGGCCCTGCGCGCGCAGGCGGCCCAGCCGCAGCTCGGGCAGGTTGCGCGAGCCGATCACCAGGTGGGTCCAGCGAGGCAGGCTTTCCATCAGCTCGCGCACCAGCGACTGCACGCCCGGCTCGTGGATGACCTCGAAGTCGTCGAGGAACAGCGCGAAGGGCTCCGGGTGCGAAGCAATGCGGCGCATCAGCTGCAGCGCCGCCGAGCCCAGGCCGGCTGGGCCGGCCTCCGCGTCGCCCGCCTCGCCTTCCAGGCCCGGAAGGGTGGCGAGCGCTGCTTCCAGCACGCCCAGGAAGCGCGAGGCGTCGTTGTCGCTGCGGTCCAGCGTGACCCACACCGTGGGCACGCCGAGCGCCGCGAAATGGTCCGCGCACTCGCGCATGGTGGTGGTCTTGCCGAAGCCGGCGGGGGCGCGCACCAGCACGAAGCGGCGCGCGCGGGGACCGCACACCGCTTCGATGATCGCCGAACGTGGCACGCCCGAGGGTACGGCGGCGGGCGGCACGAGCTTGGCGTGAAGGTTCTGGCGCTGCGCGGCGGCGGCGCGCCCGGTGCTCGCGGTCATCGTCATGGGGGGTACTACTGTGCCGCGCCGCGCGGGACGCGCCCATCGTCGGATGGGACGAATCGCCTGCGCGGCGTTGCCGGTCCAGTATAGCGGCGGGGTGCTGCGAATCGTCCCTTCCGACGATTGGCAGGCGCAAGGCTGCTTTCCAGAATGTTCACATGACGACCTCTTCCGGATCCGGCGACCTCGCCCTGGTGCGCGACATGCTCGGCGCGCGCCACAGGCAGAGCCCGCTCGACCTGCCGATGGACGCGGGCGCCGCGCTGAC